>JAFGHE010000318.1 GCA_016930295.1 Sedimentisphaerales bacterium
AGCTGCAGGAACGAGGTGTCCGGCCCTTTGTGGTTACCAAGTATCGGGATCGCACGATTCCCCGGCAGGAAACCATGCAGGGTATAGACGTATTCCGTCTTAGCTGGGCAGATACTCCCATCCAGAGAAATTTGTATTCTTTAAGAGTACTCAATTTCCTGTTGGCAGGTCGGAATACCTATGATATCATTCATGCCCACGGAATATTTCCTTATACCTACTCCGGCATCATTTCCGCTCGTTTGCATAGCAAAAAAATCCTGGCTAAAATGATTACTTACGGTGCTGATGATCCCCAATCCATTGCCAGGCGAACGTTCGGCGGTTTGCAGTTAAATCTGGTATCGCGTCTCGACCGGATCATAAGTATCAGCAGTGAACTGAGCGTAAGCTTCCGGCAGAGCGGCCTGCCCGGTGAAAAACTCATCGAGATACCCAATGGCGTGGATACCACGATCTTTCGCCCTCTGGCACGGGAAGAGAAAAATAACCTCAGGCAGCAGTTAAATCTACCGCAGCATCAGACGATATTTTCATTTATGGGAGTGGTCAACAGGCGAAAAGGGATTGATGTTCTGATAGATGCCTGGCGGAAAATCATTACCCGGATACCCGGACTTAAGTTGGTGATTGTGGGACCCCTGAGCCGTAAGGAAAATTGCAATGCTGACGAGGAGTATGTGCAGGAATTACAGCACGAAATCAGCACGAATCGATTAGAGGATACCATAACTCTGACGGGTTTTGTTGAAAACGCGGCGGACTATATCAAGGCATCGGATATATATATATTTCCGTCCCGGCGGGAAGGCCTTCCGAATTCCCTGCTGGAGGCCATGTCCTGCGGTCTTTGCTGTATTGCCTCTGATTTGCCCTGTGTAAGGGATATTATTACCGACGGTCGGGACGGGTCCATTTTTCCCTCCGGTGCAGTGGAACAGCTTGCCGTGCGCATGATGGAACTGGCCCGGCAGAGTGATATAAGAGAAACGATCGGTCAAAACGCTCGACAAACGATCGAGAAACGGTTTTCGCTGGATACTATAGCGGACCGTTATGTACATTTATATAACCATTTATTAAATCATCACTAAAGGATTATACCATGGCCACTAAAACAGTCGTGATAGGTCTGGATGGGTCAAGCTGGGATTTAATCGGCCCCTGGATCGAGCAGGGCCGGCTCCCCAACTTACACCGTTTCATATCAAACGGGGTGCAGGGAAGGCTAAAGAGCAGCTTTCCCCCGGTTACCTGCCCGGCCTGGAAATGTTATTCCACCGGGAAAAATCCCGCGAACCTGGGAGTATTCTGGTGGGTGGGCGTGGACTGGAAAAACCGGCGTATGCCCCTGATGCACCGGAGCACCTCGTTCCAGTCACGAGAGGTCTGGGATATCCTTAATGATTACGGGATTTCCACCGGAATCATTAATATGCCGACGACCTATCCCCCCAAACCCGTGGATGGTTTTATGGTTTCAGGCTGGGAGTCACCCGAGGGCGCCACATTTACCTGGCCGCCGGAATTAGGTCAGGCGCTGATAAAAAAATATAAGTATCAGACCAAACCCCAGCCTTTACTTTATCATGACAAAGAGGCCACGCTGAATAAAATCATCCAGCTTATGGAGAGTCGGTTTCGGCTGGCCCGGGATGTGATGGAAGAGGGTCGGGTTGATTTTTTACATGTTACCCTGTTTTATATCAACACCCTGCACCATTTTTATTGGGATGACGACGTGGTTTACCGGGCCTGGCAGTTTCTGGATAAGGAAATCGGGAATCTGGTCAGCGACCAGATAAACACTGTCATTATTTCTGATCACGGTGGTATGAAAATATCGGCCAGTTTTTATATCAACTCCTGGCTCAGAGAAAAGGGTTATCTACAGGTCAGGAGGCATTCGGCCGGCCTGCTGGCCAAGGCAGGACTCCATCAGGAACGACTCAAGAGGTGGGCTGTGCGTTTGAAATTAATGGGATTACGCCGGCTTATCCCTCGATCTCTCAAAAGAATAGTTCCCCAATGTGATAAAAGTATCTCCGGCAGAGATTTAGAGAATTTAATCGACTGGGACCATTCCCGGGTCATGGGGACCGGCCAGGGACCGGTCTATATCGACCGGGATAAAATTTCGACCGATTATGAGCAATTCCGTCAGCTTTTGATTGATGAACTGGGGGAAATCAGAGATCCTCTCCAGGGCAGGAAGGTATTTAACAGGATCTGGAAGAAAGAAGAGATTTTCACTGGAAAATTTAATACAAGTGCTCCGGATCTGTTTCTTGAGTTTAATAAACATTTTCATGTAGCCGGCGGATTGAAAGAGGGGAGTGCGTTTGATTATGAAAACTCAGGATGGCAGGCAGAAAATGACTATTATGGCATTTGTATTGCTCATGGACCGGCCTTTGCCGTGGGGAAAACGATAGAGGGCGCCCGTATCATTGATATTACGCCCACTCTGTTGGATTTGTATGGGATTCCTGTGCCGGATGATATAGACGGCCGGCCTTTAAAAAGCGTATTTAAAGAGGGGAAATCCAGCCGGCGACAGCGGGCCAAATCCCGGCAGAATACCCCGGCCGATGAGTTTAACCGCTGTGAAAAGGTAGTTGATGCTGTCGATGAAGAAGATGTTAAAAGCCGCTTACAGGCCCTGGGATATCTGGAGTGATGCCGGTGTAATATCTCAGCGGCATTAATTGTGGGTCCAAAAATGTTTGTAAATTGGAAAATTATTACTTTGAACGGTCGTATCCGGAGTAAAGATATATGATTTGTCTGACCGGCGATGTTCATCATCGTTCTATGAATAGCCTTAATCAGAATTATTTCGCACCGGGCGAAACGGAAGTTAAACTGGCTCGGTCGTATCTTGATATTGCCCGGCGCTATAATCTCAAGGTGACGTTATTCATTACCGGACGGGCTTTTGAGGAAGAGTTTGACGATATTCAGGAATTGTTCACGTTTGACAACCTGGAGATAGCCGGCCATGGTTACAATGCCAATCTGCCGGATTTTTACTATCGGTTCAATATCTTTACCCAAAAAAAATGGGGCTACTGGTTCAGCCGGCAATACTATAAGTATCTTAAAGTATTGGCTCATGCCGGAAGTAACGTGTATCAACATAATGATATCAAAAGAACGATTCATGTCATTCAAGATAGAACCGGCCGCCCGCTACGGTCATGGAGGAGTCATGCCTATCTGCAAAGTGACAGGATCGAGGAACTCCTTGCCCGCCAGGGAGTAAAAGTGATTTCTGATGAAGTAAGAAAAGATGATTACTTTCCCCGGCAAAGCGGCGCTCTGGTCTCCTTGCCGGTTAATACCCTGCCGGACCATGACCACATATTTCATGGCGCCCGAACGCAGGAGTACTATAAACAGAACAAGTGGAAAGGGAATGATTTTGGCTGCGAGATGGTTGATGTTACGCAATGGCTGGAGATAGTCAAGGGACAAATTACGGATATTCTCTCCGCCGGGGGGATTGCCACCGTGTCCGCGCATCCTGAATGTATGTGGCTGGCCGATCGTCTGGTTGTATTTGAGCGGTTGTGTCGGTTTCTATCTCAATTTAGATCTCTTTTTGTAGATGAAGTTACGGAATTCACCCATGCCGCCGGGAGTAATACCATCAGGTTGGTATCCTAGTTGAATTTTTGCGGAGGTCCGGTAAAAAATGATGATGGTTAGTAAAAAGCTGATGGATATTCTGGTATGTCCCCGGTGTAAAGGTCCGGTGCGGCATGAAAATATGTTTCTGCTGTGTAATCAGTGCCGGCTGGCCTATCCTCTGTTGGATATTAATATGCCGAATATGATTATTGATAATGCCTGGTCCCTGGACCAGGCCCGGACACAGGATTTTATACATTATGAACAGATTGAATAAAGGTGCTGCCTATGCTGAAGACAGAAAGTAAAATGGATTTGGGAGTCCTGTGTTGTCCGACATGCAATACATCGGTTCACCTCCGGGATGAAACACGAATTTCCTGTAACAGTTGTCATGTCAGCTATCCGGTCAGGGACCAGGTTCCTATTATGCTGGATGCCGAGTCAGACAGGATGTTTCAGAATGAAGAAAAGGAGTGTAAGGGCGCAGAACTTAAGAAGCGCTCTCGGGGCTGGATCGCATATCTCTATAGAATATTGAAAGCGCCGTCACCCACCTTAATCAAAAAGAATATCCAGCATGTAATCGATCTCGTTCATAAGGATAATCCCAGGGCCATCATCCTGGAGATTGGTTCCGGTCATCATCAACGTAACGATGTAATCAATCTGGATATACAGATGAATCGGGAAGTGGATATTGTGGCCGATGCTCATAAATTGCCCTTTGCCTCCCAGAGTGTTGATGGAATTATCGCCGCGACGTTAATGGAGCATGTTCAGAATCCTGGTGTCATCCTGACCGAGATGAAAAGGGTGTTAAAGCCGGGTGGGTACATATATATCAGTATGCCATTTTGTTATCCGTATCATGAGGCTCCCAGTGATTACTGGCGTGCCAGTATTAAAGGATTGAGATATTTATGTAAGGATTTCGAGCAGGTGGCAACCGGAACGGAAATGGGGCCGGCGTCGGTATTCAGTGTATTTCTGAGGGCCTTTCTGGCAACCTTGTTTAGTCTGGGCAGGTATCCGATATATCGGGTACTCCTGGAGGTATTTGGCTGGGTGACCTTTCCGTTGAAATATCTTGATTTAATCTTACATGGATACGGTCCTTCTGATATGGATGGGGTAGTTTATTATATCGGCAGATCAAAGGGAATGGGTAAATAGAACATGAGTGTACTATTGACAAAAACCAGAGCAGCGGTAAAAAGCGAGAAAACGCCGTCCAGAACGGCGATGCAGGATTTTTATAATTCGGATAAGTATATCAATCATGTGGGAGAAACGGCTCATCATTTAAAAGAGTCTCGTACGGCGATGATTCGTCAGTGGGTCCGTCTGGAAGAACTGAGCACTGTCGTCGAACTCGGCTGTAGTGTGGGAGCGATTCAGGACATTCACCCGGATTATATCGGAATGGATATATCCCGCAAGGCGCTGGCCCGGCTGAAAGGCAAGCGTATCTGCTGTGATATTGAAAACATGCCTCTTAAAAATCATTCTGCCTCGTTGATCGTTTCCTTCACCACCCTGGAACACGTGGCCCGTCCCGAAAGAGTGCTGGAAGAGTGTTCTCGGATTTTAGAGAAGGGTGGAACCATTATCCTGGCCGATGCCTGGAATATTCGGCCCTGGGTAACCACCGGGATAACCGCCTTACCCTGGAAGAAGGCCTCTTTGAAGCAGAAATTGTTAAAAGTCTTTTATACCCTGGCCGGTTCGGTCTGTGTGCGGGCGTGCTATTTTGTACCCCGGCGTCTGTTCTGGGAAGTTCAAACAGCTCTTCGACGAAACACACCTGCTCCGTTATACTATAAAACCCTGACGCCTAATTATGATGATTTTCTCGTTAGTGATTCCGATGCCGTATCCAGTATCGAATCCCATTCCGTTCTCATGTGGTTTAAGTCCCGGGGGTTTCACCTGTTAAACGCGCAACATCTGCTCAAAAGACTTTTCTTCAGAGGAGTTATTGTAGTTCGAAAGTAAATGATGTCAGAAGGGGTTATGAACAGGAAGATTAAGGTATTGATCATTCAGCGGGTATGCCCGGATTATCGCATACCGGTATTTCAGAAGTTATCCGAAATATTTGATCTCACCGTGTTCTGCAGCAAAGGAACCTCTTCCGGCGGCAATCGCAATGGACCTATTCATGAGGTGACCTGGAGCAGAACCCTGCCTTCCTGGGGCCGCTACTTTGAGATCGGGACGCATGGATATTATTTACCCATATTTCCCACGATGATATCTGAAATCAGTAAATCACCGTTCGATGTCATCATTACCGAGGGAGCTACCAATATAGTGAATAATCTGGTACTGTTCTCCCATCGCAATCGCATTAAAACACCTATCATCTGGTGGGATGCCGGCCGCCATGAAAATGCTCCGTTAAAATGGCCCCGCCGCATGATGGAACCCGTTTTAAGGCAAATGATACGAAATGCCCAGGGTTGTCTGGCGTATGGCAGCCAGGCCCGGGATTATTTCGAAAAGATGGGTGTGTCCCCCCAGCGGATATTTCTGGCCCAGAATACCGTGTCCGGCCTGGATTTAAGTCAGGGGCCGGTCTCAGCGGATCAAATCCGGGAGCTTAAAACCTCCCTGGGATTGCAGGACAAAAAGATTCTTTTATATGCCGGCGCCTTGGAAAAAAGAAAGAAAATAGATTTTCTCTTGAAAGTGATGCAGGTTCTGCCCCGGAAGGATACTTTTCTGATTATTCTGGGAGATGGATGCGATGAGACACGCTTAAGAAAACTCGTGCAGAAAATGGAGTTACAGGACCAGGTCTGGTTTGCCGGCCGGAAATATGAGGACCGGGCTTCCTATTTTCATATGGCCGATGTCTATGTCATCCCTTCCAAATTTGGATTTGTAAACCTGCCGATGATGTATGCCAAACCCGTGGTGGTCAATCGGTTTATTGCCGAAAGTGAACTTGTTAAACACGGTGTCAACGGATTTAAATGTGACGATGAAGACCTGTATGATTATGTAACCTCGATTAACAGCATCCTGGACGATGAGCAACTGGCTCTTCGGCTGGGCGCCAACAGTAAAAGGTTGATTACCCAACAGGCGGATCTGAAGCAGATGATCCGGGGAATCGTGCTTGCCGTGTATACTGTTTTACATCAGAATGATACAATGCAACAGGAAAATAGGCCATGGATACACTCAGTGAACTAGAAAAACTAATCATTTTAATCACCTTTTTATCTGTTTTTTGCCTGGCGTTTCTGGTCAATCCCATTCTGGGCATTTCGGTACTGGCTGTTTTGAGAGGCCTGTTTACGTTTACCTTTATCAATATCGGGCCGATCTCGTTTACTATGGAAGGGGTGATAAATTTCGTATTTCTTATTATGGGATTGTTTACCCTGGCGGCCCTGAAGGTGTCGATATTTCGAACACCGGCCTCGTTACCTTTTTTCCTGATGATATTCTTCCTGTTGGCCGGGATCACGTATGCGTCCGATCACGTGGAATTCATAAAAAAATTCAGCCGGATATTAAGTTATTATGTGTTATATATGCTGGTTGTCAATTTATCCCGTCACGAGAGAGCGGTGAGATGGTTTGTGTATTCCGTCTTTGTCGCGCTGTTCGGCCCCATTCTGCTGGGGGTAGTGGAAGGCCTGTTTAACTTTCCCCTGAGCGGTTTTCATGAACTGCCGCAGAAGGGATTTGTACATAGTTTTATGACCAAGAATTCCTTTGGATTTTTCTGTGCTTTTATGATCCTGTTTTCGGTCTCGTTCTATATCAACATGGATAAACACCATAAGAGAAGGCCGTTATTAGTAGTTACCATTATCGTTATGTTTATTTTAATGATTTTGTCATTGACTCGTGCCGCCTGGCTGGGATGCTTTGCCGGTTTTCTGACCTTACTGGTATTGACCAAGGTCAGAAAGAAGCATATTCCTTTATTGCTGGTTTTAGCGGTCGTGGTGGGGTTATTCATGCCGCTCCTTACCGGAGCGATATCAGGCCTGGCGGCCCGCGACGATGATTCGATCAGTTCCTGGGAGATCAGAAAGGATTACATCTGGCCCAATTCCTGGAAGGCATTCAGGGCGTCACCGATTTATGGCTGTGGACTGGGAAATGATTATCTGGTAACACCGGAATCGACGATTCCCCAGGGAACCCATGTCTATAGCGCGCATAACGACTATTTGACCATCCTGGTGGAAACGGGGTTCATTGGATTTACACTCTATGGTTGGTTGATAGGTTCGATGGGAATGTATATTCTAAAAAACTATCGAGGCATCCATGATCCCATACAGCGAAGTGTCTGCCTGGCCGGGCTGGCTGTGTTAGCGGGATTCCTCACCGGAGGATTCTTCGAACATTTACTCCAGGCGCCGGCGGTCGGGGCTTATGTCTTTACCATTGTTGCCATGGCCCAGGGAGTGTGCAACCATCATGTGGACACCCTGCGTGTGGACACGGCCGCCATCGCCTGCACTAAAATCAGACAGCGATGGCCCCGCTGGCTGCATCCCCAATATATAAACTGAGAATCCGATACATATTGTATTATGAAAATCGCACTGACAAATAACTATTACTATTTAAGAGGGGGTTCGGAACGAATAGTATTCGAGGAACAGAAGATTCTTCAACAGAATGGACATCAGGTGGTCGTTTTTTCGCAGGCCCTGCCGGAAAACGTACCATCTCCTTATTCGCATTTATTTCCACCCGCCACGCGGTACCAGGATATATCATGGACCCAAAAAATGAAGGCGGCCGTGAAAATCATTTATAACTCCGGGGCCATGAAGGCATTTTCAGATTTTCTGGATAAGACGGCGCCCGAGATAATTCATGTCCATAATATCTATGGCGGATTAACCACCTCCATCCTGGAT
The DNA here is from genome assembly GCA_016930295.1 of Sedimentisphaerales bacterium. GTDB lineage: Bacteria > Planctomycetota > Phycisphaerae > Sedimentisphaerales > SM23-30 > JAFGHE01. Next base: position 8,532 of record JAFGHE010000318.1, read on the forward strand.
GTCGCCTGTAAAAGAAAGATACCGGTAGTCATGACGGTCCATGATTATAAATTGGTTTGTCCTTCCTATCTCATGCTCCATAGAGGCAGGGTCTGTGAAGATTGCCGGGGTGGCCGGTTTAGCCATTGTCTCTTCAACCGGTGCCATAAGGACAGCCTCGCCGCTTCGCTGGTGTATAGTATGGAATCCTATTTTAACAAATGGTTTGATAAATATGGGGTGGTTCGCAATTTTATCTGTCCCAGTCTTTTTTCCCTGAATAAGCACCTGCAGAACGGCATGCCCCAAAGCAGACTTACGCATGTGCCCAATTTTATATTTCTGGCAGATTATGGGTTTCAGAAACTGCCGGGAGATTATATTCTTTTTGCCGGCCGGCTTTCGCCGGAGAAAGGGATTCTGACTTTATTAGAGGCGGCAAAAGACCTGGATATCCCCATAAAAGTAGCCGGGGATGGTCCTCTCCGGAATCACTGTCTCGATTTTGTGAACCAGAATAATATGACCCATATAACATTTGCAGGTCATCAACAGGGAAAATCATTACAGGATCTTTTTCAAAATGCCGCATTTGTGGTTTTTCCCTCTCAGTGTTTTGAGAATGCCCCCATGACCGTCCTGGAAGCCTTTGCCTATGGTAAGCCGGTCATCGGATCTCATATCGGCGGTATCCCGGAAATGATTACTCCCCACGAAACCGGCCTGCTGTGTCCTGCCGGGGATATTAAGCAATGGAAAGAAAGTATGCAGTACTTGTTTACCCGTCCATGCCTGATAGAAAAAATGGGCCGGCTGGCTCGAGATAAGGTAACACAGGATTATAATTCCCGGATACATTATGAGAAATTAATTGAAGTGTACCAAAGGTGTGCCTGATTAAGGGAATTAATAAGAATGATAAAACCTGAAAATCGAAAAACGCGCTACCCTCATAACCGGTTGTATTACGGGATGGGCCTGCTGTTCTTATTGCTCAATAAAATCAGAAACAAATTCCAGGGGTATTCCAGCCCCCGCACGTTTCCCATGTCCGATTTCCAGCGGGCCATTCACTATGATATGCAGGTTATCAATCACTGGCGCCGTATTCTCTGCGAATATGTCGGCAGGAAATATCCTTTTCAGGACAAGACCATTCTGGAACTGGGCCCGGGGGCTGACCTGGGAATAGGTATCTTATGCCTGGCCAGAGGGGCCCGTCACTATCACGGGCTGGATGTGAACAATTTAGTGCAGTCTGTTCCCGGCCGGTTTTATGAAGAACTGTTCTATTATATGAAAAATACTGTTCAAACCCCGCAGGTGGATATTGATTATCTTCGTGAGCAGATCAATCTTACCCGAAAGGGACAAAATGATAAAATTAATTATATCTGTTCCCCTGAATTCGATCTTACCCTTTTTCAGGACAAACATATTGACCTGGTGTTCAGCCAGGCGGCGTTCGAACATTTTGATAATGTCGAGCATACCCTGAGCAGGCTCAGTGAAATTACCGCTGCAGGCGCCATCCTGATTGCGGAAGTGGACCTGGCCACTCATACCCGATGGATTCGTGACTGGGACCCGCTGAATATCTATCGTTATAGTGATTCCATTTATGATACGCTGAAATTTTCCGGCTCTCCCAACCGGCTCCGGCCCCGGGAGTACAGGGAAATCCTGCAAGAGACGGGCTGGGAAAATATTAAAATTTATCCCCTGACCAGGGTGAATAATCATTATATCAAAAAAATAAATCAATCGTTACCCAGACAATTCCGGAATCCTGAAAATCAAATGGATTATCTGAGCATAGCTCTTTGTGCCACCCGGGGATAAATGAATTATCTGATCGGATAAGGTTTGCCTTGATTTATGTCTAAAAACAGCTCAATTAAGAAAATAAAATTTGCCAGTATCATTGTAACGTACCGGTGTAATGCCCGATGTCATATGTGTAACATCTGGAAGCATCCTTCGGAAAAATCGCAGGAGATCACACCGGAAATTATCGATAAACTGCCGGCCATTCCCACGTTTAATATCACCGGGGGGGAGCCGTTTTTGCGCGAGGACCTTAACGAAATTCTTGCGGTCATAAAACCCAAAGCCCGCAGAGTGGTCATCAGCACCAATGGTTACTGGACAGAACGTATTCTGGAAGTGGCCCGTAAGAATCCCTGGGTGGGGCTGCGCATCAGTATGGAAGGCCTGCCCCAGGCCAATGACCAGTTACGGGGCATAAAAGACGGATTCGATCACGGGCTGAGAACACTTATTGAACTGAATAATATGGGTATCAGGGATATTGGTTTTGGGATAACCGTCTCGGACCGGAATGCCGACGATCTTCTCGAGCTTTATCACCTGGCGAAAATGCTGGGTGTGGAATTCGCCACTGCGGCTGTTCACAATTCCTATTATTTTCATAAATTTGATAATCGTTTTGAGTCTCCGGAAATTGCCATTCGCCGCCTCCGGCAGCTAGTCGATGAACTGCTCAGCAGCCGCAGACCTAAAGACTGGTTCCGGGCCTATTTTAATCAGGGTTTGATAAACTACATTCAGGGGAATCCCCGTATGCTGCCCTGCCGTATGGGTTCGCAGGCCTTCTTTCTTGACCCCTACGGCGAAATAAGACCCTGTAATGTTATGGAGGAAAGTCTGGGTAACATAAAAAACAGCGATTTTTACGACATATGGAATTCCCGGCAGGCCCAGGTCGTCAGAGAAAAAGTCGGATACTGTCAGCATAACTGCTGGATGATGGGCAGTGTTTCTGAAATAATGAAGAAAAATATCTCAGTGCCGCTGAAATGGGTTATTAAAAAGAAATATTTATCAGCCTTTATGAGCAAAAATGACGATAAATAACCATGTAGGGACTAAGATGAAAATCTCATTTTTTGTAGTAAAAAATATTAAAATCGGAGGTGGAATCGAAAAATACACCCGCAAACTCGGTTCCTTACTGGCTGCGCGCGGACATGAAATCACGGTTTACTCCATGGGTCATTATGGAGACTGCCCCTCTGAATTTGAGGGAATGAGGGTTATTGAGGTACCCTCTTTGAACTCGCGATATGCCGAAAAAATATCCGCATCCATAACAGCGATTATTTATTCCATCTTTCAACAGAAACCCGATGTAGTACATTTTCACAGTGTGGTTCCCGCCTCGTTTGCCTGGCTGTTTTATCAGCGTAACCTGCCCTGTGTGCTTCAGATGCACGGGATTGAATGGCAAAGAAGCCGGTGGGGCCAGTTAGGCTCACATATGCTGCATTGGCTGGAAAAGACGGCCTGCAAACAATCGAAAATATGTACCGCCGTTTCGAAAGTGCAGTGTGATTATTTGAATAAGAAGTACGGATTAAACGTTAAATATATCCCCACCGGAGCAGACCTCAAACCTAAAGCCTTTCCGCGTGAGATTCTTAAACTGGATATTGAACCCGGTAAATACATACTGTTTGCATCCCGGCTGGTTCGCGAAAAAGGGGCACACTATTTAATTTCTGCTTTTAATCGCCTGGATACCGATTGCAAGCTGGTTATTGCCGGAGACGCAAATGGCGAGGATCAATACAAACAGGAACTGTATAAGCTGGCTGAAAACGATTCCCGAATTGTATTTACGGGTTACATCCAGGGCCGCTTACTTGACGAACTGTTCAGTAATGCCAGACTGTATGTTCATCCGTCGGAAGTGGAAGGGTTATCAATTGCCTTACTGGAGGCCATGAGCTTTGGAAATATTTGCCTGGCCAGTAATATTCCCGAAAATATTGAGGCGATTGGCGAGGCCGGATTAACATTCGATAATAAATCCGTTTCCAGTCTGCATGCCGGCATGGATTGGGCTCTGAAAAATCCTGACCGGACGGAAAAAATTAAATTATCAGCCAGAGAGAGAATTAAGAAACATTTTTCCTGGGAAGGAATTGCCGACCGGTTTGAGAAATTATATGAAGAGATAACTCTAAAACCTGCGTCAACCGGCGTCCACATCATTGATTATGATAAATCTCGTAAACGCGTATCGGACCTGACCCGGATAAGATAGGATAAGAGACATTACATTTTAACTGGCCGTCCCATTGCGGGCGGTTTTTTTTTTGCGCTTGAGGCTATACCTGTTGTGCCGGACAAAGTAAGTATATGATGTCTGCTATTTTAAAAGGACCTGACCCGGATCAGCTTAATCGGGCCGGACACGTGGTTGACGGAAGAGATAATAGAGTCAAATTTCCATAATTTCGTCGGTTTTGGCCTTGAGCAGGTCATCAATCTGGCCGATGTATTTTTTGGTCAGTTCGTCCATTTCCTTTTTAGTTTCGTCGCGGTCATCTTCCGTGATATTTTTATCTTTCAATGCCTGGTCAATATGCTTGTTGGCATCACGGCGTATATTTCGGACACTGACGCGGGCCTGTTCCGCCATCTGTTTGACCTGCTGAGCCAGTTGCTTGCGTCTCTCGCCGGACAGTGGCGGCACCACCAGCCGTATAATTCGCCCGTCACTGTTGGGAGTGATTCCCAGAGGAGAGCCTATAATGGCCTTTTCGATGTCTTTGGTGCCGGAGGTGTCAAAAGGCTTGATAACGATAAGATTTGCTTCAGGGACGGAAATGTTTGCTAATTGCTTGAGCGGCGTGACGGCCCCATAGTAGTCAACTCGGATATTATCCACCAGGGCGGTAGAGGCACGGCCGGTACGGATCGTACGGTATTCATGGCGCAGAAAATCAACCGCTTTATCCATTCGATCTTCGGTTTCGAGTGAAATCTCATCAATATCCATGGTTTACATCCTCATCCTGATAAATGCTGCGGTCTGAATGAAACACGGCATTCATTGTCATTATCGAATACTGTAAGGCGACGGGGTATTAACCATCTGTACTGTGGGTTATGAGAGTTCCGATTGTCCCGCCTTGCACTGCCTCGGAGATACTGCCTGTTTTCATCAGGTTACATACCAGAATATCCACACCGCTTTCCCGGCATAGGGATATGGCGGCATGGTCCATTACTTTCAAGTCTTTCTTTATAACTTCCATGAAAGATAGTCGGTCAAATTTTTGCGCTGAGGTATTCTGAACAGGGTCCGACGAATATACGCCGTCCACCTTGGTGGCTTTAATTAATACATCCGCTTCAATTTGCGCTGCGCGCAGGGCCGCACAGGTATCCGTGGTAAAAAAAGGATTACCGGTACCTCCGGCCAGAATAACGACCAGGCCGGCCTCCAGGTGGTCTATCGCCTCCCGTCGGGAAAACGGCTCACAGACTCCTGTCATCACAATAGCGGAAAGGACACGCGTAGGAGCCCCCTGGCTCTCCAGCGTATCCTGCAGGGCCAGTGCATTGATTACCGTAGCCAGCATGCCCATCTGATCTGCCGTGGCCCGTTGGATAGAACTAAGCCGGCTTAAGTCGGCTCCGCGGATAAAATTTCCGCCACCGACGACTATGGCAACCTGGACTCCCAGATGCGATAACTCAATAATCTGGTCCGCCAGTATGTTTAGCCGGTTATTATCCAGGCCAAACCCGCCGGTACCACTAAAGCCTTCGCCACTTACTTTAAGCAAAATCCGTTTGTATCTAAGTTCAGCCATATTTACATTCTTTTGGGTACAATGTTTTTCTGAAGTACACCAGAAATCTCCGGGATGTTTTTATCCGATCTGGATACGCGAGAATCGTTTAACCGTAAGCTTGCCCCCGGCGATCTTGCCCACTTCGTCCAGAAGCTGTGACACGGTCTTACTGTCATCTTTTACAAAAGGCTGCTCCAACAGCACTACCTGTTTATACCATTTGTGCATTTTGCCGTCGACGATTTTGTCAACGATATTTTCCGGTTTACCCACGACCTGGGATTTAGCGACCTCTCGTTCTCGAGCCACGGTCTCCTGATCAAGCTCGTCCGCGCTTACCGCCAGCGGATTAACCGCCGTGATATGCATGGCCAGGTCGCTGGCTAATGTTTTCGTGGCTTCCGCCGCCGCCGCCGGCCCATTTTCGGCATCTATTTGTATCAGGGTACCGATCTTGCCGTTAAAGTGCACATAACAATGAAGCAGGCCCGATCCCTCCAGAGTAAAACGGACAAAAGGGCCAAACATGATTTTTTCACCTGTTTGACTGATGATATCATTAAGTACCTCGTTGACGGTCTTTCCATCGCCAATACTCAGGCGTCCTAATGCTTCCTCTGAATCAGGATTAGTGTCGGCTTGCAGTAACGCCGTACCCAACTGCTCCGTGATAGCTTGAAAAGCCTCATTTTTAGCGGTGAAATCCGTTTCGCTGCATAAACTCACCAGGATTGCCACCTTGCCGTCATCGGATACCTTCCCCACAACTTTTCCTTCTTTGGTTTCACGTCCCCCGCGTTTATCTAATACGGCCAAGCCCTTTTTACGCAGTAGATCAACCGCATCTTCCATATCGCCGCTGGTCTCCATTAAGGCCTTTTTGCAATCCATCATTGCCTGGCCGGTTCGGTCTCGTAGTTTTTTAACCATTGCTGCTGTAATTTCAGCCATTGTAAACAGACTCCTTATATCGTATTATAATAAAATTCAACTCGTATTGGGGCAACACCCCTCCTGGCTATCTTGTTTAACATAAGCAGGATAACCACGTGTTGATGTTCGTTTAATTAAGCGCTGTGTCCTTGAGCCTGATTGAGTTATTCCGCGACAGCCGGATTTTCCGGCTTGCCGGCGACTTGCGCCGCAGAACTCTGGGCCTCGGACCCGTCAGGGGCCGATGCTTCCGCCGGCTGGTTGGAATTGTGGGCCAGTCTTTCCGCTGTCTGAGCTATGCTCATCCTGCGTGACCGGGGCCGTCGGTCCTCAGACGCCGACTCTGTTCGTTCCGGCTGAGCGGCTTTCCCTTCCAGGATCGCGTCCGCCAGTTGGCCACACATTATTTGTATGGCACGCATGGCATCGTCGTTACCCGGGATCGGGATATCAACCAGGTCGGGATCAGAATCCGTATCAATCAGACAGATGGAAGGGATCTTCAGCTTGCGCGCTTCGGCAATAGCCAGATGCTCTCGCCGGGCATCTATAATAACCAAAGCGCCCGGCAGACGGTTCATATTACGGATTCCTTCCAGATTCCGCTTGATCTTGCGCAGCTCGCGGCGCAGCGTGGATTCCATTTTCTTGCTCTGCGCTGCCAGTAATCCTTTTTCTTCCATCTCTTCCAGTTCTTCCAATCGTCCCAGGCGCCGCCGGATGGTACTGAAATTTGTTAAGGTACCGCCCAGCCACCGTTCCGAAACATAATGCATGCCGCTGCGCTGGGCCTGCTCCACGATAGGCTGACGGGCCTGACGTTTGGTTCCGACAAATAGTACGTCTTTACCGTTGGAAACCACGTTGGCAAGGAACTTCTTCGACCGTATTAGTCCTTTGATGGTCTCCTTGATGTTGATAATGTGGATCGAATTGCGGGAACAGAAGATGTACGGTTGCATCTTTGGGTTCCAACGCCCGACCCGATGACCAAAGTGTACGCCCGCGTCTACTAATTCGCGGACTATTGTATTATCCAAGATACGTCCTCCAAACAAAAAAATAAAATTTACCTGTTACACAATACGATTTATATTAACGTTTTCATATCATATTCACTTTTCCTGAAAGTCTTTACAGTTGGCCATGCCAGGAATTATCATACCCATTGGGTATAAATACGCATATCTTCTACTGTTAAGATACAGACCCAGTAGGATAATCGCATATCACAAAACTGTCAAGAGAAAACATAGAGGAAAACTTTTACCGGCCCCGCCGGAGTGTAAAGCAGGGCATTGTTTACATAAGTACTTGTTATTTAGTAGCTTACGAAACCCTGAGTTAAAAAAATCAAGTATGTCCCGGATAAACAGCATTAGTCAGTCTCACGGCATTTAATATTTGATTTTTAGTATATAGATTTGATATTTACATTTTGATATTTAATATGTTTTAGGCTAATATGATTTTTAGCAATAAGTTATGGCCGGGTAGGGGGTCTTGCCCCCGGCCGGCGGCAGGAGACCATTATGCAGGTAGCATTGTTAGGATTATCGCAGTCGGGCAAATCATGCCTGTTTTCGGCGGTTACCGAAGGGCATGTCCATTCGGACGCCGGTCTGGCCCATCATGCGGACAAGGCCATCGTAAAAGTGCCCGACCATCGGCTGGAAGTGCTTACCGAGGTTTATAAACCCAAAAAAACAATTTTTGCCACCATCGAGTTTCTCGATCTGCCGGGCCTGAATTTCATCGAAGAGGCGACCCGCCAGGACGCCCGGCGTATTATCGCCCAGGCACGGCAGGCCGCTATGCTCGTGCTGGTAGTGCGATGTTTTGAAAATTCGTCCGTGGCTCGCTATCGCGGGCGTATCGACCCGGCGGCCGACCTGGACGAAATACGCACCGAAATGTTCCTTACCGACCTGGAATCCGTGGCCAACCGTATCGGCCGACTGGAAAAATCCATTACCAAGCCCACCAAAACCCAGCAACAGGACAAACACGAACTGGAACTCATGCGTGCCTATAGCGAAAAACTGGAGAACATGCAGGCACTAAGTGAAATTATCAAATCGCCGGAAGAGGAAAAGTTCATGCGCAGCTTCGGGTTCCTGACCATGAAACCCGTTCTGGTCGTGCTTAATGTTAATGACAATAAACTGAGCGCACCCGTCGCCATCACTCCCGACCAGGCCGGCGATGACATCCTCACCCTTTCCGCCCAGATGGAAGCGGAAATCGCCGCACTCGACGAAGACGACCGCGGGATATTTCTGGAAGACATGGGCCTGACGGAAATCGCGCGCGATCGCCTGGTCAAATCCTGTTATCATGCCATGAACCTGGTCTCCTTCCTGACCGTGGGGGACGATGAAGTACGCGCCTGGACCATACCCAAAGACTGCCCGGCCGTGGAAGCCGCCGGCCAGGTCCATTCCGACATCCAGCGCGGCTTCATCCGCGCCGAAACCATCGCCTACGACGACTTTATCGCCTTTGAAAAGGATATGAAAGCCGCCAAAGCCGCCGGCAAAGTCCGGCTCGAAGGAAAACAATACCCCGTCCACGACGGCGACATCATCAACTTCCGCTTCAACGTCTAACGATTAATTCTGTTAATGCTTCAGAGTAACTGTATAATAGATCAGTATTGTTCTGCCGCCCGCGACAGGTTGAAATGTCTTTCCTGAGACATAGTCGAAAAACTATCCAAATGTTTGATTGTTATCTGACATTCTCGCTCAATATAAAGGCCGCAGGAATATTCCTGCGGCCCTGATCATTAGTTATTATATATAGGAGATCATTATTCTGCAGCCAAGGCGGCGATCTCATCTTCATTAAGGGCCCGGCTGTAAATCCGGACATCGTCAATAATACCGTCAAAAGTACCATAGTAATCATCAAAACCAATATAGGCGGAATGATCCACACCGGATAAACCGGTTGAGGTTTCACTGTCTTTTTCCAGGCCGTTGACATAGATTTTGATACTCGTACCGTCATTGGCGCCGGCAATATGGTACCAATCGTCCGTATCAATCGATACCGATGATATGGCTTCCAGATAACCGGGACCTCCGATATAAAAAGCCGGATATCCGCCCTGGAATATATATAGATAGTATCCGTTGTCATATTGGTCATATTGGGTCACTATAGGATAGTAATAGTCTGAAGAAAAATCGGATCCGTAAATCCAGGCGGTAATGGTTACTTCATCACCCTGCAAAACATCCATGGAAGAAAGGATTACCTTATCTCCGGATGACGCAAATTCCAGGGCATAATCAAATTTTCCGGTTGTCCATTGAGCTCCCGTGATAATACCGTCATAATCTCCTTGATTATCATACACTATTGAACCGGCGCCTTCGTCAAGTGGCCAATAACTTGACCAATCAACATCTAAAAATAGTGATGTTACTTCAGAGGGCGTTAAAGCGCGGTTATATACGCGAACTTCATCTATTATTCCATTGAATCCATAACGCCCGTCTCCGTAAGCCCCAATATATAAATTGTAGCCTGTGCTGGAACTTTTCGTGACTTCCGTGTTTGCCTCGGGCTCACCATTTATATATACTGCCGTGCCATCGGCATCGCCTACGACACAAATATGAACCCATTCATCCACAACAAATACATTCGGAATGTTGATATCATCTCCACTGCCGTAATCAGCCCGGATATCCAGATAACCATTGTTCTGATAAAATTCAAAATCATGAACGGTATAATCTTCACCCAATAAAATGACTTCCTTCAAACTCAGTGAATCGGGCCTGGCCCACCACGATACCGTGTAATCTGTTCCTAATAACATGTCGGAAAGACCTTCGATCTCCACGTATTTACCGTCGGTACCGGTAGTGCTGTAAAATTCCAGTCCATAACCGGCTCGTCCCGTCACCCACTGGGCACCGTAAATCTCACCATCAATATTTCCTGAAGAATCATAAACGGTTGAACCGGTACCTTCATCAAAAGGCCAATAAGAAGATAACATATAAATATGTTCATCGGCCCCCATGTCGAATTCCGGTTCACTGCCATTATTGTCAATACCGGGAACATCGTACGGTCGGAGATCCCTGTCCATATCATCATAAACACCTGCATCCGTTCCGGCATCAATACAGGGCGAGTTGATGGTCAGTCTCTGGTTGGTCTCCAGCAGCGGGTCCGTATCGATATTGCCGCCGCCGTCCTGGCCGATACTCGTGTCCCAGCTACTGCTGCCGCCGCTTCCTTCGATATCACAATATGCAAAAAGCGGATCCGCGTAAGATGTGGTCGGATCATAATATACATCTTTACCTTCATTGCCCCAGATGATACAATTTTTCACGATGGGACCGCTCTTGAATAGATAAAGGCCGCTGCCGTCATTTTCCGATTCATTGTTCACGATGGTACAATTAAAGATACCCGGCATATTCGTGGGCCAGCTCTTCCAGGAAAAGGCAACACCTCCGCCATAACCGGCTTGGTTATTATAGAACAGGCAATTGATTAACAGAGGAGTCGCTTTTTCATAACCACCGGCATAAAAGGCGCCGCCCATACCACTGGCTTGGTTATCATAAAAGATACAATTTTCCACGCGCGGGTATCCACTGTAACAGCCGATTCCGCCACCATGGAATTCTGCAGCCCTGAACGGATTACCGATTAAATGCGAACCATTGTCGGTGAAAATACAATTTTTAATGGTGGGGTGACTATAATAACAGTAAATACCGCCTCCACGTTTTTCACCTCGTCCATAGGATACACTGGCCAGGAGATTATGTCCGTTACCGCGTGTAATGGTAAGTCCGTCAAAAATCGTATCCTCACCTTCATTATCGTTACAGATAAAGGCACAATGCTGGATTTCCGCGCCGCCGTCACAATCAATGATGCAGTTTTCCGGTCCGTTTGCACTGCGGATCGTGATCGCCTTGCCTTTGAGCAGGATATCACGATTACCATCGCCGGTATATACGCCGTCGGCTATGATGATCTCTTCGCCATCAAAGGCATTATGGACAGCCAGCCCGATGGAAGGATAATCAGCCGGCACGTACATAGTGCCAGCCAGTTCCAATATAATTTTAACGACACGGGGACTATTGACAGCCTGGTTGTCGGATATCTCGATATCGTATTCATAACGACCGCGGGACAAACTGCTCTTGTCAATGCTTATCGTCGCCTGGTCAATTTCACCATTGGAACTGCCCGAATCGGGATTCACTGTCAACCAGGGACAGCTTTCGCTGATTTGCCAGTAGAGAACGCCGGGCCCGCTATTCCGAATCGAGAGGATCTGACTGGTCGGATCCGGACCGTCTAGAGTGCCTGCAAATGAAAATATCGTCCGGGACAGGGCGATACATGCCTGGGTGTTGTCGTATTCATAGGCGCCCATATCGGCGATTTCGGTTTCATCGCCATCCCCGTCGAGAGGACGGTCTGTTCCTTCGTAATCGGTCAGGGGCAAATCCGCATAACAGGGATCATTCGTACCGGTGTCAATACAGGGTGAGGTCCCGGTAATATGATAATCATCATCCAGGGCAAAACACGGATCGGCATCGATATTGCCGCTGAGCCATTCCAGATTGTTGGGATTACAGGGATCGCCCAGATAGATGTCTTCCTGACCGCCGTCGATATCACTGGTGCCTACCGCAAGCGTGATTAGATAGTTCGGATCACACGAAGCCGGACTGTAAAGGTAGAATTGTTTGCCTTCTTCACCGGTATTCTCCCAGAAAATACTGTTTTCCACCAGGATCCGATTGGGAATGTCGTAATAACTTCCATACACGCTTAAAATCCCTGCGCCGCGCTGGGCCTGATTGTCCGTAACCGTGCAGTTTATCAGGCCTATATCGGAGTATTGCGAATAGATACCGCCGCCTCGCCCGCTTGACCATGATGTTCCGGTTTCCGTGGCTGTATTATCAGCGATAATGCAATTACTCAATCGGACCGTGCTGACCGCAAAGTTTATCCCGGCCATTTCAGCGGAGGTATTACCGCTTATCATGCAGTCAGTGATATCGATATCCTGATAGGCGCACCACATCCCTCCGCCATATCCACTGGCATTATAATCGATATTATCCCGAATGATACAGTTAGCCAGGGAACTGATACCCGGATAAAACGGATAGAAATAGATACCGCTGCACCCATAGGCCCTGTTATTTTGGAGGACACTATCGGCCGCATGCATATTTGAATTATACAGATATATACTTCCACCCCAGGCCAGGATGTTGTGATTATTGATTTCGCATGCTGATAAATTGAGGGTGCCGGACTCCACATAGCAGCCACCGCCGTAATCGGCCTGATTGTGGTTCAGAATACAATTTTCCAGGGTGATTTCGCTGTTGCATGCATAAACAGCGCCTCCATAACCGTAAAACATGGCACGTGCCGGCGCCTTGTTATTGTTTATGATACAATTATTAATAATCGGATCACTGTTCTCGATGTAAATGCCGCCGCCATAATTATGTCTGTTAATTTCCTTGATCTCGGGATTGCTGGTGGCTATGCCGTTAATAATACTAAAGCCCTGAACAATCGCATCGGAAGATTCATAACTATGGAAAATAAAGCCGCGCCCCAGGTTCTGGCAATCAATGACACAACTTTCCGGTCCGTTTTCACTACGAACGGTAATATCACGACCATGAAAATCAATGTCATAATTTCCCGTACTGCTGTAGACGCCGTCTGCTACCCAAATAGTGTCTCCATCCCAGGCATGATCAATAGCCTCCTGAATGGTTTCATAGTCGTTGGGAACATCTATATTAACCAGTAAGGGGACGGTGGTGAAATTATAACACTGCCCGTTATTGTCATCCACGGTTGAATTGTTGAATTGATCACGGACCTGGATTTTAAAGTAATATGTGGTATTGGGATTAAGTGCACCCAAATTAAAGATATGGTTCTGTTTGAGCAATGTGGCTATGTATATTCGATTATATGAACCACAGGCAATGTCGCTCATCCACAGGATAACCCAGGCCGGCTCATCGGTCTCAAAGGTGATGACCGGGATCGAACCGGACGCATCGACCGCTATATCACTGATCTGCGGTCCCTGGCAATCAGTCCCGGCGGTGGTCTCGGCCACGGTCTGGCCGTCGTCATAGGAAGCGGTTATAGTCACTCCATGTGACACCTGTAAAATACCGTCATCCTGTACAATCGTGCCCCCGGCCGTATCTATCGTTCCCAGGAACAGGCCAATTTCATCAGGAGCGATTTCCTCGACCAGAATCGTTTCCGAATCACCTCCGCTGGTTGTCACTTCCACATACTCACTGCTCTGGCCGGCCAGATCTTCATCCGTCAATAATATTTCTATAGTACTGGAAGGACCATATACATCCTGATCCATGGCTATATCCGGTGTTTCCACAGGACGAGGGAAAACCCAGGTCTCAGGATCACCAAAGAGGTTTAATTCATAATAGCACCATCTCATGCAGTCCCCGTTAATATCCCAGGCGTTATCTTCCTTGCTGTCCTGATTGGCCCGTCCGATATTTATGATATTTTCCGCCAATATCGCATCCCAGAACTGGCGTGCATAACGATTACTGGGACCGTCGGTGCTCATGAATTGTCCCCACCCATAGCGAGCATTCATAATCACCGCAAAGGCGCCGTATTCCTGCGTGGTGATTACTTCAGCGAAACAATCTAAACGAAAATCCATCGCTCCGGGAAGACATCCCTGCGAATAGACAAAGAAATAATCAGTATTCGTTAAATTCGTTAGTTCGCTCTTGTTAAGTTTCATGCAATAAACCTGATTGGCATGTCCCAGATGATTAAACACATGAACACCGCCGTTCATCAGATCGAGCAGGTCTTCCTTGGCCCACTCTTCCTCCTGGTCATAAAGCGGCCAGTCACTGTTGGGTTCGCCCGGCAGATTCCCTTCGGTCTCAAAATCCTCTAAATTATATTGTTCGAATCCGCGGGTGGTATAACCATCATAATAGCCTCCCAATCGCATTTGCTCCATGGTCCCTTTGGCAAATTCCGAATCCCCCATAAAACCCAGCCATTCGCCCAGTGACGCGACTCGATTCAGATAATCGGCTTGGCTGCTTTCATGAGTCAGTGTTTTGTAAATAAAATTACTTAATTCGGTGACGTCTTCCACAGCGGCTCGTCCGACAAACAGCTCGGCATACAAATCCACATCTCCGCCGTCCGGACCGTCGGTCGCCTCACCATAATAGGTATTGCCATTATCATTAAATGTGCCATCCAGACAGGCAAAATACATATCAACCGGCATATAAGTAGCCGTGCCATAAGCTCTGCCATCTTCCAGATAGCCGCTGGCTACGAAAAATCGCTGGGCCGGAATCACCTGGTAGGCCCCACCTATAAGGACATATTCCAGATTGTCCCAGGTATTATAGGCATCGATAAGAAATTTGCGCATCTTGCTCGGATAGGCATTGGGGTCCGAAACCAGGCTTGTTTCCATTTCGTCTTTGGGATAATTCTCATAAATCCACTCCACATTCACGATTCCGGCCGAAATTCCGCGGGCTATCTTGGAATCGCACAATGTCTGGAAATTATAATCCGGATCAATAGTACAGGGATCTACCATATCTTCAGTGGTGATAATCAGATATCGATACCCCCCGGACGGGACTCCGGGACAATCTCCGATCGGCCCGATGGGTGTGTATCCCATGGTCATCATTTCACCGCCGGCTCCGCCTGATTCTCCCAAACTCACACTTGAAATATCACTGCTTATACTCAATGAACCAGAGGGTGTATAAATCATGGCCTGATCAGGATAGCTCTCTATCGATTCAGGATTATCAACATCGCTTTGGAGTCCTTTCTTTATTTTCTTCAAGGGACGCAGGATTCGCTGCTTCTTTTCCTTATCCAGTTGTACAACCACCCGCATTTTCCTGATAAATTTCACTTCACCAGTTGTGGGTTTATATTGAATCGGAAAGAGATTAACATTTAGCAGTTGATAGCCTCTTTTGGATTGAGTGGTTTGGATTTTATACACCACATCCGGCCAAAAGGCATCTCGTTTATAAATGGCAGGATCCGGCGGAGTGATAAGGTCGTTACCTGCCTCGGGCAGACCTGCCGGGGCGGAGCCATTTCCGGCGTTTCCTTCGGGAAGGAACATGGCTTTGTCAGGCAGAAGTTGGTTTGGCATGAATGGATCGATCAAATCCTTTGCTCCAGACATTTCCCTTGCCTCTGCTTCGAAAGCTTCCATATTATAGCTTAATGGTACGGCCTTTTGCCCCGGTGGCAGCCAGTATCGCCCCTCTAGTATCCGGCTTTCCTCTTCGATGACACTGACCTGCACTGCCTTCTTGCCATAAGGTATTGCTATCTTAACCGGCCGGACCGGCACGATCGGCATACCGGTGTTGCGGTACAATTCCAATCCTTCAATATATAATAATTTAGCGGCGTTTTTTGATTCGTAACTCGGATGAGTAAACTCATAGCTTAAACTGATTTCATTTTCATTTATTTTCTTGGTGGTTAAACCCGGCTTCTTATCCTTGTTTTTTATCTTGTCTTCTTTCTGGCTTTTGGCCCAGCCGGTCCCACAACAAACAATCAATACCAACACAATGCTTGCCACAACTTTTTTTGAGTTCATCGCTCAATCCTCCCAAAATAAGGTTGTACCTGAAAAAC
>JAFGHE010000319.1 GCA_016930295.1 Sedimentisphaerales bacterium
GACAGGGACCAGGACGGCACCCCGGATTGTATCGATTACTGTCCGGACGATCCCTGCAAGGTGGAAGACGGCGTGTGCGGCTGCGGCGTCTCTGATATAGACAGTGACGAGGACGGCACCCCGGATTGTTTCGATGAATGTCCGGATGATCCCTGCAAAGAGGAAGTCGGTTTCTGCGGTTGCGGAGTGCCGGATGAAGATTTGGATGAGGATCAGATTATCGACTGTATGGATCCCTGTCCGGGAGATCCGAATAATACGTGTATCGAAGTTGTCAATGATGACTGTGAAGACGCTGTTGTTTTGATGCAGGATACGGTTTATGATTTATCCTTTATAGCGGGGGCGAGTTCTTATGATATGTGGTATTCCTTTACCCCGGAAAGTAACGGTGATTATTTTATCCTGCCCACCACGGCCCTTGACGGCGTTACCATGACGGTTTTTGATTCCTGTGGTCCTGAGGCCATGGAATTCGGCTCCATACCTGTTATGGACATGATTATTAACCTGGGGCAGTATAATTTACAGGATATTGATATTGAAGAACTGATGATGAACGGCATGCTTATAACGGTTCTGGAGTGTGAGACGATTTATATTCGTTTTACCAGCGGACTGGAATCTGCGGGTGATTTTGGCCTGGTCATTCACCCCTTAATCACGCCGGCACAAAATGACGATTGCAGTGATGCCTATGTGATCGAAGAGAGCGTTATTTATGGCGGTATCACTGATGGCGCGACCGGCCTGGATGAAGTCACTCTGCACGGCACGGGTGATATCTGTGATGTCTGGTTCTCGTTCACGGCGAACGACAGTGCAATCTATGAGATCCAATGGGTATCCTACTTTGGGGCTCCATCCACCCTGGGAGTGTATGAGGCCTGTGACGGTGAACCCGTGGGATTCATCGGGGAAGAAGCGCCGGAAAGTGATGTCGATAACCGGTGTGGTCCTGCCCTGAGATTTAACGGTCAATCCCAGACCACCTATCTCATCCGGCTGGCCGGCAAGAAATATTATACCGGTCCCTATGGCCTTGAAATAAATTATGTGGGTACAGAGCCGGGCAACGACCGTTGTGTAAATGCCACGGGGATAGACCTGGGGGCACTGGTCACCGGAGACCTGAACGAGGCCACCGGCGGCGACCTGACGGAAATTGTCCAGGGCAATAACGAGCACAGACGTGATTACATGATTAACGACGGCAAGGACCGGTGGTACACCTTTACGGCTGAGTCGCCCGGGCTGTATGCTTTTTATGTTGACGATCCATGTGATCCGGATGATATCTGGACGCTATCGGTATTTGATACCTGCGGTGCAGACAATCTCCTGGCTTACTTTATGATTAGTAATGAAGTTTCCGGCTCACTTGGTTTTATGAATTTCTATCTGCCTGCGGCCGGTGATTATCTGGTCCGGGTGGCCACTGTACCCTGCCGGAATCAGAATTACAGTTTTACTCTGCTTCAGCCGGATATAACGGCTCCGGACAATGATTTGTGTGAGAATGCCGAATCTCTCAATCCGGCCATGTCCGTCTCCCAGGAATCCACCGTGAGTGCGACCGGCGTGGATATTACCATGTTAAGAGGTGAATATGACGCCTATGATGTGTGGTATTCAGTGGACCTGGATCCTGGTCGTTATACGGTTAATCTATCCGATACGGCTGCAGCGATTTATACTGAAGCAACGGTATCTGTTTATGATAGCTGTGGCGGAGAGGAACTGGCCTTTGGTGAAGCGTCCAGTGGTGATAACTTCCAGACTAAATTCAATGTCGCCACAGCAGGCACCTATTTAATCCGAGTGGCTAACAAGAAATATATGACAACCAGTAACTTTGATTTAAGTGTGGTTCAGGACAGTCCTGAATATATGGCCAATGATTTCTGTATTGGTGCTATTGAAGTGTTTGAAGGTGTAAATAATACTGGTCTTACTACCGAGGGCGCCAGTGGTCGGGTGGATCGCACCTGGCCGCAGCCGTCGGATGTGATTGACGTGTGGTATAAATTCACTCCTACGCTGGACGGGGTTTATGCCATCAACCTTTACGATGTGAATCCTTTTGGGGGTGTCTATATTACCACGGCCGTTTATGATTCATGTGCCGAAGACATCGCACCCATTATGGTGGCCCGGCCCTGGGATGAAGGGTATACAGATCCTTATGTGTTCATAGGGATGGCAGGTACGGAGTATTACATCCGTTTTGCCGCAAATCACGCCCAGACGGAAGAGTTTGAGTTTGAAATCAATTACTGTAACGAGATTAGTGTTGATCCGTTATCCAATGATTTTGCATCCAATCCTGCACCGTTGACGCCGGATGTACTCTATAACGGTACGATCTATGACAAGACCGGCTACGGCATGATCCGCTGGAATAATGGATGGGATAATGCCGATGTATGGTTCAGCTTTACCGCCGCCAGAGATGGCATTCATGAGATTGAGGTGGAATTAGCTGCCTTTAATGATGACGTATCCATTGCGGCATTTATTCCGACGGAGTCTATGGAAAAACCCGTTATGGTTGTCGGCAGTGAATATCCAACCGATACCCTTCTGGCACAACTTAATGCACAGGCCGGCACGGAGTATCTGATTCGATTGGCTGTCATTAAGGATTATCCTGACTGTGGTGAAGTTGTTGTTTCTGCGGACAACGGTGAATACGACTACTCTATCCTTTTAACCGAACCGCCGATCTGTGAGTATAATCTGACAATCAATGTGGTCGGCGGCGGTAGTGTCAATCCTGCCAGTGGCATGTATCCGGCCGGTGAAGTGATTGATTTAGAGGCCATTCCTGATTCCAACTGGTATCTGGTTTCCTGGGACGGCACAGACGATGATACGTCTACTGACCTGACCAATACCGTTACTATGGATGGGGATAAAATCGTTAATGTGGTCTTTGGTGCAACTCAGCAGCAATATACCCTGACTATCATTATTGATGGAGACGGCTCCGTGAATTTGCCTTTGGTGACTACCCATGAGGAAGGAGCCGAAGTGAATCTTATTGCGACAGCGGATGTCTGCAATGAGTTCAGTTTCTGGAGCGGTGATGGAATTGAGGAAACGTCTCCCAATCTCATGATTGTTATGGATGGTGATAAGACGGTAACCGCTCACTTTACTGCTTTAGAAGTACTATATACCCTGAATATTACTCCCGTTGGCCAGGGGACATTTACTCCTGCTTCGGGTAGTACCTATCCGTGTGGCACCGTAGTGGACCTGAGCGCTACCGGGACCGCGCCTTATGTATTCACCTCGTGGAGTGGTGATATTAGTAGTAGTTCATCCAATACCACGATTACCATGGACAGCGATAAATATGTAACCGTGACCTTTACTGATACGACTCCGCCGCCTCCTCCTCCTCCGACCTATACATTGACTGTGAATGTGATTGGCAACGGAACGGTGACGCCTGGCAGTGGTACTTATAATAGTGGTACTACGGTAACCCTGACGGCCACGCCGGGTGCGAATACCATACTCAAATCCTGGAGCGGTACCAACAACGATTCGTCCACATCCAATGTCAACACCGTGACCATGAACGCCAATAAGATGGTAACGGTCGAGTTTGAATCGGAGCCGGACGAGTATGAGTTGACCGTTACGGTTCTCGGCGGGACGGCTACGGTTAATCCGACCAGTGGCATGTATGATAACGGAGAAGTGCTGGAGATTAACGCGATTCCTGATCAGTTCTATAATATCGTCAGTTGGAACGGCACGGATGATGATGATCTTCCGACCAATACCAAGACGGTGACTATGGATTCGGATAGGCAGGTAACCATTCAGCTGGGACTGAGACGGTTCACTCTGACGGCTACGGTCGTCGAGGGCAACGGCGATGTGACACCTACTCAAGCCGTTGTGAACGCCGGCTCGACGGTGACGCTGGTGGCGACACCGGACGCCGATTACCGACTGAAAGAATGGACCGGCACGGATGATGATACTTTGACCGATACGACCAATACGGTGTTCATGGACGAGGATAAGGATATCACTGTGGCATTTGAGTCGCTTCTGTATGATCTGGATTATTCTATCGCTGCCGGCGAAGGAGTTATCCCGGCCACCAGTGGCACCTACACTGCGGATGAAGTGGTACCCCTGATCGCCACGCCGGCCCAGTATTATCGTGTCAAAGCCTGGCATGGTACTGATGATGATAGTTCTACATCCGCGACCAACGCTGTTACCATGTCGCAGGACAAGCAGGTAACCGTTGAATTTGAGCCCATTCCGGTGGAATTGGATTACCAGTTGATTGGTGGCCATGCCGTTAGTCCGGTCGCCAGCGGCACCTATGATATGGGTGAGGTCGTGGATCTTTTGGTTACGCCGGATCCGGGTTATCGGGTCAAGGCCTGGTATGGTACGGATGACGACATACACCGTAACAATACCAATACTGTGACCATGCTGGAAAGCAAGCAGGTGGTCGTAGAGATCGCCGCTATCATGACGGCCCAGCAGGCCAAGGCCACGGCCGGCAAGAAAATTGGTGAAGATAAGGATATGGTCAAATTCAAAGGCTTCTTTGATGCCTCTCTGGAAGAAATGAATGATGCCGAGGAGATTCAACTGAAGATCTGGTCCGGCGATTACTACCTGGTTTATGAGAAGAGTATTCCCTTCTCAATCAGCCGGGTCTCCAAGAAGGGCACCTTCAAATATAAAGACCAGTCCGGCGAGATTGTCTCTGTCAAGTTCAGCCTTAAGAAAGGCTCAATCGATATTCTGGTCAAGAATACGGCCCTTCAGGGTTTGACCAGTCCCATCTTCATGGACATTATTATCGGTGATTACATCGGCCTGGCCGAACTGAAAGAGGATATCATCAACGGACCCACCAAGCCCATACCCATGCGGTTCCTCAGAGAGCATTCCGATGCCCTCCGATGTGATAAGGCGCCGGTAGTCAAGTCCGGCAATAAGGGCGATTCCGTCTCTGTCAGGGGTAGTATTGCGGCTGAGGATCCCACGGTCAATCTGACCAACCAAGCGGTAATTTTCACCTGGGGTGCACAGACCTTCACCGTTCCGGCCGGCAGCTTCAGTTCGCAGGGTAACCAGAAGTTCTCCTGCAAGAAAATTGCGGCCCAGGAAGGTGGTATGGTCTCGGCCACCATCGATTTCAATAAATCGACCTTCAGTGTCTCTATCGGCCAGACGACCATCGACGCCCAGACCGGCTCCATCAACTTCGGCATCGCCTTTGCCGACTTTGATGAGACCATAGTTGTGGAAATGTAATCAAGATAAGTAAAACCGGCATCCAGCCGGCTTAACATAGCCCGTGGGGCGACAGGCCGATTCGTTCGACCTGGTCTCCCGCGGGCTTTCTTTTGGGATAAATATCTTGCCGCACCGGTTCAGGGATATATAATGACCTTGTTGCAGTGATTTTGGAGACTTTTTGTAAACGGTAATGCCGCTGTAAATGAGGATTTTTCTATGGAAGCAACATCGATAAGTTATATTTATAAAGATGGGAATTATCTGGTCCTTGATAAATATGATAATGCGATACGAGATTTACCCGCCCGATGTATTATTTGTAATTGCCAGGATGATTTGAAATACAAAAAACAGGTTATTTACTACATCCCGATCTGGACATATTTTATTATTTTGATACCGATAGGATTTCTGTTTTTCCTGGTGTTTTATTTCCTTTTTCGACAGATATTGACTGTGGGCTATTATGTCTGCCCGGAGCATAGAAAGAAAATGGACATGAAAGTGTATAGACCTGCCATAGGTTTGATCATCGGCGCAGTACTTATCTTTTTGGCAACCCAACAGGAATCATTCTACCCTCTTGGAAGTTTTGGGATTGGATTCCTGGTATTATCCGGGATTGTTTATTTATGTCTAAGACCGCTGAAATTCAAAAAGTTCAAAAAAGGCTATTTCTGGATCAAAGGACCGGGTAGAGCCTTTGTGGCCGGACTGACTGCGGAGGGGCTGGAAAAAAATATTTCTAAAGCATAATTATCCTGTTTTGTAGCAGCTTTGCAGTACGAAATTTGATTCTGTTAAAGGACTTTTATATGTTAGAGGAGTGTTGAGATATGATCATTGTTATATTCCTGTCCGCGCTGCCCTTGGGATGTTTTAAACCGGCTTATATGGGAATTGTCACTCACGAACTTCCTGTAACACATACACAGAAAATCGGCGGGCTCCTATCAGTACTGATTGGAATTGTGTGCAGAGGGATTGGTATAATATGTTGTGTTTTAATATTTTATTACTTTGTCGGCCATTTTATGCAACCTCGTTAAGATTCACGCAGCAATATTACAGGTTTGTCTCGCAAAGAACCACTGGAGCTACGGTTCATTTTGAAGTATAATCATATTTAGATGTATATAGAAGCTTCACCTATGCTATGTTAAAGAAATATAAAATAATAAATAACCTACTAGCTATCAGATAGTTAAGTACATTTGTTAAATTTTATTAACAAATCTTGATAAGACGACCCTGAAATATGAATGTAGTATTAGAGTTTTATTAATAGAGTCAGGAAATATTTAATAATTCATAACCTATTCTAATTCAAATAGTTGTATGTTAAAGGATTTTAAAAATGAAGAAAATAGTGGTTATAGTTTTATTCATTGGGTCAATTGCAGGAGTGATTATGGAGAACGTTCAGGCGGAAGTTAAACCGGCGGAATTGGAGATGATTAAGAAAGCGGCACCTGATAAGGCGCCGGCAGTTCCTCAGAAGGCGAGAAAACTGCTGGTATTCAGCCGATGTGAGGGATATGTGCATAGCTCCATTCCTTATGTGGCCGCGGCTATAGAGATTCTGGGGCAGAAGACCGGGGCATATGAGGTAGTGCACAGTGTGGATATGTCGGCATTTCAGGCGGACAATCTCAAACAGTTCGACGGGATTTGCCTGAATAATAATACTCATTTGAAATTTGCTCCTGAGTTGCGGGAAAGCATTATGGCATTTATTAAGGATGGCAAGGGGATAATAGGCATCCACGCCGCTTCGGATGGCTTTTATGACTGGCCGGAAGCCGCTACCATG
Organism: Sedimentisphaerales bacterium; assembly: GCA_016930295.1. GTDB lineage: Bacteria > Planctomycetota > Phycisphaerae > Sedimentisphaerales > SM23-30 > JAFGHE01. The sequence continues at coordinate 7,103 of JAFGHE010000319.1, forward strand.
ATCGGAGGGCAGTTCTGCGGCCATCCGTGGACCTGGGACGGCACGTGGCGGGTGAAAATCGATGAGCCGGATCATCCCCTGATGGCGTCTTTTAAGGAAATATCCTTTGACCTCAATGAAGAGATATATAGGACCCGCCTGCCTTATTATAGCCGGACTCACCAGCGTGTTCTGATGAGTCTGGATATGACTGATCCCCGGAATCTTGGGGCCAACGGCGTGGAGCCGGGCGATAAGGATGTCGGGCTCAGTTGGGTCAAGCAGGTGGGTAAGGGCCGCCTGTTTTATTGTGCCCTGGGTCATAATCATCATATCACCTGGAATCCGGCCGTATTGGGCCATTATCTCGCGGGGATTCAATATGCCCTGGGCGATTTGCAGATAGACGATTCCATAGTGAAGTATGATCCGGGAAAACTGGAAAAGTTACTCGTTCAGGCGGTTCAGTATCAGGAAGGCCAGGATGATACAGCCCTCATGCAGGTAAGCACGCAGGTAGCCCTGACGTTTGATACGCCGGGTGATATGAAAAAGGCTGAGAAACTCCTGCTGGAGGTGTTATCTTCGGATATGTCACCTGCGGCCGCGAACTTTTTATGTAAACAATTGGGATTTATCGCCACAGGTGATTCGGTGGATGTTCTGGATAAGTTGATCTCGGATAAGAAAACATCGGAAAGTGCGCTGTTTGCCCTGGAGCGAGTTGAGGGTGAATCGGCCGGCAAAGTTTTGCGTAAGGAACTTATGAATACCAAAGGGCAGGAGAGGATTAAGATTATCCATGCCCTGGGCCGGCGCCGTGACCGGAAATCAGTCCCTCTTCTCAACGGCCTCATTCATAAATCCGATACTCCCACTACGACCGCGGCTATAGAGGCGTTAGGGCAGATCGGCGACCATCAGGCCGCGCGTGTGCTCTCCGAAGCTCGGGACCATGTATCTGTGACCCTCCAGCCGGTCCTGTTGCAGGCCTATATTCAATGTGCCGGCCGAATTTTAGACATGGAGGATGCCGAAACCGCACGAGACATTTATATGGAATTATATTCCCCGGATAATCCCGAACAAATTCGCGTTATAGCCTTTAAAGGTCTGATTAAAGCCGATCCTCAAAATGCAGTCCAACATATTGTTGATGCCCTTAAAACGGATAATCAGCCCCTGCAGGAGGCCGCCGTGGCTATGGTGAAGGAAATAGAAGACGATGAAATCGTTGAAGCCTTCAGCAACGGGCTGCCGACCCTGCCGGATGCATTGAATAAACAATTAAAGAGTATTTTAGCAGAAAAGAAAAAAGAATAAAATCATCTGGATTTGACATCTGTTACAGAAAATAAGGACTATAAATTATTCTGCTCCCTGTTCTTTGGTCTGGGGCTCCCAGAGGTATTGATATTGGTCCTTGAGCAGCGAGCGGGTAATGTATATGATCTGGCCGGCATGCAGTTCCAGATGGGTTATCGTACCGTAGATGGCGCTTAACAGGGTATTATCAAAGCTCTGAATTCTTCGTTTTTCCAAAAGCTTCACCGGCTCGCATTTTTTCAAGATGACTTTACATTCCTCGATGGTTTCGGTTAATTGACTTATGAGTTCATTTTTGGTCAGCTTATAATTGTCTTTAAATTCCTGCGGTCGATTTCTAATGTCGATGGCGCCGCCTACCCCGGAAATAATCCACTGACGCAGATTGCCACATAAATGATTGATGATAATACCGATACTGTTGGCATGTTCATGCGGGCGCCACCAGATGCGCGTATCATTGAGTTGATTGAGGCAATGGACGATTCTTTTAAGTGAGTATTCCATAATATGGATGGTTTCCTGGAGAAATTCGTTTTCAAATGTCTGGTTTGTTTCCATGGCACACTAACCTTATGAAAAATTTATGAACAAAAGCCAATAATCATGCCGTTGATACATAACTATTTATAGTCAGGATCTAATCTATTATAGGTTTTTTTGACAGGATGAACATGATCGAGATGAGAATATTGATGTAAATCCGGATATTTTCGGGGAGGTCGAAGGGAGGCCGCTGTAAGTGATTATTATATAGAGGATTAAGATAAGCAAGGGCAATACAGAGCAATTTATGAAAATATTTGTCCTGGGGGTATAGAGTGGGTATAATCATGACTTCCTGAACTGGCTTACACCAACTTGAGACAGTGAAATTGATAAAAATACATAGATTGCAGGCGTATCCTTATTCATGGTAATATGCATATCATAAGGGAGATATAATGACCGAAAAAGGAGATATAACAAGAAGCCAAATGAACGTGGTGGTTTTGTCAGTCATAGTACTGCTGATGTCGTCCTGTGTGGGGCCGCTGCTGAGCCGGTCGTTATCTGACGGGCGTGAGGAGATGGAAGCTCTGGATACGGCGATGGGGGACTGGCAGGGCAGTATCACGATTGATAACGAGGAATCGCCCCTGGTGGCCCAGGTGATTGCGCTGGGAAACAGTCAGTATCAGGCGAAAATATTATCCGGATTTGATATGCGCATTGATCCTATAGTGGAACTTAAAGGTCAGCAGGCCGTGGATAAAGTGCTGTTTATGGGAATGGTTATGGAGGGAAAATATCGTGGTTCTAAGTGGCAGGGGGCCATTGAAGATGAAGCATTTACCGGTATAATCAAAGGTCCGTTCAATGGTTCCTTTGCCCTGCAAAAGGTATTCCGGCCTTGTCCGACCTTAGGCGCCCGGCCGCCTAAAGAAGCGATTGTTTTATTTACAGGTTCTGATTTTGATGCCTGGCGTCAGGTCAGGGAACAGATACCGGGTCGCGTACCGCTGAACAGTATGATGCCGGTTGACAACTGTGCCGCTTATTTGATGAGCTATCTCTGGTCGGATAAGGAACAGATCGCTACACTGGAACTTGGCAGTGATGACGGGATTAAAGTCTGGCTCAATAACAAAGTGGTTCATGCCAACAATGCGTTGCGTGCCTTGCAGGCCGGTGAGGATAAAGCAGGAGTGACTCTGAATAAGGGCATTAATGCGCTGATGCTCAAAGTAACCCAGGGTTCCGGCGGATGGGAGGCCTGTGCTCGTCTGGCGGATGCGAATGATAATAAAAAACCTCTTATGGGTGTTAAAAATGGCCGTTCCGCCAAAGAGGCTCAGGAAGGAATCGCTCTGGAGGAAAACAATGGTTATATTACGGCCTGGCAGTATGCCGGACCGTATGAAGTGGAAGGGAAAGGCGCCGAGGAAATATTTGATGTGGCCTTTGCCCCGGAAAAGGAGCCGGACACGGTAAAATGGCAGGACTATCAGCCCATAGATCAGGAACAGGTAGCCTGGAAGCTAATTCATAAGGCCATGGAAGTTACGCCCGGGAGCGGTTCATTAATTAGCAGGCAATCATTCCAGGATTTCCAACTGCATCTGGAATTTCGCACACCCTTTATGCCGGACGCACGCGGCCAGGGGCGCGGTAACAGCGGTGTTTATCTACAGGGCCGTTATGAAGTGCAGATCCTTGATAGTTATGCCCTGGAAGGGGCCGATAACGAGTGCGGGGGGATCTATACGGTTGCTCGTCCCCGTGTCAATATGTGTAAGCCGCCCATGCAGTGGCAGACCTATGACATCACCTTCCATGGCCCTCGATTCGATACGGCCGGCCGGAAGCTGAAAAACGCCCGCTTGACAGTGCTGCATAATGGCGTTACAATACACGAAAATCAGGAAGTACCAGGCCCCACCGGCTCTGCCCTGTTGGAAGATGAGAGAGAGCCCGCCGGTATTTACCTGCAGGACCACGGCAACCCTGTGCAGTATCGTAATATCTGGCTGGTGGAACTGTCTGAATAAAGTATGTTACGATGAAATGATAGTCGCACGTCCGACACTATCGTGCCTTAATATAGAGTTATAACTGCCTTATGCTTTGTATAAGCATACCATCCTTAAAACGATTAGATGATTATTTTAACACACTATTTGTTAGTCAATATTATACGAGGTGTTTAATTTCACATGGATTCTATGAATAATGAAAAAAATGAAAATGGCAATCAAATGAACAGACGTTCCTTTTTACGTTCTACCGCGGCTGCCGGGGCGGGCCTGGTATTATCAGGTAGGACCCGAGGGCAGGATTCCGGCGGTAGCCCGGATGATATCAATGTCGCCCTGCTGGGCGCCGGGGCCCAGGGCCAGGTTCTGCTTAATTCCTGCCTGAAGATTCCGGGTGTTCGGTTCAAGGCGGTTTGTGATATCTGGACCGAGTATAATC
>JAFGHE010000320.1 GCA_016930295.1 Sedimentisphaerales bacterium
CCACGTCCACAACCCGATATTCCCGCCGGCACGGCTGCAAACAGTCGCCCCGGTTCGCCGACCGGCAAGATAAAAACTGCGACATAAAACAGCGACCCGACACCGAAACACACATCGCTCCATGCACAAATACTTCGATTTCCAGATCCGTCTGTTTCTTGATTTCCTGAATCTGTTCTAAAGACAATTCCCGCGCTAATACAATCCGTTTGGCCCCCAACTCCTCATAAAACCGGACCGCCTCAATGTTGGAAATACTAGCCTGCGTGGATATATGCAACGGAATACCCCGCCGGCCCGCCTTGCGGATTACCGCAAAATCCCACCCGATTACCGCGTCCGCACCGGCCTGCTCTATCGCATCCAGCAACTCATCCACACGCGCCAGTTCGTCATCATACACAATCGAATTCAGCGCCACATACACCTTCACCCCATGCTGGTGGGCCTGCTCAACCAGCCGTCCCAGCATATCCACATCAACCCCCCGCGCACTCACCCGCATATTAAGCTCACCTATCCCCATATACACCGAATCCGCCCCCGCCCCCAATGCAGCCGTAAACGACACCTCATCTCGAACCGGAGCCAATAATTCCACCATGTTTATACCTTTATAAATAAAACGCCAGGTTTACTGCCTGAGACGCCTGTTCATATAGTAACCATTAAAATATTTTAACTCAAATATGGATTGAATATCAAACATTAAAAATAAAAGTGTAAAACCACATATAAAAATCAAAAATAACAGACCCTGTTGCACAGTGTATATCACTGTAGATCAGCGTCTAAAAAAAATCCCCAACCTAAAACTCACAACTGACTTATAAACCCCTCATCTAACAGACCACCTCTATCAAATAACCCGCCCCGAATAAATTATCCTCCTCACAAGTCAAGTGCTGACCAACAGTTAAAAGAATACAGGAATTTATGATAAATTTTTCTTGACAGCTAGTGTCCCTTATCTTAAAAATCGCTTAGTCTGATTTGTTGGAAAAAATGTCAAAAACAGGCGGCAGGCATCTTTGTAGGGCATCCAAGAGTCACAACTCCGCAGATAAAGTGTATCCATTTATTGTAGGGGCGACCCTATGTGGTCGCCCAGAGACCGTTACAGATAGTTTTATAATTTCACCACAGAGAACACAGCGTTTAAGATACAGATATATCAAATCTTGGCGGGAATCAACTCTGTGAATCTCGGACTTCAGTGAGCTTAGTCGAACCGTGTCCTCGGTGGTAAAAAAACATTAACCACAAATGACTCGAATATATTTTTGACAGGATCAACAGGATATTCAGGATTTAATAAATTTATTTTTATTGCGAAAGGAGACAAAATGAAAACGGGCAAAATTACAGTTTTATTGATTTTGGTTCTTTACTCCCTGGCCATGGGTACCCAGACGTTGAGAATTAACAGTGAAGATGTAAGTTCTGTCACCTTAAAATCAGGAGAAATATATACAATTCAAGTCATATCTGATAACAGCGCTTCCTATGTTGATTATATTGGCTTTGATAATGCTGAGGTTTTGGGAACTTTTGTTCACACGGCCACCTACCCGGCCGCCGGCGACCTGGCCACCGTATATGAATATGATGTTCCGGAATTTTATGGGTTCCGAGTCAGTGCCGGCGCCCTGCCGCCCAGTAATCCTGACCCCGGCGTACATTTTGTATTCACCTATATTCCCGATGAGGTTGGCCAGACAAATCTGTATCTCTATGACGACCTGCTTGCCGCCATTAAAGATTCGATCCATATTACCGTTATACCTGATGATATAGGCTCCGCCTTCACCTACCAGGGCCGCCTCTTTGACGCCAACACCCCCGGAGATGATTTCTATGATTTTCAGTTCGGCCTTTTCGACAGCCCCGACCCCGTCCTGGCTAATCAACTCGGCGACACCCTCTCCTTTGACTACATACCGGTCGTAGACGGCTACTTCACCCTAAACCTCGATTTTGGCCCGGGACTCTTCGACGGTGATCCCCGCTGGCTGGGAATCTCCGTAAGACCCTGGATCAGCGATGACCCCTGCGATTTTGTCAACCTCCAGCCCCGCCAGGAAATCAAACCCGCACCCTATGCGCTTTACGCAAAGACCTCCGGTAGTGATGGGGATGATGATTGGCAAATCAATGGGAGTAATATGTATTCAATTCCTTCAGGAAGTATCGGGATTGGAAAGACAAATCCGACAGCAAAACTTGATATCAACGGAAATATAAATATTGATTCGGATTACAAAATTGGCGGTGATACCGTACTTTCCAACTGGGGCGCATATAATTTGTTTGTTGGAGTGGGCCGTGGTGAAAACAACATCGGCATGTACAACACATTCGTAGGAGATCAGACAGGCGTATCTAACACAGATGGCGATTTCAATACATTTCTGGGACAATCCACCGGCTTAGATAACACCTCCGGTTGTTATAATACCTTCGCTGGATATGTTGCAGGCAGGGAGAATATAACAGGCTGCGGTAACACCTTCTTGGGTATGGCCGCAGGATACCATCACGAGGCAGGCATATATAACACCTTCCTGGGATACGGTGCAGGATACTCCAATATTACTGGTGAACATAATGTCTTTCTCGGCTTTCAGGCGGGATATAATGAAACCGGTTCGGATAAACTCTATATCGCCAATGGGCGCAATGACCCTAATGTCTTGATTTACGGAGAGTTTGACACTGGCAACGTTGGCATCGGGACAACCACCCCCAGTGAGATGCTGGAAATAAATGGTGCAATAGAACTAGGTAATACTACCAGCAGCCCACCAGATCCAGGCACCATCCGCTGGACCGGTACTGATTTCGAAGGATACAACGGTACAGAATGGGTATCTCTGACCGCTGGCAATACTATCCCATCACATGGAACTCAAATGTTTACCTCCGATGGTACTTTTATTGTTCCTGAAGGAGTAACATTAGTTTATTTAACAATGATAGGTGGTGGGGGGGGTGGAGGAGGTACTTTAGGCGGTGGTGGTGGTGCTGGACAATGCTATATAAATAATCCTTTTACAGTAGTACCGGGAAATAGTTATGGCATATCAATTGGTTTGGGGGGTAATGGTTATTTTAATGATAATGGTGGAAACGGAGGAGATACTATATTTGACACAGGAGGAACGCCATTAGTAGCATCAGGAGGTAATGGCGGGGAATATGGAAATAGCAATCCAGGAGGTGCCGGATATAGTAACCTAGATGGTCAAAATGGAGATGAAGGAGGTAATGGTGGATATAATATGTCCATAGTAACTGGTTCTGGTGGTGATAGTAGTATTAATAATGGTGGGGGTGGTGGTGCATCGCCTTACGGAACTGGTGGTGATGGTGGAGTAAATCAAACACCAGGGGAGAATGCCTCTGGATATGGTGCAGGTGGAGGTGGTGGTGGCAACGGTGTTTATGATGAAAGACGTGCAGGTGATGGTAGCCCTGGATTTTGTTTAGTAATATGGTAACCAAAACAGTAAGGAATATTATTAGATGGAATCGATTTACCATTAACAAAGCCAAATAAATGAAGGAGATAGATCATGTTGAAGACATGCATAAGCCAAAAATATCAAGTACTTTTTTATATAGCGGCTACCCTAAGTATATTTCTATATAATATATCATTCGCCCAGACCGGTGGTGATTATACCCTCACCTGGAGCACCATGGACTCCGGCGGTGGCAGCAGTTCCGGCGGCCCTTACCTTCTCATGGGAACCATCGGCCAGCCCGACACCGGCCAGATGAATAAAAGTGATTATGAAATCCAGGGCGGATTCTGGCCCGGCTGGCCTCTCTGTATCGTGGATATGGCCGATTTCGCCAACTTCGCCCAAAACTGGCTCGCCAACGGCCCCGACTTCCCCGCCGACCTGGATGAATCCGGCAGCGTCAACCTCACGGACATGCAAATTTTCGCCTGGTACTGGCTAGACTTCTGCCCCGATAACTGGCGATTGTAAAATTTTTAGACACTGACCTGTGCTGAGCGACCTGTGGTGAGCAAGGCCGAACCAAGTCGAAGCATTAACACTGATAGACACGGAGATAGCCACAAAAAAGCACAAAAGACACAAAAAATGTAGGGGCGGGCCAACGTGGTTGTCCAAATTTTTCTTAAATCCATAAGCCCTTACCCAAGGGTCATCCCTAGCCCAAGTTCCACAGTTGGGGGGCAAAAAAGCCGTTTTTGATAGCGCCAGGGCCTAAAGTCTTCACTACATTTTGTATTAACTTTTTAATTGCCAGGGCAAATCCAGCCTCAGACGAGATAATAAAATCGCCTGATGCACGGTGGGCCGCCGTATACAGCGGCGTCGGATATTGACTCCTTTTCGGGTGGGCAGAACCACATCAACCAGGCTGATCTTGCCCAGTTCTTCAAAAATTCGCCGGGGCTCATCGCCCAAACCCGCGGCCTGGGTCATCTGATGCAAGGTCTTCCACAACACATACGCCAGGAAGCAGACCAGGATATGAGCCAGCACCCTATCCTCCTTCTGATGCCAGACCGGCCGGATCTTCAAATCGCTCTTATGGATTCGAAACGCTGCCTCCGCCTCGGTCAACTGGATATACGCCTGCCATAAATCCTCCGCCGACCAGTCCATTACATTGGTACGCAAGAGATAACAGCCTTCGTTCAACTCCGCCCACAACCGCCACTTCTCATTCTTCGACCAACTAATCATAGCGCCAGTCTCGGTATCCTTCACTTCCACCTCAAACAATCCGGCCGCCCGGCTGTTTTTCGCCATAATACTGCCTACCTTGCGGTCAATCGTTTCCTTTTTATACCGGCGTTTCTCGCACCCCGTCTGAAGTTTCTTCAGAGCCGTCTCAATCCGCTGCTCGAAGCGTTGATGCATTGCTCTCTCTTTCTCCCGTCGGTCCTGACTGCGACACAGAATATATAGTTCTTCACCGGCATCCGGCGATGGACACAGCTTGACTTCCAGATCCTCACGAATTTGTTGCCAGTCGGATGCAAGCAATTCACGTTCGAACCGCTTCAAACTGCTTTTGGACGCGCCGATGATATATTTGCGATTACCCGCCTGCATGAAATCGAGGTTTTCCTTGCTCATCATGCCTCGGTCGCCGCACCAGATCCGGTCAGCCTTGCCGTAACGAGCTTCCATCGTCAGGACAATTTCCTGCCAGGTTTTCACGTCGTTGCGATTGCCTTCAAAAACTTCATATCCCAAGGGCATGCCGCATTTGGAGACGACCAGGCCGATACAAACCTGTTTACAATCCGGTCGTTTATCACGCGAATAGCCGCGCCGGGCTTTCGGATTCATTCCACATTCTCCTTCAAAATAGGTACTGGTCACATCGTAAAGTAATAGATCGTATTTCAGATCAAACAACGTGCCCAGCCGTTCCTTTAGATACCTTTCCAGAGACTCTTTGTGCGGCAACAGTTTATCCAGTGCACGATAGAGCCGTTCGTCGTAAACCTTTTCCGCCGGGATTCCCCACAACTCCGGCAAAGCGGTATGGCGGTAGTAATGCTCGGCAATATGAAGCTCACTGGAGGGATTGCACAAGCGGCAGATCGCCAATATCAATGCCATTTTGGACCAGGGAACCGTTTCCCGGCCCGCGGGCATGACCGTTTCCAGTAATTCATCCAGCCCGAGTATCCGGATTAACTGCAAGGCCGGCCAGGGGCCACCGAAATCCACTTGATTTTCCACTCGAACGTTGGCGGTGTCGACCTCGATCCATTCCGGCTCCGGCTTATTGTCGGTATCAAATAGATGCATTTGTTTGAAGGTGGGTTGGGTGTCGCCAGCGACCTTTTTGACGCCTTGGCGCTCAGATTCCTTGAGTAATCCCAGATAGGCCACCGTGCGTTGACGCGGGCCGCGCTCGGTGCGATAGGATTCGACCAACGCCCAGTAGGCGTGTCGTTTTCCGTTCTTGCGTCGATAGCAGGGCCTGATAAACATACTCCCATTTTATGGTTCAGATAGCACCAAACAGGGGGGTAGGTCTTCACTACATCGGGATTGAGAATTATTGAGCAAAATCTCAGGCTCCGATCCCGAATAACATCCTGCAAACCGACACGGCATTCAAAAACGAGCTTAAAAAAAGTTTAAAAATATTTTTACTGTGGAACTTGGGCTAGGGATGACCCTTGGGTAAGGGCTTATGGATTTAAGAAAAATTTGGACAACCACGTTGGGTCTCCCCTACTTTTTTTCGTGTCTTTTGTGCTTTTTCGTGGCTAAATAAATTCTGTACAGTCTGTCAAAAATAGAATAAGATATACCTGTGAGATTAAATAAAAAGAGTCTGCCGGAAGAACAAAACCGTCGCGATGCCGTGGAAAACGCTGTCTTGAAAATAATAGCCAACTGAAGGTGTACCATGCCATTTAAACCGAAATTTACCATAACACCGAAAATCAATAGAGCTGTGGTTGAGATTGAGCGGGTGCGGGGTTTTCTTGAAGCGGTAAAGCTCAAGGATGACTGGATTAGTGATATGCAGAAACAAGCTCTTATCCTTGAATCTCACCATTCAACCCATATTGAAGGTACGGCGCTGAATCTTGAGCAGGCACAGGAGATTTTATCGGGCAGGAAGGTTAAGGGCGTCAGCCATGACGATGAAAAAGAACTTCTCAATTACAAGAAGGCGATGGATTTTATTTCAAAGTATCTCGGCCGGGATGATCCTGTAAGCGAGGGGCTTGTCCGTGAACTTCATAAAATCCTTGTCCGTGGCGTCCGGGGCGGTGAAGCTCAGCCCGGAGCTTACCGGAAAATACAGAACTACGTTGCCAATTCCCGGACAAAAGAAATTATCTACACGCCTCCGACGCCCCTGGAAGTGCCTCATCTTATGGGAGAGTTCGTCAAATGGATAAACGAGAATATCGAGGAGGTATCGCCTGTTTTAACCGCAGGGATTGCCCAGTTTCAGTTTGTCCACATTCATCCTTTTGTTGACGGTAACGGCAGGACGGCACGGCTTCTTTCCTCGCTCATTCTTTATAAGACAGGATACGATTTTAAACGGCTATTCACTATTTCCGAGTATTACGACAAGGACCGTCCGGCTTATTATCATGCCATTCAGTCGGTGCGCAAGAACAGGATGGATATGACTGTATGGCTCGAATATTTCGTTGAGGGCCTGCGCGCCCAGATGAAAGAGATACAAAGTAAGGGAAGAAAGATTATCAGTGCTGATAAAATTGTCAGCCAGCTTGAGGATAAAGAGCTTAATGACCGCCAGGCAAGGATTGTCCATCATCTGGTTGTACATGGAAAGATAACCAACGAAGAATGCCAGAAGATTTGTACAAGTATCCGCAGGACGGCGACCAGGGATTTATCCTCACTCGTTCAAAAGGGCGTTATCCAGATGAAAGGCCGGCTTAAAGGGGCGTATTACGTACTCTCCGAAGATCTGAAAATATAGGACATTACAGGACAGCGATATAGGACATTACGGGACATAGGTATAGGACAACGCCGATTTTATCATGACGATAGGGGGGTAGTTTGGCGTAGAGTTTTATTTATGCCTCCCTCCTCATCAAACTAATCCAAAAGTCTAATACCAGTTGGGGCATTTATGAATGTTTAAGCATTAAACACACCTCATCCAACTATTTCTAAAATCAAAATACCACCAACAGCTCTGGCCATGCATCTCATTCTATTTATTACCCTTTGGGCCGATCATCGTCCGTGTGCTATTCTTCGGCTCATTACCCACAACTGGCAACTCACATTTTTTCGTGCCTTTTGTGCCTTTTTGTGGCCATAAATCCAAATTCTGCCCGCTATAATCCCCCGCATATCAAAAGCTTACATCGGTAACCCATAACCTATTGTCTAAAAATAAGTTACAACAATTCACCTTACCCCTTGACTCCCAACAATTTAGCCCAAAAACACCCAAAAATTGTGGTCAAAAATACAATTGTCCCACGTGGGACATTCGTAAGCGTGTTACGTTAAACATTGAACTTAAATCATTAAACATCAAAATTGTCCCACGTGGGACAATTGAAAAATGTTTCAAGAAGAATTGACCAAAAGTCAGAATGTCCCACGTGGGACAATTAAAAACCTTTCAAGAAGAATTGCCTAAAAGCCAGAATGTCCCACGTGGGACATTTTTAAACATGGTACGCAACAAAGCGAATCCTGGATCCCCGCCCCTGTTTACATAGGGATGATATGCTTTTTTGTGGCTAAACATCCGTGTAAATCCGTAAAATCCGTATCATCCGTGTGCCATTTCCCGTCACTCCTCCGAGGTCCGCTCCATTTCCCGTAGTGCCTGGTCGATGCTGGCGATGGCGCGGTTGGCGGCGGCAATGGCCTTGCGCATGGCTTCCTGACCCTGAAGCAACTGCTGGGGTGTATGCGCTGCAAGCAGGGATGGATCGTCTTCTTCCGTGATCCGCCGGTATTCGGCCAGTAACTGGTCCCGCAAAAACTCCGCCTGATCACGTGTCTTGCGGATCTCAATCAGGTTATTGAAATTGTCACTCGATGAATTATCCATGATTTAACATCCAATTATGACGCAAGCGTCAAACGTATTTCGAACGGTTGTTTCTGGATTAAAAACAACGATTTTAAGCGCCAATATACACTTTTGACAGTAACATTCAATTATACAGGGACTTAGTATGATATGCAATGGAATAATTGCTCTTAAAAGACGTGCACGCGGTTTTTGCCGGCCTGCTTGGCATCGAACATGGCGGCGTCCGATTCCTGCATGAACGCTTCCACGGTCATATCCGAGCGATACTGACCCAATCCGATACTGACCGATACATAGAGTTTATGACCGTCGAACACCACCGGATCTTCAGATATAAGATTCACCATACGCTCGGCCACGTGGACTGCGTCGGACACACTGGTATTGGGCAGAATAATGGAAAATTCATCGCCCCCATAACGGGCCGCCACATCGATATCACGGATACAATCGCATATTTTATCCGCCACATGTATTAATACCGCGTCCCCGGCCCGATGGCCGTAGGTGTCGTTGGTCTCCTTGAGACCGTCCAGATCCAGCATCAGCAGCGACAAATTATTGCCATATCGGCGGGCCCGCTGTACTTCCTTGTCCAGCAGATTATAGAACGCCCGGTGATTCAGCAGGTTGGTCATACTGTCCGATTGCGCCCGTTTCTGTACTTCTTCATACAGCTCGATATTGGACATGGCCGAACCAATGATTTCACACAATAACTGCACCGGCGGCAGGTCGATACCACTGTCAAAACAGGGGCGCCCGATTTTGTCTGCCAGATTCAATACTCCCAGAATCTTATCGCCGCTGACCAGCGGTGCTATGATACAACTATTCGTTTCATAATTACGCGAAAACATCCTGTTTATAATGGAATCTTCGGTTTTTTCCCATTCGGTAAAGTCTTTGATTAAAAGCAGTTTCTTTTGTTTGACCGCGATGGTCATGGGCAGATTCGGCTGCTCCGGCAATACCACTACCCGCGCTATCGTATAAGGATGGTTATGGCGAAGCAGATGGAGCAATCCCTTTTCCGTATTATACGTATACAAAGATGCGAACCGGGCCGAGATGAGCTGCGGTATCTGATCGATACAAACCGTCGCAATTTTATCCGCATCCAGGCAGTTGATCTGCCGGGAAAGCTGGCTGATATGATTTATGGCTTCAATCACCTTTTCATGGTTATGTAGATTCGAATCAACCTGGTTTAGTTGCTCCTGCAGTCGGATGACCTGGTGGGTGAGCCGATGATTTTTTTTGATCAGTTCGTGGACATTGACTTGAGGGTCCGCAACCATTTTATATTCCAGATGTTCAAGATACAGGGCCAGCATCTTTTTGAGCAACGGCTGGTTCTCGGTTTTGGTAAGAACCTCGACAGATTCCGGGTTGATCGCCTCCGGCAGGGGGGGAAGCTCCTGGCTTTGATTGCTTACGGCTATCAGAAACAGGTTGGACTCCCGGCAAATATCTGGAAGAAAACCGGAATTCCCATTTAATAATGATTCGTCCACAATGGCTATATGATCAGAGGAAGGAGAGACAATTTCCGTTTCTCCAGGAAAAATATTTCCATAAGGAACTTTTAATACCTGGCAGGTCTCCAACAGAGCCGTATTAAAAGAACGGTCATTACCAAAATATATTACCTGGATATCCATTATATCGTATTTTCTTCCTGCTATTAACTATATGTGGTAGCAGGTGGTTCGCCTCCTTCTTCTTATCTCATATACTCAAAGGATTTATCGACCAAAAAAAATGACAGAATCTCAAAAATTTTCTGAAATATTAAAGATTTTGAGTTGACAAAAAAAACTTATGTTGTATTTTATAAAATGTAAAATACATTTTTGGTCCTATAAATCTAAACTTATAGGTAGAAGGTGATAGGAGACATATGAGCGAATTGGCTAGTCGTATAAGGTTTAGCCGTCCGGTTAAACAGTTCCGTATTGGTGAAGTGGTCCGTTTTAGTGGGCTCTCCAGGCAGACAGTCCATAATTATACGATTATGGGCCTTATTAGTGAGGATGAGCGCACCGAAGGAGGGCATCGGCTTTATCCTGAGTCTGTATTTGACACCCTGGCGCGTATCGATGAACTCAAATCGACCAAAACCCTTCGCGAGATCAGAGTGTTACTGGATAAAGAACGTATGGATGACGAAAATACGGACATGAAATATTTATGATTAAAATGTTCCACGTGGAACATTTTCAAAATTATAGCACGTTTTTTTTGATTGTATATTGTTTTAATGGGACCCACAGTCTTCGTTGCGGTGTAAGGCCGTAAACTTGATGGAAAAATCGCCGGAATCACAATTGACCCTCCGCCAGGCCCTTGCCGGAAAGTGGCAAATACCTTTATTTCTGCTTTCTATGGTCGTATTTGGTCTGGTCCTTTACCAGATGCGGCCCCGGTTCGAAAAACCTACCTTTGAGCAGGAATATAAGGCTCTGGAAATGATGGCCCAGGAAAATCTTTACCAGGATTTCTACCCTGCTGCAGAAAGACTCCGCTTGACGGCCCAGAATGACGAGCAGTTGGGCCTGGTTCATGCCTTGTCGGCCCAGACTCGCGTGAAACAGCTAAGGCAGCTCCATGAATTAGGTTTTGATCTTTCACTTAAAAAGAGTAACCCGGTCAATTATGAGCATATCATCAAGGATTATCGTGAGGCCTTACACCGCAACTGGGTTGATCCTAACAGTCCTGAAAGTGTGCCGGTTTACCACGATTTGAGTCTGGTTTATTGGGGGCTTAACGAGTCGGAAAAAGCTATTCAATCATTGCAGAGGGCTATTGATCAGAGTGACCGGTTTGATCCTGTTCTGCATCGTACACTGGTGCGTATGTATCTGTCGGCCCGTCCCAAAGACTATTTAGATCTGAGTCTCTCACATCTGGAGCTGATTTTGACTGCCCCGGAATCGAATGAGGATGATAAATCCTGGGCATTTGTCAGAAAAGCTGAGGTCCTGATTGTTCAGGGTAGAGAGGACCAGGCACTGACCATGCTCAATGCCGCGGACGATTCGATTCGCGGTTCGATCTATAGTGAGGAATTAGTATTGCTGCGTGGGCGGGCCATGCGTATGACTGGTAATTCTGATGAAGCGGACCTGGTACTCCGTGATCTGTTGGAGACTATGACGGAGCGGAGTGATATATATGCTCAGGTATTACTGGAGTTGGGTAAGATTAATTTTGAACAATATCGGGATCAGGATGCGCGTCGATTTTATGAGTTGGTCGTAGAAACCCAGTCGGGCAAGGACTGGTATGTGGCAGGCTATTTGGGCATGGCCGAGTGTGCCGCCCTGCAGCAGCGTTATGACGAGGCGGTTAGCTATTACCAGAGGGTAGTGGAATTACTGGACCGGAAGCCTAATAATCGCGCTGTTGATCGTCGTGACGTTCAGGAAAGCCTGGCTCTGTTGTCGGAGCACCTGGGTTTATTAAAGTTATACGGGCAGGCCCTGTCCTTTCTGGAGATTGAAAGGCAGATTGCTTCGGACAAGGATTTGGGCACGGCAGAACGTCTGGCGCGGATGCATTATCGTATGGCTACCCAGATGTTAGACCGGATTGAGCAGGCACGGAATGCCGCCCGTGAGACGGAACCCACTGAAACTGAGGCGCAATGGCTGCTCCAACAGGAAAAAATTAAAAACATTCATTTTGAGAAAGCAGCGGAAAGCTATCTGCGGGTGGCTGATTTGGCCATTGGTGAGGATACGTTGTACGGAGACAGTCTCTGGTATGCCGGTATCTGTTATGATAAGGCGGGCAATGCTGAAAAAACGATTGAGACTTGGGCCCGTTTTGTCAGAGAACGGGAAAGCCAGAGTCGTTGGCCTCAGGCTCTTTTTTATCTGGCACAGGCCCATCAGGCAATCGGTCATTATGACGAGGCTATTCAATATTATACCCGACTGAGACAGACTCACCCCAATTCGCCGGCATCATTTGATAGTATCGTTCCTTTGTCGAGGTGTTTCATGGTATTACAGCCCCCTCAAATGGAAAAGGCCAGGGAATTGCTGTTGTCTGTGCTCGAAGACCGGGCGTTAACTCCGAAAGCTCCGTATTTTCGGCAGGCGAAGTTTGAGTTGGGAGAGCTTTATTATGAAAATCAGGAGTATGACAAGGCCATCACGGAATTAACCGAGGCTATAGACCGGTATGTGGATGACGCCAAGCTGGGCAAGTATATGTTTATTGTGGCGGACTCCTATCGTAAAAGCGGATTGTCCCTGGATGAAAGGATTCTGGAATTATCCAGGGATCCTACGGCCACGGTCACACGTGATAAGCTGTCCATGCGTAGGGATCAACGTCTGAACCGGGCGCGTGATTATTTCCGGGATGCGATCGATTTTTTTGAAAAGGTACCGCCGGGGCGGCGTTCGAAACTGGATAATTTATATTTACGTCACAGCTGGGTTTATCGGGGAGACTGCCTGTTTGATTTAGGTTTATATAATCAGGCCGCCATGTTATATGAAGAAGTTGTTTTGCGTTATCAACTGACCCCCACGGCCTTGATGGCGTTTGTCCAGATCGTGAATTGTCATGTCAAGCTGGGCAATGTTGTCGAGGCGGCTTCCGCCAATCGTCGGGCGTTGTGGCAGTTGAATAAGATTTCTGATGCTGTTCTGGAGGAGTCGCCGGTACAAATATCACGAAACCAGTGGCAGGACTGGTTTGCCTGGACGGAACAATCGGGACTCTGGTAAGGAAAAATGGTGATTTTATGAATAGTGCGCATGCTTCGGAAATTGGAAATACATTAAATGAGTTGCTCTCTCAAGAAGGTGTTTTATACAAGCAGCTTCATGAGTTGGCCCAGCGGCAGGGAGAACTCGTGGACGGCCATGATCCGGAACTGTTACTGAAGGTATTAGCGGCCCGTCAGCGACTGATTGATCGGATCAGTACGATTGACCGCCAGATTCAGCCCATCCGGGAGGATTGGCAGAAGATTGCGCCCGAACTGAGCGAGGGCCAGCGATTGGAAACACAAAGACTGGTAGATAATGTGCGTAGAATATTAGGGGATATCCTTGCCTGTGATGAAAAGGATTTTAATGCCTTAAAGACTCAAAAGGAAAATGTGGCGGAAAAGATTCGAACCACGTCGTCGGGCAAAAAGGTCAACAAGGCCTATGCGGGAGTGAATAATCTGGCACAGAGTAAATATATAGATACGTGTAGTAAGTAGGTCCGGGCATTGTGAGGGACCAGTATGACGGTAAATGTAACTCTTAAATAATAAAGTAATTATAAAAATCAGTAAACCAGAGAATCGATAAGGAGTGGAATGGGACAGGCTGGTTCTTTAGAGAAATCTCCTTTGTCTGAGACATCTGCCGAAGCGATGGAACAGTTGGCGTCTATTTTTCAGGCGTATAACCAGACAACGGAGCGGCTTCATAGTTCTTATCAACGGCTCAAGGATGAAGTCAATCAATTACGCCGGGAACTCAAGCAGAAAAACGAGCAATTGGAAAGGAAGTCACGTCTGGCGGCTCTGGGTGAGATGGCGGCGGGGATGGCCCATGAGATTCGTAATCCGCTGGGAGCGGTTCGGTTGTATGCCTCATTATTAGAGGGTGAATCTCAAACAGAGAGTTCCTCCCTGGAATGGGTACAGAAGATCATCAAGGCAGTGAGCACGTTGGACACGATCGTGACGGACATGCTGACCTTTACCCAGGACCAGGCCTGTCAAAAGACCCAGGTAAATCTGGCGGCCCTCCTGACGGAAGTGGTGGATTATGCCCGCCCGCATATTAAGAGCGGGTCGGTCCAGGTCGTGATTGACATCGGAGATGAAGTAACGGTTGACATTGATATCAATATGATGCGCCGGGTTTTTCTTAATCTGATACTCAACGCGATCAATGTCGTAGAGGGGGACGGCAGGGTAGTCATCAGCGCCAAACGCTGTCCCGATTCGTCCGATTATAAGGTGCACATAAGTGTCAGTGATAACGGGCCGGGTATCAATCCTGAGATTATGAATAAAATATTTAATCCCTTTTTTACCACGCGTGATTCAGGGACCGGTCTGGGATTAGCTATTGTTCATCGCCTGGTTGAATGTCACGGCGGGATGATAACCGTTTTGAATAATAAAGATGGGGGAGCGAATTTTGTGATTTTGTTGCCTTAATGACTGAAGGCAGGTATTCGAGATTGCCATTTAGAAGGAAGTGAATGTATGGCGAAGATATTGGTGGTTGATGATAAAGAGATGATGCGTGATTCCCTGCAGGCCACGTTGACAAAGGCTCAACACAGTGTTGTGGCAAGTGAGAGTGCGGTTGCGGCACTGGAGTTATTAAAAAAATCTCCTTTTGATGCAATCATCACGGATTTGAAGATGCCCAGGATGGACGGCCTGGCCTTTCTGGATGCTCTGGGCAAGATGGATACTGAAGTGCCTGTGGTCATGATGACGGCGTATGCGTCAATCCCTACCGCGGTGGAGGCGATGCGCAAGGGGGCATTTGACTATATTCAAAAACCGTTTAATGCCGAGGAAGTGACGTTACTCATCGAGCGGGCCATTGAGCATCATCGTCTGGTCAAGGAGAATGAGGCCTATCAGGTCAATGCCCGCGATTGGCAGCGTGGTCGTCAGCTTATCGGGAACAGCGGGGCCATGAAAAAAGTCATGGAAAAGATTAAATTACTGGCGCCGACCAGTGCGACGATTCTGATTCGCGGAGAATCGGGTACCGGTAAGGAACTGGTGGCCCGTGCCATCCATGCCCATAGCCCCCGTGCCAACAAGCCGCTGCTTTGTGTTAATTGTGCCGCTTTAAGCAGTTCCCTGTTGGAGAGTGAATTATTTGGTCATGAAAAAGGCGCATTCACCGGTGCGGATAATACGCGTAAAGGGCGTTTTGAACTGGCCGACGGCGGAACCATTTTACTGGATGAGATCAGCGAAATGGATCTGCAGTTACAGGCCAAGTTGCTGCGTGTTTTACAGGAGAGAGAGTTTGAGCGGGTCGGCAGCAGTATCACTCGTCAGGTTGATGTACGGGTATTGGCCACTACCAATCGTGATCTGGCCCTGTGGTGCCGGGAAGAAAGATTTCGTGAAGATTTATATTATCGACTTAATGTGGTTCCCATTGAACTCCCTTCGCTGCGGGAAAGAGTGGATGATGACCTGGAAAGCCTGTGTGAATATTTTCTCCGCAGGATTGCCGACCGGGAAGGGGCGGAATTAACCGTACTGGATTCGGCCATTATCGAGAGGCTGAAAAAGTATCATTGGCCCGGGAATGTGCGGGAACTGGAAAATTTAATGGAACGGGTAGCCATTCTGGGCACTTCGGAGATTCATCCATCGTTGCTGTTAAACGATACTCATTCCCGGCAGGTTTCAGGCAGCGCAGAGCAGGAGGATGAAGCATCCGATATTAATGCCATTGAGGAATGTAAGACCCTGGCGGATATGGAACGAGTGATGATAGAACAGACCCTGGAGAAATATGACGGTCACAGGCAGAAAACGGCCCATGCTTTAGGGATAGGAGTGAGGACACTGGGTTTGAAGTTGAAGCGATGGAAGGCCCAGGAATCCTCTGCATTAGGCAGGTAGAAATTACTTGTATAGGCGCAATTATTGCCGAGATAAAAATTTAAAATGTATATGTATTTTGAAATGAAAATCATTTTTAAAGTTAAGAAGATGCATTCGATGAGTCAAAGGAGAAACACTTAACGCGTGTTAATGATGTAACGTAGTTTTTTGAAAGTAGTTATAGTTATTATCAAGAGAATGGATTTTTGGTATTAAAGAATGCGATGAAGCAGGATGAGACAAAACGGAATTAAAAATGGAAGAGCGGTGTGGGCGGGCCAGAAAGAATTTAATGGCACAGGATTTGCTTATTGATAATTGCTGATGTCTGTATCGCCAGAGAAATTGGCCAGAAAGAGTAAATAAGGAAAAAAGATGTTCATAGAAGGATTGCTAAATCGTGGTTCATTGCCGGTTTTGGAACAGGTGATGAGTTTTACCCAGACGCGCCACGAGGTTCTGGCCAATAATATCAGCAATATAGATACGGTCGGCTATACCATGAAGGATTTGCCTGTAGAAGAGTTTTTTACCGAGTTGCATCGAGCCGTTACCCGTCGTGACGGCCAGGCAGGCAATGACTCCCTGGAATTGCAGTCAACCCGTCATCTGCAATGGGACAGTCGCGGGCGTCTTCAGGCCAGTCCGATGGAGATCGAAGATAATAATATTTTATTTCATGATAGTAATAATCGTTTTGTGGAAAAACAGATGTCCGAGATGAGCAAAAACGCCATGCTTCACAATGTTGTGAGCGAGATATTGAAAGTGAAGTATAATGGGTTGCGGACGGCGATCAGTGGCAAGCTATAATAATTAGGATTAGTATAAACGATGTTTAATTCTATTGACATATCGACATCCGCCCTGGTGGCCCAGCGTATTCGCATGAATACCTGTGCCATGAATATGGCGAACATCGATACCATAGAGACTCCGGAAGGCGGGCCTTATCAGCGCCGCAGTGTGATATTCCACAGTGGTCAGAATACGAACGACCGATCGGACCAGGGAGTGCATGTGGCCCGAATAGAAAAACAGCCCGTGTTTCGCACGATATATGATCCCGCGAATCCATATGCGGACGAGAACGGCTACGTGAAGCTGCCCGGTATCGATCAGATGACGGAGATGGTTAATATGATGGAAGCGCAGCGGGCTTATGAAGCGAATATTACGGCTTTTGAAGTAAGCAAGTCGTTATTGAACACTTCGCTAAGGCTGCTGGCATAGAAAAGTTTTTATTACCCGGGCGGGTATGCGAAGTGACAAGACGTTTTAAAAAAACAAGAGAAAATGACTAAAGAACAAGATATTTTAAGACATGTAATACTGGTATAAGATATGGTAGAAAACTATAATTCAATTAATACCGGACGGATCATTTCACCGAACCAGGAACTGAATCGCGGGCAGAAGTCGGGCGCCTCTGAGCAGGGCGATTTTAAGAATCTGCTGATGAAGAGTATTGATGAGGTGAATCGTCTGCAGGCTGAGGCGGACCAGGCTACGGTGAACTTAACCACGGGCAAGACCAATAATGTGGCGGAGGTATTTACAGCCATTAATAAAGCGGAGATTGCCTTTAAGACGTTGATGCAGATTCGTAACAAGCTGATGGAGGCGTATGACGAAGTGAAACAAATGAGAGTTTAATTGTACGAGAGGATGAGATTAGGAAAGATTTTATAAGAAAGGACTAAGAGGCAACTGGAAATGGAGTTCCTACGCCGAATCATAAAGCAAATACAAGCCCAGTTAAAAGGTCTGAGATTTACCGATAAGCTGGCTGTCGGTCTTCTGCTGATCATTATCTGCGGAGCCGTGTTATGGATGGTCAATTATTCCTCTCGTCAGGAGGAAGTACCCCTGCTGGACCAGGCCTTTGCAGAGGATGCCCGGGGTCGGATTATTCAGCGGCTGGAAAGTTGGAACGAGAAATATCGAGTTGAGGGAGATCGTATCATTGTGCCGGTTTCGCGTCGGGCGGACCTGGTGGCCTTGTTATCTTATGAAGAGTTGATGCCGGAAGATACCTCGGTCGGGTGGCAGAGTATTTTGCAGGACACCAATGTCTGGACGCCGGAATCAGTACGGGATAAAAAGGATAAGATAGTTTTGCAGGTAGAACTGGCGCGTACCATAGCGAAATTCCCGGGCGTACGGAAGGCCGATGTATTCATCAATACGGGTGGTAAGCGAACACTCAGTAATCACTTGCCTGCCGCCTCTGCATCGGTGGCGGTGCAGACCTCGGGAGCGGTATCCAACAAGCGTAAGCTGGCATCTTCGATAGCGGCTACGGTCAGTGCGGCCAATAATCGCATGAAGCGGGAGAATATCACGGTTACGATAGATGGCGAGCTGGTGCCGGTGGCGCCCAAGGGTCAGGAGTTATCGTCGGATTATATTGAGCGTTTGGTGGTATGGGAAGAGCGATATCGCAAGAAGATTTTAGATGCCCTGCCTCCGGGCATCAATGCCCGCATACAGGTGGATGCCAAATTACATAACACGCGAGTCCGGACGCAGAGTCACAAGATTGCTGATGAGGGTGAAGGCACATTGGTGGCGACCATTGATCAGACCTCCCGGGAGACCAACAGCAACAATGTTCAGCGGAACGAGGAACCCGGTCTGGTGGCCAATGCCTCGGAGTCGGCCCGGAGTAATTCCGGTAATACACAGACTGATACAACCGAGGATTCCACCAAAAAGAATACGGTGCTGGAAGGGTGGACGGATACCGTGGAGGAGACCCCGGAAGGGGGGATATCCAAGAAGGATTTAACCGCGGTGGTCAGCATACCAAACTTATATTTTGAAAGTATTGCCAAACAGTTGGCCGGCAATGATGCCCAGCCGGACCAGGCTGCGGTGGAAACCGTTATGGAGATGGAGATCCCCAAACTCAAACAGATCGTGATGCGTGCGATTGGCCTGGCAGATTCTCAGTATGAAAACAATGTGGTGGTGGAATCCTATTGGGCCGACGGCACATCGTCGGATCTTCCGGGATTACCCGGTATGGGCGGACCCGGCGGAGAGGGAACTCCGGAAGCTTTTTCCATTCAGGGAGTTACCCGTCAGTACGGCAAACATATTGGCGTGTCTGCTTTGGCATTACTGTCGATGGTATTTGTCTTAAGGATGGTGCGCAAGGCTTCCGTGCAGACTGATTATACGGAGGAAGAAAGCACTATGATGATGGGCGGCCAGAGACCGCTGGATGCCCTGAGTGTGGATGATACCAATATTGTGGACGGCCAGGAAGCGAGCGGATTATTAGCCGGTGTCGAACTGGATGATGAAGCCGTGCGTTCGCAGCAGGTATTGCAGCAGATTCGGGATATGGTCCAGGAAGCGCCGGAAGTGGCCGCGAATCTGATAGATAAATGGATGAAACAGGATGCCTAGATAAAGCATGGCACTCGATTGGATTATGAATTAATCGAATTAAACTATGTTAGATGTAAATGAAATACCGGGCATGAGAAAATCGGCGATTGTATTGCTTTCGCTGGGAAAGGATATCGCCGCCAGCGTGGTCAGCCGTATGGATCGCGAGCAGATTGAAGAGGTTTCGCGACAACTGGCCGAACTGCAGGGTGTGACTCCGCAGGAGCAGGATCTGGTACTGGAGGAATTTTATAATCTGGCCATGGCGCACAGTTATATGGAGCAGGGTGGATTAGCCTATGCCCAGGCATTATTGGAAAAAAGTTTATCACCCAACGAGGCGGCTGAGATATTGAAACAGGTGACCCAGACCATCCAGCAGACTCCGTTCCAGTTTTTGCTGAAAGCGGAGGCGGAGAATGTGTTGACCTTTATCCAGGATGAGCATCCGCAGACCATAGCATTAATACTGGCGCATCTGGGAGCGCAGAAGTCGGCTGAAATTTTGATGGGATTGTCCCAGCAAAAACAGACCGAGGTGATTAAGCGGATAGCCGCTATGGATCAGACGAATCCGGAAGTTATCAAGGAAGTGGAAAAGGGTCTGGAGAGCCGTCTTAGTGATATTGTTTCCCAGACATTTGATAAGGCCGGCGGCGTTGATGCGGCGGCGGCCATTCTGAACCTGGCGGATCGATCCACCGAGAAAGGGATTCTGGAGAGTCTGGAAACCGACGATCCCGACCTGGTGGAACAGATACGAAGACTTATGTTTGTGTTTGAAGATATTATGCTGGTAAATGACAAGGGTATTCAGGCGGTGCTCAAAGAGGTTGATAATGATGAGCTGGCCCTGGCGCTGAAGACGGCCAGTGATGATCTGAAAGATAAGATATTCCATAATATGTCCGAGCGAGCCTCTCAGTTGATTAGGGAGGATATGGAATACATGGGTCCGGTCCGGTTGAGTGATGTGGAAGCCGCGCAGCAGAAGATAGTAGATATTGTGCGTCGTCTGGAGGATGCCGGTGAGATTATTATCACCGGTCGAGGCGGCGATTCCGAACTGGTGGTCTGATGAGACTATAGCAAAAGGTACCCGTAGATGGTATTACTCAAAGCGACAGAATTTGAAAACAAAAACGCTCAGAAGAAGCGATTCAATCTGAGCGATATCGCGGCGGAAGCCCAGGCCATGCTCGATGGTGCGCAGCGTGAATGTGAAAGAATATTGGCCCAGGCCGGTCAGCAGGCTCAGGAGATAAAGGAAAAGGCCCGGCAGGAAGGGTATCAGCAGGGTCAGGAAAAGGGACTGGAGGAGGGCCGCCAAGAGGGTCATGAGCAGGCTCTGGGTGAAGCTCGAGAGACGTTTGCCCGGGACAGTGTAAACACTCTGAAGGCCCTGAAGGAGATTTGTGAGGAGTTTAATCGAAATAAGGAGCGCCTGCTTTGGCAGGCTCAGCAGGAGACGGTACAACTGGCATTGGCCATTTCCGAGAAAGTAATTAAGCAGCAGGCCCGGCAGAATCCGGAGATTACGATTGCCAATATCAAGGAGGCACTGGAGTTCATCACTTCGGATACCAATGTCATAATTAATGTTAATTCCCGTGATTTGGAACATCTGGAACAGATGGCAGGTAAGAATGAGGACGTTTGGGGACACTATAGTCATATTGAAATCAAAGCTGACGAAGGGATAACAGCCGGCGGGTGCCGTCTTTGTACTCCACAGGGTCAAATTGACGGCCAGTTGGAAACACAGATTGAACGTATTTCGCAGGAACTGTTAATGAAGGAGCATACGGTGACGGACGATTAGGCCGTCCCCGTTGCGCGGTACTTTATGGTAGAAACCAGTGACAATCTGCAGGCACGATTAAATACGGTCAGACACACTCTGTCGATGGAGATTCAGGGACGGATTTCGGCATTGACAGGTTTGACGGTTGAGGTCAGGGATTTTGCCGCTCCGCTGGGAGCCCAGTGCAGGATAGTGACCAGAAATAATACGGACATTCCGGCGGAAGTAATTGGTTTTCGCAATAACGTTTCGATTCTGATGCCTTTGGCGGAAATGACAGGTATCGCTTGTGGTGATTGGGTCACCTGTAATCAGGCGCGAGCCCAGGTTCCCGTGGGAGAGAATTTATTGGGTCGCATACTTAACGGAGCGGGAGAACCCATTGACGGGCAGGGCCCCTTGCTGTGTCCGGCCTGCCGGTCGGTGGTAGCCGAACCGCTGCGAGCGATGAAGCGCAAGCGTATCGATTCGGCATTAGGGACTGGAATCCGGGCGATAGATACCATGATGACCTGCGGTCGTGGTCAGCGAATGGGTATCTTCAGCGGGCCGGGAGTCGGTAAGAGTGTCCTTCTGGGAATGATTGCCCGTTATACATCGGCGGATGTGAATGTTATAGGTTTAGTGGGCGAGCGCGGCCGGGAGGTGAGAGAGTTTATAGAGAAAGATCTGGGGCCGGAAGGACTATCACGCTCGGTCGTGGTAGTGAGTACCTCCGACGAGCCGGCCCCGATTCGGGTCCGGGCCGGTTTTATTGCAGCGACACTTGCCGAGTATTTCCGCGATCAGGGCAAAGATGTTCTTTTATTAATGGATTCCGTTACGCGTATTGCCATGGCACAGCGTCAGATCGGTCTGGCCCTGGGTGAGCCGCCGGCCACACGCGGATATACGCCCAGTGTTTTTGCCCTGTTACCGCGGTTACTGGAGCGCAGCGGTCGAGGCGAAATGGGCAGTATTACCGGCTTTTACAGTGTGCTGGTGGAAGGTGATGATATCAGTGAACCGATCTCGGATTCGTTACGCGGTATTCTGGACGGTCACCTGTGGTTATCGCGTAACCTGGCGAATCGGGGGCACTATCCGGCGATTGATATTCTGGAAAGTATCAGCCGGGTGATGCCGGATATTGTCGATGGCAGGCACAGGCAATACGCTCAATTGATAGTGCAACTGACAGCCGTATATCGGGACATTGAAGACCTGGTGAATATTGGCGCCTATGCGATGGGGACCAGTCCTGAATATGACCTGGCGGTTCAATCGCGAGACTCGATCAACCGTTTTTTGCAACAGGTCATTGAGGAAGGTATTCCTTACGACCAGGCTTTAAAGGAGTTGGAGGCATTGGCCAACGGTATAAATGCCAATAAGCCCAAAACCGCGAACGTCCCGTTACCGGGCCAGGGGCAAACGAGTAAAGAAAATGCAGGACCGCTTCAGACGGCGGCCGGTTTGGACAGGATGCTGGCCGGCGTATAGGAAAAGAGTATAAAACGACAGTCCCGATCGGCATCGGGAAATACAATGTTGAGTATGGTGATATGAACGTTGTTAAGCATAAACAGGAACTCTGATATCCAAGTGACAATCGCATGAAGAATTTTCATTTCAGATTACATACTTTATTACGGCTGCGAAAACAGCAAGAGGACCAGAAGAAACGAATTGTTGGTGATCTGGTTTCTGAGATTAACGAATATCAGCGGCAGGCCCTGGAAATGGCACAGGCCATAAAGAATGAGGGTCAGATACTCAGGCATTATTTGCAGAACGAGGTGGATGTGGACTGGATTGCTCATTACCACCGTTATGTGTCAGTTCTGCAGCAGTGCATTGCACAGAAGATTGAAAATGTGAGTCAGGTACAGCAGAAGTTGAGCCTGGCGCGTCAGGAGCTGGCGGAAGCGGCCCGCCAGACAAAAATTCTGGAAAAGCTTCGGGAGAAATTAAAGGCGCGCCATGACCAGGAGGTCAAGAAGATGGAAAGCCGGGAAATTGACGAGATAGGAACCAATGTATATCTTCGTTCGCGGACTTCAGCGTAGGAGAACAGTTAATTAAAGATTGAAGTATGGGTAAGACATTTATTATAGCTTTGATGATTCTTTTTGTGGTGAATAGTCTGGCACTGCTGGGATTGATGGGTTATGGCGCGGCAACCGGGCGGTTTGACCAGGAAAAACGGCAGCAGTATCTGGCCACGTGGCGGGGCGAGAAGCTGGTATCGCCTCCGCCGGAAGAGCAGGCAAAGGAGGAAGAGGAGCCGACCCAGGAGACCGGAACCAAGATTCTGGCAGCGCAACTGGAGCGTGAGATAATAAATCGCGAATTGCAATTGTATGCTCAGCAGTTGCGGGATAAGGAATTTACCATTACCGTAGCCCGGGATAAATTACAAAAAGATTTGCTGGAGCTACAATCCCGGCGTGATGAATTTCAGGACGAAGTGACTCAAAGGAACGAAAAAGCCCGGGAAGAGGGTTTTCAGAAGGCCTTAAGAAATTATTCCACAATGAAGGCCAAATATGTCAAAGACGATTTCATGCAGATGGAGGATAAGGATGTAGTGCGTTATCTTACCGCCATGAAGCCGGATGTGGCGACCGCTATTCTGGAACGGTTTAAAACACCGGAAGAGATGGCCAAGCGACTGCGTGTTATGCAATTATTGGAAGAAGAAGGTATTATCGACATTAATCAGAACAGGAACGTGAGCAGCAATTCGACAGATATTGGAAATAGTTAAGGTTTAACAGTTTAGCAATATACAGATAGAAGAATTAATTATGCAGATAAAGGACATTAAAACGACAGCACCGAACCCGGAGGCAGTGGCGTCTTGGAAAAAGTCGGATCATCGGGATAGTGAGCCGTTTGGTATGTTTTTTGATATGGCCCGATATGAAACGGCCCGGGCTTATAAGGTTGACTCGCCCTCCGATAGCGGGCCCCGGCATGACTATGTGGAGGCCAAGGATGTCCGGGAGCGGGACAGTCATAAAGATATACAGCCGAAGGAAAGCATAGGTGAGCCGGAATCGGATGACTTGACCGACGAAGGCCGTCCCGTGAATCAGGAGCCGGTAAGTCAATCGGAGCCGGAAAGCCCCGGTGACGACCCTTCAGAAAATAATTCTAACGAGACGTCGGGCGAAGAGTATGGCTCAAATTCTGTTCGAGAGGAAGATTCGAACCCTGTGGCAGCCGGGGAAAATGAGAGCATCAAGGAAGAAACCGTGGAGGAGGCCATGTTAGGGGATCTGGCCGATCAGTCGAAGGCGGTCGTTCTGCGTGATCAGATTACTCAGCAAAGCGAAAAGGTTATGGTTAATTCGGCCCAGACGTCTGGAACGGAGGATAAAGCCCGATTCTCTGAATTAAATGTTCAACTGCAGGGTAACAGCCAGAATCAGGCAGAGCAGAATGGTGTGATCCAGAACACCGGGCAATCAGAAGGAGGTACGGATAAAGGAACCAATACTCAGGCCGTTAATGTCAACGTGGTATCGGAGGAAACAGTTCCTGCTGACGGTCAGTTACCCCAGGATGAGACAGAAGCGGATGATGAGCAGGATGGTTCGCTTATGAAAGAACAGTCTCAGAAAGTAGATATTTTTTCTCGCACGGAAAAAACAACCGCGGAAGACAAGCCTCAGGGACAGACGGTTGAGAATATAGTGGTTCCCGTGGATAACGAGCAGGATATGGAGCTGGAGCGTAAAAATCGTCGTTACCAGATGCCGCTGGAGGTTAAGGATAAGGCGGCTGTGCCGGAAACCGTAACACTTGAAACGATGAACAGGGGTCAAACGCAATCGGGTGATCAGAACAGCAGCGGCTCCAAAAACAATTCCAGAAATTATGAAATGGTAACCTCTTTGGATGTCAAAGGGGGTGGGGAAAAAGCCGAAGGGTCGAAAATGGCAAGGCTGGATAAGATACCGGCGACTGACAGGGTGGATATGCAGGCCAATGTTGATCGTATTGTGAAGGCGGCGCGTACTACTATTAGCCGTGGCGTCTCCACGATCCAGTTGCGTCTGGACCCGCCGGAACTGGGTACATTGCGTATTGAAATCCGCCATAGCTCCGCGGGCCTGACCTTGCAGTTGCAGGCATCCAGCCAGAAGGCCCAGGAATTACTGCAGCAGCAGAGCGGTCATTTGCGTACGGCCCTGGAGGCTCAGGGATTCCAGAACACCCAGATTGAGGTGCAGTTGCGCCTTAATCTTCAGAATGGACAGCATACTTCCGGCTCAGAACAGAATCACGGACAGGGCCAGCACAATTTTCAGGAACAATTTCAACAGGACCGCCCCGGTCAGGAACAGGACCAGGCCGGCCAGGACCGGTATACTCCCTCCGATAGCAGGGAAAATGAATCAGGATCGCTGGGTGGGGAGTTCACTCGACCGGCTCCGGCCCAGACAGACCGGCAATGGCGGGAAATGGTTTTCAGCAGCGTTGATGTGAAGATATGATGGTAATAAAAATGGATAAACGGATTTAGTGAGAGGAGTGCAGACGTGACGACCGCCCCTGTGGAAAATAGTTTTAACCTGCCGGCAACGAGCGGCAAACAGTCGATGGCATTGGATACGGAAGAGTTTATGACCATCATGATAACCGAACTGACCAATCAGGATCCTTTTGAGCCGATGAAGAATCAGGACCTTCTGAATCAGATGGCCACGATCCAGCAGTTACAGTCATCACAGGACATGATGAAATCATTTGAAGCGTTGATGGAACGTTATGACGGCTTATTGGCACGTCAGGAACTGAGTACGGCCTCGAGCCTGGTAGGCCAGCTGGTCTCAGGCAATACCCTCACCGGGCAGTTTGCCGTGGGTAAAGTGGTAGCGGTTAACCTTGACGGTCAAAATGTGTACCTGGAACTGGACACCGGTCAGAAGATCGACATCAATAATATGAGCCGGATGGGTGGCAGTAATACCCAGGATATCGTGGGTCAGATGGCTATAGGATTGACGGAAAAAGGCCAGAGGGTTATAGGTAAAATCGTTGCGGTCGAGGTGGATAATGAAGAAATCACGTTGAATCTGGAAGTGGCCGGTAAGGGGGGCACACCGGAAAAGGTCAAGCTGCAGAATTCCAGTATCATTGATTATGATACGGCGGATCTGCTTATCGGGATGAATGTCAGGGGGTTGGACGATGTCGCCGGAGAGATACAAAGTGTTAAATGGACGAATGAGAATACTATCATGCTGACTCTGCTCACGGACGGGGGAGAACTTACGGAAATACCTTTGGAAGAATTAACAGGATTACGATAATAAAAACGTGCTAATATTTTGCGGAGAATAATACTATGGGTTTAACATCATCATTGTTTGCCGGTCTGACGGGGATGAAGACCAATGAGTTTCGCATGGATGTCATTGGTAATAATATTGCCAATGTCAATACCTATGCATATAAATCATCACGTGCAAGTTTCCAGAACCAGTTTTTACACACGCTGAGTTTTGGTTCTGCGCCCAGTGGTACGATTGGCGGTACCAATCCCATGCAGATCGGGACCGGTAGTATGGTGGGTGCTGTCGGACGGGACTTTTCCGGCGGTGCTCCGGAGACCACAGGCATGAAATCTGACCTGGCTATCCAGGGTCAGGGTATGTTCATCCTGGAGAAGCCGGACGGCGGCCAGGTTTACACGCGTGATGGAAGTTACCAGTTCAACTCGGAAAACTATCTGCTTTCTGCCGATGGCTATTTTCTGCAGGGATATGCCGTGGATAGTGATTTCAACATCATTGAAGGGGCATTGAATCCCATGCGGATTCCGCTGGGCGAGATCACTACGTCGTCACCCACCAGTCAGGCGCAATTCAGCGGTGATTTAAATGCCAATGGCGATGCGGCCTCAGCCCGGCCGGAGTTGTTTACCCAGGAATTTTATTCAGAGAACACTTTGACAACGCTGGCAACCGGGTTGACACCTCTGACCTCTTTATATGATGTTACGACCGGAGCCACTCCCATTTTTTATAATGGAAATGTCATTACCTTAAAGGAGGCCCAGAAAGGCGGCGCCAACCTGGATGAGGCGAATTTCATTGTGGGAACGGACGGTTCCACCCTGGCGGATCTGGCGGCCTGGCTGGAAGATGTTCTTGGTATCAATACTTCTACAGGTTTGTTGGATATTGATCTTGATGGTGACCTGGCATTCGCGGATGATTATCCGGGTGTCTCGGTGGAAGCGGATGGTCGCATACGAGTGGTGGGTAATATCGGCACCAAGAATGCGTTTACCATGGAGACAGGATCGGTAACCGCCAGTCAGGGAGCCGGAGCCAGTGCCCCGGGCAACACTCTGCCCATTCGATTTCCCACGGATTTGACCGATACCGACCACCTGGGGGAGAGTATTCGTACTTCATTCCGTGCTTATGATTCTATTGGTAATCCCATGGATATAAATATTACCATGGCTATGGAAATCAAGGATAATACCGGGATCACCTGGCGTTATTTTGCCGAGAGTGCTGATGACAGTGATTTTGATCGGTGCCTGGGAACCGGGACCATCAAGTTTGATCCGGCCGGTCAGTATCTGGAAGGCACAGGTCTGACCATCGAAATAACCCGTGATAGCACGGGCGCCGCTACTCCGCAGACCATCACCCTGGGTTTCGAGGAAATGGATGGTTTTGCCATGACCAGTGCCATGTCTCTGCTGACGCAGGACGGATTCCAGTCCGGTACATTACAGGATTATTCCATCGGTCCGGATGGCGTGATCACCGGCTCGTTTACCAACGGCCTGACCCGGACTCTGGGCCAGGTGGTTTTGGCGACCTTCCGCAATTATGAAGGTTTGGTGTCTGACGCCTCGAATGTCTATACCACCGGGCCCAACTCCGGCAATGCCATTGTCAAGAAGCCCCAGGAACTGGGAGCCGGTACTATTATTTCCGGCGCGCTGGAACTGAGTAACGTGGATTTGAGCCGGGAGTTTATTAACCTGATTATTACCAGTACCGGTTTTTCCGCTTCGTCGCGCATTATTCAGACCAGTGACCGGTTGCTGAGCGAATTAATTATGATGACACGATAGCAATATCTAATAATATACCCGGGCCTCGCGACATGGGTGTTTATTCTGCTGTCGCGGGGCCACTAGAAAACCAGGTGCTTTTGAGCACTTTACTATAAAGTTAACAGGAATGGTTATCCTGCTGAAAAAGAGGGTAACGGAAGAAATAAAAATGGATTTTATAATAGGACAGGAGGTCCTATGACAAAGATGGATACTGGCCGGTCATTAGTTCATCATCTACTGACCCTAAGTATACCCGGGCCTCGCGACATGGGTGTTTATTCTGCTGTCGCGGGGCCACTTGTAGATAACAGGCGTCCCGGCAGACGCCTATAACCTGATGGATATAGACAATGTGATGCTGAGAAACAGATTATATGACCTTTATAGGAGAGATTGGACCGGATAATCGTTATGATCCCTGTAACCCGACTTAATGGTAAGCGTTTTGTGGTCAATGCCGAGCAAATACGCTATATCGAAACCACGCCGGACACCATGATCACACTGATGAATGGTGATAAGGTTATGGTCAAAGAACAACTGGAACAGGTGGTCGAACTGGCGATCGAGTATAATCGCCAGATTCGCTGTTTTGCCTGCTGATTATCGGTCAACTTCGGACTATAAATAGCCGAACTATTAAATGGAGAACTATTTGAGAAAATAGTTATATGGACAAAAGGTTGGTCATGAGTATAGACCAGAAACGGAAAATGAGACGCTAGCGTCAAAAGTATTGCGAACGCTTGTTTCTGGATTATAAACAAGGGTTTTAAGTGCCAATATCCACTTTTGACGGTGGTATCAAATGAGAGTTCAATAAACAATGGATTTATCTACTCTGATTGGTTTGGTTTTAGGGATTGGCCTGGTGGGCTACTCGATCTTTACGGGCGCCGGGCCCAATGCGCCTGTTTTTATAAATATCCCTTCGGTATTAATCGTTATCGGCGGGGCTATAGCTTCGGTTATGATCAGTTCGCCTCTGGCACGATTTTTAAAAGCGGGAAAATTCTTTTCCAAGGCCCTGATGCACAAGGAGCAGTCAGCCCAGAAACTTATCAGCGATTTGGTGGGTTATGCCGAAGTGGCGCGCAGGGATGGCATCCTTTCTCTGGAAAACGCCATCCGTGATGCGGATGATCCCTTTATTATCCAGGGTATTCAGATGGCTGTGGATGGGACTGATCCGGAACTGATCGATGCCATCATGAATAATGAACTGGAAGCCATCAATGAACGTCATGAGCAGGGTAAATCCATATTCGAGCTGTTAGGGAAATATGCTCCCGCCTACGGCATGATTGGTACTCTGGTAGGCCTGGTGATCATGCTTATGAATATGGCGGATCCCAGTGCCATTGGTCCTGCCATGGCGGTTGCTCTGATAACCACGCTGTATGGCTCCATGATGGCTAATATGTTTGCCATGCCGATTGCCGATAAACTCGGCACAAGGAACGATGAGGAAATCCTGTATAAAACCATCATCATCAAAGGTGTCATGAGCATCCAGTCCGGCGATAATCCCCGGATTGTGGAACAGAAGTTGAAAACCTTCCTGCCGCCGAGTTTGCGTGGCGAAACTGATGATGAAGAAACATAACAGGAAGCCTGCCGGACCAATGTGCTCCGGAGGTGATTAGATAGCTGGGAAATCTGGCGGACATTAAATCCGTTATTAAAAACATGTAATTGACTATTGGTTATATGGCAAAAAAGAAGAAAAAAGCACCCGAAGGAGCGCCTGACTGGATGGTCACCTACGGCGATATGATGACCCTTCTGTTTTGTTTCTTCGTAATACTGGTTTCCATGAGTGAGATCAAAAGCGACCAGAAATTTATGGATGTGATGGAGTCTATCAAGCGAGCCTTTGGCTATCGCGGCGGGATCGGCTGGGTGCCCGGAGAGGCGACACCCAATAATACCCATGATCGCAAGATGTCCGAATTGATTATGCGCAAGTTTCAACTCCAGAAAGGTAAGACCGTGGAGGAGGGTATCGAAGGCGCCAATCCCAGTGTCCGGGACATTCGGGAAGGACAGGAATATACCCTGGGAGGACGGATCAGCTTTGAACCCGGCAAGGCCAAACTGTTGGAAACCGCCAAGGTTCATTTGGCGGAGTTTGCCGAAGTGGTTCGGGGCATGAATACCCGAATCAGGGTGCGGGGTCATGCCGCACGGAAAAGTCTGGACCAGATAAAACCATTTCAATCGTTAGACGAACTCTCATTCGCTCGTGCCATGGCGGTAAAGAATTTCCTCGTCGAACAGGGGATTCGTGAGGAACGTATCACCGTGGAAGCCTGTGGCGATAACGAGCCTTTGGTCGCCCAGGCATACAATGAAGCCGGACGGGCCAAAAACAGGAGAGTGTCGATTATCGTAACTGAGACATTAGTAGAGCAGTATCAGGGAAAACCCCTGACGGATGATGATGAAAAGATATTTTGAAATTTACAGACAAATGATATGCGTTTTTTAAAAAGGAGAAAGCAAAATGGCAGAAGAAGCAACCCAACAAAAAAATGAAGTTCAGCGCCCTAAAAAGTCATTAAAGACCATAATCATTCTGATGGCCGTTTTTTTGCTCGAAGGGGGAGGTATTTCCCTGTTTTGGGTATTAAAGGGAGGGCCAGAGCCGGCCGAAGCAACCGATCCGATTGAACAGACTCAGGCCAATACCCGGGCGCAGGAATCTGAAGTGATATTGGCGGAAGGATTTCAGGTGGTAAATTATGAACAGGGACGTTCCCGAATGATGGTGACCCTGGATATTGCCGCTAAGGTGGATAGTGCTAACCAGCTTAAACTGGAAGACGAAGTGAAAGGCCATAGTAAGGAGATACTTAATACTATACGTGAAGTGGTTTCGTCTGCCCAGCCCGAACAGATAAAAGATCCTCAGCTACAGGTGATCAAGCGTGACCTTAAAACCGGTATCGAGGAAATTGTCAGCGAAGGGCTGATTAAGGATATTCTTATCCCCTCCTGGGCGCCCTATTCAGATGATTAATTTTTCCGGACAGATAAAAGAGAGTTTTTATTTTTTACGTTTCTGAATTCAATAAAAAAATGAAAAAAAGTATAAAAATATGAATTTAATACTTTTCAGTTTAGATATTTTTTGTATTATGTGAGCATACTGATTTTCTTTTGGATTTAAGGTCACCCTATGGCAGATGAAGAAAATAAAAATGAGTTGTCGCCCGAAGCCGAACTGGAAACTTTGGAGCAGGAGGTAAATGATCTTGCTGAAGAGATAGCCGGTACGGATGAGGATGCAACGGAAACCAGTGTCGAATCAGCGCAGGAGAATGCGTCCGACGCATCATTAGATGAAGATAAATCCGCATCAGCGGCAGAAAAAAATAATCCTGCGGGCCGGGAAGATGAAGGCAGATCCGTATCAGTTCCTGACCTGCCGGATTTTTCCGGTATGTTGCAGGAAGCGGCTGCCAGCAGTATTGAAATGCTTAATGATGTCGAGCTGGATGTGAAAATCGAATTAGGGCGGGCCGAATTGACCGTAGAGGAAATACTCAATCTGACCAACGGGTCTGTCGTTGAACTGAATAAGCTGGCCGGTGACCCGGTTGACGTTCTGGTAAACGAAAAGTTGGTGGCTCGGGGTGAAGTGCTGGTTGTAAACGATAATTTTTGTGTTCGAATTAACGAAATCGTACCCGGGGTAGGTGAACGCGGGGCTGAACCTGTTGTGGAGCAGGTGATACAGCCGGGCATACCCCAGGGATAATACGATATAAGATATAGGATAATGTCATTTCCATGAAGGAAGGAATCCGGGAATGTGAACGATTACATTTAGGAACGCCGTCCTGTCCAGGAGTGACTATCAGGTTTATCTAAGTAACTTTTTATAATAAATCGCCGTTTTAAAAATTTATCAAAATTAAAGCCAGGCTGGAGAGACCTATGGTTCATTTCCGTATCTGTCGTTTCGGAACCATTTGGATTATTGGTTTAGTTTTATTTCTCACCTGGATAATGTCCGGTGCTGTGGTTTGGGCCAGAGTATCCGCTAATGCTCCTGATGACAATAATGCGATACCGGTCGATGCAGGATCGGCGCCAGAGCCCAAAGTGTTATCCGAGTCGGATCCGGATATTTCACCTGTTAGTACTGATACAGCCCCCGATTCTTTGGATAAAGGGATATCGAATGAATATCCGAGTCGGGAAATACTGTCCGATTTTGAAAGTCGGCCGATAGGCAAGGGTAGTCAAAAGCAAAATCAGGAGTCTGCCACTCTAACCGCGACCCCGGCCCGCTCTGTGGGGCAATCGCCATCGGCGGGGTGGGTCATGGTTTCATTAATAATAGTCTTGGTATTAATCAGTATGACCGCCTGGTTATTTCGGCGGTTAACGTTAGGCACGCGCCATTCCCGGGGAAATAACGCTATTGAGATTCTGTCCCGTAATCCCATTGGACCTAAGCAGACTTTATGTTTGGTGAAACTGGGCGGACGTTTATTACTGGTGGGTTTGAGTCCCAACCATATGGCGTCCTTACTGGCAGTCGATGATCCGGAGGAGATAACCATGATTATGGGGCTATTGGAACAACACACTCCCCAATCCATCTCCAACACCTTTAATCGTCTGTTCCGCAGCGAATCGCAGACTTACGAATCGGTATCGGATTATCAGCAGGATGAACCCCGGGAGTTTAACGAGTACCCGAGCCGGGATGAATTTGGATCATCGGAGCCATCATCATCCCGCAGCTGGAGTTCTGCATGCAGTGAGATTTCTTCACTTTTAAATAAGGTGAAGGGTCTTACGCGACTACATATTCGCTAAGTTATAACAGCTCTGACCGGATGATTGAAACCAGTCATCGGGCCTGAGTCAATAAATTGAGTCAAGGGACTGTGCTGTAATGCTGTCAAGGATGACACAATTGAAAGCCTTTTTAATTGCGGTGGCGTGGACTGTTCTTTTTTTAAGTCCTGCCGGGGCCCAGGTTCCTGTTATGCCGGATGATTCGGTTACCCCGTTTGATAATTCAGCGGAGGATTCCATATTAGAGAATCTGGATCCTTCCCAGGTGGTGGAAAATGCCACGCGCCCGGAGAAGCTTTCGGCGACTCTGGAGATCATGCTGGTTTTGACCGTCTTGTCTCTGGCGCCTGCTATTCTGGTGATGACTACCAGCTTTACCCGTATTGTGGTGGTATTGGCACTGTTGCGCCAGGCCATGGGAACGCAGCAGTTACCTCCTTCTCAGGTTATTGTAGGTATGGCCCTGTTTATGACGTTTTGTGTGATGGCTCCGACCTGGAAACAGATCAATACCGATGCGATTGTTCCTTATGTCGATCCGCCGGAAGGGGCCGCCCGCATCGATCAGAAGACCGCGTGGAATCGGGGTAAAGGTCACATGCGCCACTTCATGATTAACCAGATTGAAAATGCGGGCAATACCGAGGATGTCTATATGTTTGTGGAATTTGACAACCCGGATGATACGACCAAAGATAAAATCAGGGACGAGACCCTGCAGTGGAGTGACGTATCACTGACCGCGCTGATACCGGCCTATATCATCAGTGAGTTAAAACAGGCTTTTATCATGGGTTTTTATATTTACCTGCCTTTTTTGATTATTGATATGGTGATTGCCTCGATATTAATGTCGATGGGCATGATGATGCTGCCCCCGATCTTGATTTCCCTGCCGTTCAAACTCTTATTATTTGTTTTAGTGGATGGCTGGCATCTGGTTATTGGGTCCCTGATGGGCAGTTTTATGAATAATCCGACAATCTGAAAGGAAAGAGATTATGGATCAGCAAATGGCATTGGATTTAGGTCGTGAGGTCTTGATGTTGGCCCTGAAAATTTCATTTCCTCTGTTATGTGTGGGATTGGTTATTGGCGTGACGGTTTCGATATTTCAGGCAGTCACGCAGATTCAGGAAATGACGTTGACATTTGTTCCCAAGATCGTTGGCGTGATGATTGCCGCGGGCTTTTTCATGCCCTGGATTATGGAACAACTCATGGCCTTCGCCCGGCAAATGTTTAGTCCTATGGTGATACCCTGAAGCAGGGATAAATAATAGGTGCAGCGAGAGACGATAATGCTATACCCTTTTCAAGATATTTTTGAACAGATACCGGTTTTCATTCTGGTACTTTTCCGTCTGGGCGGCATCATC
Source organism: Sedimentisphaerales bacterium (assembly GCA_016930295.1). Classification (GTDB taxonomy): domain Bacteria; phylum Planctomycetota; class Phycisphaerae; order Sedimentisphaerales; family SM23-30; genus JAFGHE01. Next base: position 34,644 of record JAFGHE010000320.1, read on the forward strand.
GTGATGGCTCCGTTTCTGGGAGCGGCGGCTATCCCGGTAAAAGTGAAGGCGTTGCTGGCCCTGATTTTGGCGATGGCTTTATTTCCACTGGTGCCGCCGGTTACCTTTGCACCCACCTCATTGACAGGCCTGAGTGTGGGTGTTGCCGGCGAAATGCTGATCGGGATTATCATGGGATTCGTATTATCTCTGTTATTCACCGGCATCCAGTTCGGAGCGGAAATGATCAGTTACCAGATGGGTTTTGCCATGGCCCGCATGGTGGATCCTTTTACGGATGTATCCACCACCGTACTTTCTCAGTTTTACATGCTATTGGCCACCTTAATCTATGTATTGATGAACGGACCTTTGATTTTGATACGAGCCCTGACTCAAACATTTCAGACGGTGCCTCTCCTGGCCGCCATCGACAATACGACGGTACTGACGGTTTCGGTTTCCGTCTTAACCGAGTCATTTAAACTCGGAATAAGAATCGCAGGACCTGTCTTGGTGGCGTTGTTTTTAGCCACGACTGCTTTGGGATTTATATCGAGAACCATGCCCCAGTTAAATATTCTGGCGGCCGGTTTCCCGGTACGCATTACCCTGGCTTTTGTAATTCTGGTCGCTTCGCTGGGATTGATAGTAATGTTATTTCAGGATAGTCTGGTGATCGTGTTTCGCCAGATGGGAGAAATTTTCATTTAAAAAGGATAGTAACAGGTAACGATGCCCGCTGATACCGGAGAAAAAACTGAAGCCCCGACCCCCCGACGTCTGCAGGAAACGCGGGAAAAAGGACAAGTTGCCAAAAGCATGGACTTGACCGCCGCGGTAGGCCTTTTGGTGGGCTTGATACTTCTGAATTTTTATGGGACAGCGATTCTCAACGGTTTTATGAGTCTGGTTCGACAGTCGCTCACCCTTGATGATGCCGCCATTACCGGCCCCTTGGCCCTGGATGAGGGCTGGCGCATGGCCTTACGTCATGTCTGGGCCATCCTGGCTCCTATCTTTATGCTGACCGTGGTCGCCGCCATTGTGATTAACGTGTTACAGGTCGGATTTGTTTTTGCCTCGTATCCGATTACTCCTTCCTTCGAGAAGATATCCCCTTTGACGGGAATAAAACGGTTGTTTTCCGTTCAATCGGCCATGCGGTTAATAATGAGTCTGGCCAAGGTAGGCATTATCGGCATGGTGGCGTTCTATACAATTAAAGGATTTTTACCCAATCTAATCAGTGTGGCGGGTCTGAGTTTTACCGAAGTGGTTGGGTATGGCGCCCATCTGGTATTCATCCTGGGAATGAGGATGGCGATGGTTCTGTTGCTGTTGGCTTTGTTTGATTACGCCTTTCAGAAATACAAATTCGCGAAAGACCTGCGTATGACCAAGGAAGAGGTCAAAGAGGAAATGAAGCGTATGGAAGGAGATCCCATTATGCGACAGCGCCGGCGTAATGTCGCGCGCCAGCTGGCGATGCAGCGTATGAGCCAGGCCGTACCCAATGCCGATGTTGTGGTTACCAACCCCACCCATTTGGCGATTGCGCTGAAGTATGAAATGGATACCATGCCGGCTCCCAAAGTGGTGGCCCGGGGCGCCGGCTTCATCGCCCATCGGATCAGGGAAATCGCCCTTGAAAATGGTGTGCCCGTCATTGAACGCAAGCCGCTGGCCCAGGCCCTGTATAAGG
>JAFGHE010000321.1 GCA_016930295.1 Sedimentisphaerales bacterium
AGGAACCGTGCCGGACTGGGCACACAATACAATGATTAAGGCTGCGAGTATACAGGTGGAGACCAGTGCCATGATAGAATTAAATAACTGATTTTCTGATAATTTTGTTCTTTTTTGTTCTGGTGAACTTAGACGCAGGAGATGTCGGATATGATGATAAACCCGACGATAAAATTCAAATTCAGATGGGACAAAGGGCAATGGTTGACAGGATCGATCTTCCATGTGTTGTTCGGGATTATCGACTTTTTCTCGTGAGGCAAAGAAATTTTTTATCATAAGCACTAACAGATACCCTGTTAACACGATAGCAAACCAGAGAATAACTTCACCGGCTAATTTATGGAACATAGAGGCCCGTTCTGAGATATCCTGATGTACTAATAGAAGCCTGTTTATACTCCCTGTTATCACCGACCAGGTACACAATCCGGCAGGCAGGGCTAATGGGGCCATATAATGGGCATACCGTCCACCTGCGATTACAGCCAAACCCGTAGCTATCACGCCCAGCACGATTGTAATCAAAACCAGATTAAAGGGATTCTGGTGGGTCATAAAAACGAGTGGGTCGCCGGGCTGCCAGGGTTGAGCCACTGACCAGCCGACAGTAGCAAACAAGATGATGGCAATCCCCAAAACCACACCTATTCTAACTTTCAAAACTATAGGTAATTCCATGATTTCAAATACTCATAAATATTTTTTTATATCGTTATGACGCCGGCGTCAAAAGTATCGCGAACGATTGTTTGTGGATTAAAAACAGCGATTTTAATTGCCGATATCCACTTTTGGCGGTGGCATCCGTTTATATCAGGTTAAATTATCTAAAAAACGGCATCGAAATTTTATCGTTTGATATAAGATAACCATAAATGTCTGGTTTCAAAAGAGAAAAATGGAGTTCTGGACAAAATCCCCCATATATAGGATAATTACTTTGTTTTAAGGCAGTTGTGTACTGGTAATTAAGGTTAAAGTGATGCAAAAGGGTTTATTTGGGCCGCTGGATGGTAAGACTTCCGTACAAAAGGGATTAGTACGTGCTGAGGGGGTTCGTCTGGTTCGGGTGGCCTTTGAGAGTGCCGGAGACAATCTCTTTGATTATGCGGTGCCAGAGCATCTGTCTGACGGTCTGTCAGCCGGTCAGCGGATTCGTGCCCCACTGGGTAAAGGGAATCGGCTGGAATATGGATTCTGTGTCGAATTTCCACCCAAAGCCCCGGTTGAGTGGGTAAAATCTATTACTGAGGTGGTTGACGAGCGGCCTTTAGTGGACGAAAGTATGATACAACTGGCCCGCTGGATCGCTGATTATTACTGCTGTCCGCTGGGAGTTGTTCTGAGTGCCGTGGTGCCCGCGGCCGTGAAGAAGCAGGCGGGGATGGTTAAACGAGGCTATCTGAAGTTAACCGAAGCCGGGATAGCGGCAATGGAAAATAATTTCGTCGGGTTTAAGCTCAGCTCAAAAGGGCGGGAAATATTATGCTTTCTTAAGGTACAGGAACCCTGCCGGGATAAGGTATGGCCTCTTGACGAGATACGAAGTGCTATGAGCTGCGGTATGGTTCCTTTTACGACCCTGGCCCGGCACGGGCTTATTGACATTATACAAAGAAAGGAACTGGCCCGGCCGGAAGCTTCTCTGAAAGTGATACCAACAGATGATAAAGAGTTTGAGCTTAATGACGATCAAGTCCTGGTATTGGAAAAGCTTGAGGGATTACTCCAAGTGGCCAAACCGGTCTTTAATGTGGTTGTTCTGCATGGGGTGACCGGCAGCGGCAAAACCGAAATATACATGAGCTGTATTAAGGATGTTCTCAGGCAGGGCAGACAGGCCCTGGTGCTGGTGCCGGAGATTGCCATGACTCCTCAAACAGTAAGCCGGTTTTTAGCTCGCTTTTCGCGGGTGGCGGTGTTGCATTCAGGGCTGACGAATGTACAGCGTCATCAGTATTGGCGCTGGATAGCCGACGGGGATGTGGAGGTGGTGGTCGGTGCCCGTTCAGCGGTATTTGCACCCTTGAGACACCTGGGGCTGATCATTGTGGATGAGGAACATGAAACCGGGTATAAGCAGGATACGGCTCCGCGATATCACGGTCGGGATGTGGCGATTAAGCGGGCTCACCTGAACAGTATCCCGATTATTCTGGGTTCGGCTACTCCGTCGCTGGAGAGTTTATATAACTGTCAGATGAAAAAACATTATCATCTGTTTAAGCTGCCGCGCCGGGTCATGGATCTGCCGCTGCCGAGGGTGATGCTGGTGGATATGGCCGCGGAGACGATGGAGCGGACGGGGCGTCATCTTCTGAGCCGGCTTTTGGAAAAGGAACTTCAGGCTTGCCTGGATCGAAAGAAGCAGGCTATTTTGCTGCTGAACCGGCGGGGGCATAGTAATTATGTTTTCTGCCCATCCTGTAAGTTTGCCCTGACCTGCCCAAACTGCGATGTAAGTCTTACGGTTCATAAGAGCAGGCAGTCGTTTGACAAGGCGGAAAAAAACTGGGTGATGTGTCATTATTGCCTGCACAGTTCACAGGTTCCAAAGCTGTGTCCAGTGTGTCAGAAAAAGCTGCTGCTGATCGGGCCGGGTACACAGAGAGCGGAAGAAGAACTCCAGCGAAAATTTCCGCAGGCTCGACTGCAACGTGTGGACAGCGACGCCATGAGGCCGGGTTCTTATGAACAGGTTTTGGCTGATTTTGCCACGGGCACGATTAATATCCTTATGGGTACCCAGATGGTGGGCAAGGGACTTGATTTTCCCAATGTGGAACTGGTCGGTGTGCTGAACGCTGATACGGCGCTGTCGCTGCCGGATTTTCGCAGTTCGGAGCGGACCTTTCAATTGATCGAACAGGTGGCCGGCCGTGCCGGACGCGCCAGTGACCAGGGGCGTGTTATTGTACAAACCTTTGTGCCTAATGAACAGGTAATAACATTGGCGTGTAAGCATAACTTTAATAGTTTCGCCCGCCATGAGATTGAGATCCGTAAAAAATGCAAAATGCCCCCCTACCAGCGTCTGGCCCGGATTATTCTGCGCGATGTGAAACTGGAAAAGCTGGAATCGGCCGCCAAAAGGCTGCGGGAAAACATCGACCAGATCAAAGAACAGATGAAGCTCGACCTGGAGATCCGCGGTCCGTTCCCTGCCGCTATTGCGCGCCTGGAAAATTATCATCGACAGGAAATCCTGTTTAAGAGCCCCGCTCCGGAACCTATCCAGATGATGCTCAATACCCTGCGTAAAGAATATCTGGCATCATCAGGTGTACAGGCGGCAGTGGATGTGGATCCGGTAAATTTGTTGTAATGGAATGAAGCATGCTATCGCTGTGCG
>JAFGHE010000036.1 GCA_016930295.1 Sedimentisphaerales bacterium
GGGTTATGTTTACGCCCCGGAATTTGCGGGGCGCAAAAACATTTTCGGAGGGCACGCCTGGTGCCAGGCGTGGATCGGAGGCCAGTGGATCGGGCTTGATGCCACGCGCGCTCCCGACGGCTACAGCGCCGTCCATATCACGCTCTTGGCCGGCAGCGGTAATCCCGAAGATTTTTTTGACATGGTCAACACCCTCAACAGCTTTCAAATCACGGAAATAAAACAGGAATAGATTTTTTGCCACAAATTGCCTGGGGCGGTCGAGCCGCAAACAAAATTATTTGAAATTTGAGATTTGACATTTCAAAGATAAGCTGTTGCCTGTTAACCCGTTTTTTTCTTAGCCACAGAGGACACAGAGGTCTCAGAGGAATTAAGTATTTTTTCACGCAAAGGCGCAAAGGCCGCAGAGAATAATAAAGTACTGAATTTTTACTCTCACACTTTAACTATATTCTATCCGATTTATTTACTCTAATATAACGCCAGCCCCGATGAATCGGGATGAGACACGTCAAAAGTATTGCGAATGCTTGTTGCTGGATTAAGAACTGCGGTTTTAAATGCCGATATCCACTTTTGGCGGTGGCATCTGATTAGCCTGTTGAAATAATCCGTAAGCATTCGTGACATCTGTGAGATCCGTGTTTTATTTGTCTTCGATAACGGCTTTTTCTTTTAGCAGGTCGAGGTAGTCTTCAAGTGCGGTTTTCTGGTCTTGTTGCATGAGATGGTCGATAATGGTTTGGCGCACCTCTTTGAGCGGGCGGGCGCCGGGCGGTTTTTTTTCCCAGAGTTTGGTGATATGCAGACCGAACGAAGTCTGGAAGATGCCGCTGACCTGGCCCGGTTCCAGGTCAAAGACCACGGTTTCAAATTCCGGCACCATCTGGCCGCGGAGGAAGTAACCCAGGTCGCCGCCGTTATCGGGGCAGTCGGACCATCGGCGTGCGACGTCGGCAAAATCGACATTATCTTTGAGTTCCAGTAGTACCTGTTCCATCTGTTCGTAAACTTTCCGGGTATCCGCGCCGGGATTCAAATGTTTAACGATATGGGATACGCGTACCATTTCAGGCAGGTGAAACTGGTCGGCGTGGTCCCGATAATAGGAGGCAATTTCTTTTTCCGAAGGTTTGGGAATGGCGGCATTAAGTTTTTCCAGTAGCTTTTGTACGTGCAGATTCTGCTCGATCTCTTTTTTTATCTCCTGCTCATCAGGGGTAATAGAATCACCTGTTTTTTCCGGAGAATCCGGGCGGGTGTTATTTTTGAGGAACAGCTGATACTGTTGTTCGATGATATCGGCGGGGATCTGTTCCTGCTCGATCATGGCCGCCTGACGCAGCACGGTGCGTTCAATGACATTTTCGCGGGACCAGTCATACAGTTGCTGTTGCAGTTGTGTGGGGTTATCGCCGGTAATCATGCGTTCATAGTGCGGGCGCAGCCTCTGGATTTCTGCGCGGATCAGGGTATCGGCAATTTTTTCACCGTTGACATAAAGGGTCATTCTTGGATTTCGTCCTGATTTAATAATGTTTCGGTTAGAGCCGAAAGGGTTGGCCGGGCCCGGATCAGGCCCTTGCACTGTTTGTAAGCCTGGTTGAGTTGATTGTCCAGTTCAAGCAGTTTAAGGGCCGACTCTTCGGCCGTGAGTATTTGATCGACGCCTTCCCCGGAAGGTTCTTCCCCGGGTACGAGGTTATTATGGTCTATCGCCGTAGTCAGGGGTTGAATGGTCAACTCTTCAATGAGTGATCGTAACGACGAAAAGTTTTCCGGGTTGATATCCTCTTCGACGTCCGGGTCCACCCCCCATTCGTCTGCCCCCGGCAGCCGGTGCACGCAACGTCCTTTGGGCAGATAATAATAATCTGTGGTGAGCTTCACGGCGTCGCCGGAATCCGGCAGCTTGATAAGCAACTGGACCGAACCCTTGCCCCAGGATCGGTGACCCACGATAACCGCGCGCCCGTGGTCCTGCAGGGAACCGGCCACAATCTCAGAAGCGCTGGCACTACCCTGATCGATAAGGATCACCAGATGAAAATGGGGATAGGTGCCTTCCAGTTGAGCGTGTTTAAATACTTCCTGGGTGTGCGCGCCGCGTGTGGACAGAATTACGCCGTGGTCAATAAAGCGGTCCACCATGTTCAGGGCGGCCGGCATCAGGCCGCCGGGATTGCTGCGTAAATCGAGAATCAGGGCCTGGAGGTCTTGTTCGAGCATGGCCTCCATGGACTCATCCAGTTGTTTTATGGTATCCTGGGTAAATTGACTGATACGCAGGTAGCCGATTCCGGCGTCCGGATCGAGCATATAATCCCATGATCCCTGGTCTGGATCGCGGCGCCAGCCCCGTACGGTAGGAACATGGATTTGACCTCGGATAATCGGTATGATTTCCTCAGTTCCGTCATTATGCATAACATTGATAGTAACCGTGGTGCCGGCCGGCCCGGTCAGTTCCTTTACCGCATGGGTGGCGGACCAGCCCTGGGTTGATTCGCCGTTTACTTCCAGAATAATATCGCCGGCGCGGACACCGGCCTTATAGGCGGGAGAGTCCTCAAAGGGACTGATCACACTGATATATCCGTCCACTACATCGATACCGATACCAATTCCCTCGTAGCTGCCGCTGGTTTGTTTATGAAATTCCTCCAGGTCCCGGGCCGGGATATATTCACTGTAGGGGTCGAGTTCGTGTAACATCCCGTTAATAGCGCCGGTGACCAGTTCGGACGGCTCAGCTTCGGTAACATAGTGTTTCTGGATAAGGCCGATTACATCCACCAGCGGATTAAACAGCGTATAGTCGGAATCCTCTGTCTGGACTGCGGGGCAAGGTGCGGCAATAAGTATAACAATAACAGTTCCAATGATTAAGTTTCGTTTTAGTGTATCCACAGTTCTTTTTCCTCAAAGGTGTTCAGGAATGAATTTTAGTAAGCAGCCAGGCGAGATTTTCTCCGAAGTGCGTGAGGGTCTGAATGGCTTCGGTGTCTTGATTAATCTCTCCGGGTTGACAGGCCAGGGCCACGTTCCAGTAGGTCGAACCGACCTGGATCATATCGTTAATGGCAAAGAACATGGAAAGCTGCGCGAATGTGGCATTATGTCCGGCACGTCGGGCTACTGCAATAGCACCACCGGCTTTGCGCGCGAGAAAATTATCACTCCGGCGTGAGGCGTATCCCAGCCGATGCATAACATTACAAATCGGCCCGGTGGCACAACCGAAATAAACGGGACTGGCCAGGATCAGGCCGTCTGCATTTTTAACCTGCTGATAGATGGGATCAAAATCATCTTTATGAGCCAGACATCCCTGACCCTGGGCGCAGCGTCCGCAGGCGATACAGGGCCCGATCTCTTTGCCTGCCAGGGAGACAAATTCAGTATCAATGCCTGCATCCTGTATTGGCTGCAATGCCGTCTGACAGGCGATTTCAGTATTCCCACCCTTGCGGGGGCTGCCGGAAATTGCGATTACCCTCATTGTTTTCTCCTTCAACGTATTATCTAAACAGATGTAATGTATTGTATTACCCATACACGATGCCAGTGTCAAAAGTATTGCGAAGAGTTGATTTTGGGTTAAAAACAATGCTTTAAATTGGATATATCTACTTTTGACGGAAGCATCATACACTCTATATAAATAGTTTTTAATGGAGATTACGTGATATATAATATCATATCAGAGTTTCTAAGCCATTAAATAATAAAAAGTTATGTTTATACAGGCGCCGGTTTCATTCTTACACATTAAATTTATTATAATGGGTCAGGCTCTCAAGTTCCAGTCTGCAAAAATCACTTGTTTTCAGGGTTTTCAAAAGGCGGGATTTTTTGGGCCATCCAGATTATTTTATACAAATTCACTATTTAATCGGGTCCGGGGTGTAACCAATTGTGGGATAGTACGTCTAAAGTATAAACTCTAATTTAACTCATTAACAGCAAACAGATAAAGTATGATCGACGTAGAATTATTTAGAGGACATTTCAAGGAGGAAATGGATGAGACCTGAATGAACGAGCTGATTTGTAACATCTTTATTTATCAAGGGATTAAGGCAAATCAGGACAGGGTTCTGGAGAAATCCGTTTAAAATATCATAAATACAGGTATAATCTATATATATGATGATATAGAAACTGTCTTTCCTTCGGGGGCTGAGAGATTCATCCCAACAGAAAGGATTGAAACATCGTGAAAGTTTTTCAGCATAATCATCTGGAAGATTACGAAGATGCCATCAGCCAGTTTCGTTTAGAGGTGGGCGAGCGTCTGGTGAACAAATATTTTCTGTTTCTGGGAGCGATCTGGGGCTTTATCTGGGGCGCGGTCGTGCTTACCTGTCGTTGGTTAGACCTGGTGGAAGCAAAACAGTTATTATTATACGGCCTTGCAGGTTTGTCACAGGTTTTAATCGCCAGTGTGTTGCTGGCCAGAAAGAAGTTGCCTTCGCGAACAGCGGTCAGGGCTCTGATTGATCACCAGAGCCGCTGCGGGGGGATGTTTATGGCGGCCGCGGAGACCGGGATTGGCTCCTGGCAGGAGACGTTGCCGAAACTCAATCCGGTGCAGATAAGCTGGCGCGGCGGTCGTATCTGGGGATTATTTGCCATGGCGGTGATTTTTGTATTAATCGCCTTTCTGGTACCGCAGCGTTTTGTTCAGTTGGGCCTGAATAATCCTCTGGAGATTGGTAGTGAGATCGACCAGTTGAATGAACAGATCAGGATGCTTACCCAGGAAAAGGTCATTGATCCGCAGCGCGGTCTGACTCTGATGGAAAATCTCAATACGATTCAAGCAGAAGCCAAAGGGCTGGATCCGATGAAAACCTGGGAGGCGCTGGACCATGTACGGGAAGACATTGCCAAAACGGCCCAGGAAGCTGCTCAGTCGGCACTGTCGCAAACGGAACAACTCAGCCGGGTGCAAACCCTGGCCGAGGCCATGCTGGAGGGAAAAGAGTCGCTCGACAGTCAGATGATGTCGGAGGCCATGTCCTCGATGGCCGCCATGATGCAAAAGGCGCTGGAAAAGAATCAGAATCTTCTCCAGAACGATATGTTAAAAGGGATACTCAATAGTCTCGATCTCGAAGACCTGGCCAATTCTTTATCTCAGGAGGATTTATTGAAGATATGTCAGGCCTTAAAGCTGGATAAAGAGATGCTGCAAAAAATGATGGCTCAGTTAAGCCAGGCGGATCTGATCGATCTGAAGAAGCTCAAGCTCTGTGAAAAACTGGGCCAGTGTAACGGCAAGGAGTTAGCCGACTTTCTGGCCCGGGAAGGAATGTGCATGAGTATGAGTGAGCTGGCGTCGATGTTTAGTTGCGGCAATTGCCCCGGCGGAGGGATCGACCGGGGACCCGGTGACGCGGCCATGACCTGGAGCGAAGGTTCGCCTGAAGAAAATGCCGCCTTCAAGGAACAGGCACTGCCGGCGGCGTCGCTGGAAGATCTCAAAGACAGCAGCACGGTGGGCGTAAGTGTGGGCGACCCGACGGAAGAACACCCGACCCTGGCGACCGGCAGCGGGGCCCTGGCCGGGGCCGCCACCGACGGCGGTAGCGCCTACACCCAGGTAATCTTACCCCGCCATCGCAGTACGGTGAAAAACTATTTTGAAAGAGAGTAAGATATAGAGCTGGCAGTTCCGAGTGTTTGAGATACGAGAAACTGTCGAATGTAATTTGACTATTGATAAGAAAATGAAGGAACTAGGATTCGGAGATAATTTATGAGTAATGCGGATATTCTATTTTCCGAGATCCGAGAGTTAATTCATGGCGCCCGGAAGGCTGTTTGCCGTAATGTGAATACGGTCCAGGTTTTGACCCATTATGAAATAGGTCGTCGGATTGTAGAACATGAGCAGGCGGGTGTCGAACGGGCTGAATATGGCAAGCAGGTGCTAAAAGAACTGTCTCAACGGCTGACGAATGAATTTGGACGGGGTTTTTCAAAGCGAAATTTAGAGCTTATGCGGCTTTTTTACGTTGAGAAAAAGGACAAATTCTCCCAAATTGCGCAGACAGTGTCTGCGCATTTGCCCGAACCGAAAGGTTCCCAGAAAGAATTTGGGAAATTGGCGATTAGTCAAAAAAGCCGGACACTGCCTGGCGAATTAGCAGATTGGCAGAGACTGTCTAGGCTATTTACTCTAAGTTGGTCGCATTATGTCTTCCTTATGGGGATTAAAAATTCGGAAGAACGTAATTTTTATGAGATTGAAACTGGCCAACAAGACTGGTCGCTACGGGAGCTGAAACGTCAGTATAATTCAGGACTCTATGAGCGGTTGGCGCTGAGCCGGGATAAAGAGGATATTGGTAAATTGGCAGAGGAAGGACAAGTGATTTCCAGACCGCAGGATCTACTGAAGGAGCCCTATGTACTGGAATTCCTGGGATTGGATGAAAGGGCTAAATACAGCGAATCTGATCTGGAGACGGCCATTATCGATAAACTCGAACACTTTCTTTTAGAGTTGGGTAAGGGTTTTCTTTTCGAAGCCCGGCAAAAGCGTTTTACTTTTGATGAAGATCATTTTTTTGTCGATTTGGTGTTTTATAACCGTCTATTGCGTTGTTATGTTCTGATTGACCTGAAGATCGGAAAACTCACCCATCAGGATCTGGGCCAGATGCAGATGTATGTCAACTTCTTTGACCGGTATGTAAAGCTTGCCGATGAGAACTCGAGCATAGGAATTATTTTGTGCAAAAAGAAACATGAAGCACTAGTGGAAATTACCCTACCTAAAGATGCAAATATTCATGCCAAAGAATATCAGCTTTACCTTCCGAGCAAAGAAGTACTGAGAGCTAAACTAGTGGAATGGGCCGGAGAAGAGTAAAGAGTGGAGTCAGAAGTTTGAATGTTTTTAAGCACGAGAGAACATAAAGGACATAGATTTGACAGGATGAGATAAATTTTATGTCTTTTATCTAAATGTGGTGAATGGAAGGAATATGATATGGAACAGGTGGATAAGGGTGAGGTGATTATGCAGCCGGGGGATTTGGCGCCGGTGGTGGAGTTGGCCCATAAGGTGCTGGAGCAACTGGACCGGATTCTTTTGGGGCGCCCGGATCTGCATCGGCTGGTTTTGATCGGGATTTTAAGCAGGGGGCATATCCTGCTGGAAGGGGTGCCGGGCGTGGGCAAGACGGCGCTGGTCAAGGCGCTGGGTCAGCTTTTACAACTGGAATTCAACCGGGTTCAGTTCACGCCGGACCTGATGCCGGGTGATATTCTGGGAACCCATATATTGCAGGAAACGGCACCGGGCCAGCGTCAGATGCAGTTTGAAGCGGGCCCGGTTTTCACCAATATTCTGCTGGCCGACGAGATTAACCGGGCCTCACCGAAAACCCAGTCGGCCCTGCTGGAAGCGATGCAGGAGCGGTCCGTGACGTTGTTAGGCCAGACACGCACCCTGCCGGACCCGTTTTTTGTATTAGCTTCTCAGAATCCGATTGAGCTGGAAGGAACGTATCCGCTGCCGGAGGCGCAGCTGGACCGTTTTCTCTTTAAGCTGGTGGTCACGGATGTGGCAACGGATGTATTGAACGAGATCATCACGACCCGCCGGCGTGGGGAACTGCCTGTGCCGGACTGGACTTTGACATCGGAACAATTACAGCAGTTATTCAGGGCCATGGATATGATTTATCTGCCCCGGCCGGTGGCCCATTATATATCCCGGCTGGTATCCGCCACGCATCCCCGGGCCGAGGAAGCGACAGATGACATAAGGAATTATGTGGAGTACGGCGCTTCGCCGCGAGCGGCGATTGCCATGGGAGAAACCGCGCGCGGTCATGCCCTGCTGGCAGGCCGGGCCACGGTGGGATTTGAGGATGTCAAAGTGATTGCCCCCGGTGTGCTCAACCATCGGATCATTTTGAATTACAAGGCACGATTTGACCGGATCGATTCATTCGCGGTCGTGAGAGGTTTACTGAACCGCCTGGATGAGACGGGCCTGAATTTACCCCGGGATATGGAAGTTGCGCCAGATGAATAAAATAAAAACCAGAAAATTAAAACACATCCGAATCCGTATGGTAGTCCTGACGGTTTTTGTCGGCTTAACGGTCCTTTTTTCGCCGGTGCGGGCTGCACGGGAGATATTCGAAGACGTTGCGGTATCCTTACTCCCGATAGAACAGTTTCGTCAAAGCACGCATGGTTACCTGGAATACCGGTTCGAGATAGAAAATCTGTCTCCGGAAAAGAACCATAGCATGGAGCTTATTTTTCCAGCAGGTGATTCCGGTAGTGGTGACCGGGTCCAGGAGATGACGCGCCGGATAGAACTGTCTCCGAGTTCACGGATTCAGGTTTCCCTGTGGCAGCCGCCGGTGCCGATATCCTGGGGCGATTTCGCTCAACTGAATATTGAAGGGGTGGGAAAGTTCAAATTTCCAATGAGTAGATACAATCATGGTTTCGAATATCACAACCCGGATATCAGAGAATGCATCTTGATAAGTCGCAGTATAGGAGGCGAGTTCGTGACCGAAGCGGATAAGATATTCGGTGGAGAGGGAGGGGATCGCAGACCACAAATGAGACGATCTAATCCACTTATGCCCATGATCGGGATAGGGGGGGAATACGAAATAAAGCGGGCCGAGGTTCCGATAGACCAGTGGAGTAGTCATTGGCTGGGGTATTCCCGTTATGATACTGTTGTGGTAACTGCGGAGGATATGTTGAGTATGCCGGCCGGTATCAGAACAGCGTTGCTCAGATATACTGAATGTGGTGGGTCGCTGGTAGTGGCAGGACCATGGCAGGGTCCCCAGGAATGGCAGGGATACAAAGAGTCGATAAGTGGTGGCTGGATCTATTATTGCGGTTTCGGCCAATGCCTGGTACTTGCTGCGCCGGAGATGAATCAATGGAGCGAAGCATTGTGGCAGCAGATTAAAGACGGCTCGGAATCCAGCAAGCGGCCCTGGCTGTATGTCAAAACGGTAGTGCAGGCAAATGAACAGTTTTCCGTAGTAGAATCACTGGCGGTCCCGGTACGGGGATTATTTGTACTGATTATGTTGTTCGCGGTCGTGATCGGGCCGTTAAATTTATTGTTTTTCTCGCGACGTGGCAGGCGCATCCGGTTACTTTGGACTGTGCCGTTGTTGTCTTTATTGACCAGTGCGGCAGTGTTCGCATACGCGATCGCGGCGGAAGGGCTCAGTGGTCATACCCGGATAGAAGGGCTTACGATTCTCGACGAAAAAGCACACCGGGCCACCAGCATAGGGTGGCTGGGATATTATTCGCCGTTGACACCGGGTAGCGGTTTGATATTCGACAATGATTCTGAGATTACTCCGCAGATAATATCCGATAGTTATTCTCCCTTTAGGGGTGATAAAGGTCGGGGCCGGGTCATCGACTGGACCTCCAGGCAGCATTTTATCGCCGGCTGGGTAACCGCCCGGGTGCCGGCCCATTTCATGATCCGGAAAAGTCAATCCCGGCGGGAACGAATCACAGTCAGAGAGACTCAGGAAGGCAACGTGAATATAGTGAATGGGCTGGGGGTTGACATAAAACAACTGTGGCTGGCCGATAGAGAGGGGAGAATCCATCAGGCAGGCGACATTGCGGCCGGGGCTTCGTGTGACTTGAGTCTCATGCCGGTTAATGTCCGGGCCGGGGGATCACTTTACAGCTTACGCAAATTGTATGCCCAGGACTGGGTGGGGACAGTGGATCGGGTCACTAAGTCGCCGGAAAGTTATCTCCGGCCGGAATGCTACCTTGCCGTTGTGGAGAAATCCCCTTTTATTGAGCCGGGACTGGCGGATGCCGATTTGGAACAGAGTCAGTCGGTGGTTTATGGAATAATGGAATGACGCTAGCGTCAAAAGTATTCGAACGGTTGTTTCTGGATAAAAACAACGATTTTAAATGCCAATATCCACTTTTGACGGTGGCATCTGGAATAAGAAAAGAGACAAAAACATAAAATATCACCCTTACGAGGAATAAATTGGAAGTACGTGTTGAAAATCTGGTAAAGCATTTTGATAAAACCAAGGCGGTGGACGATATTACATTTTCGTTTTCCACCGGCCAGTTGGTAGGTTTTGTCGGTCCCAACGGGGCGGGCAAGACCACCACAATCCGGATACTGGCCACCTTACTGGAGCCGACCAGCGGTAATGCCTATCTTAACGGCTTTTCCGTGGTGGAACATCCTGAGAAGGCCCGCAGGATGGTAGGCTATGTGCCGGATACGCTGCCGATGCAACGAGATATGACGGTCCACGATTATCTGGATTTCTTTGCCCGTGCCTACGGGGTGCGAGCCGTCCGGCGCCGTAAGGTAATAGAAGGGATCGAAGAGTTTACCGGCCTGTTCGAGCTGCGTGACAAATTTTTAGATTCTTTATCCAAGGGTATGAAGCAGCGGGTTTCGCTGGCCCGTTCCCTGGTGCATGATCCGCCGGCCCTGATTCTGGATGAGCCGGCCGCAGGACTGGACCCGCGGGCACGCATTGAACTGCGGGAACTGTTGAAAGTCCTGGCCCGGCAGGGTAAGGCCATATTAATCAGCTCTCACATTCTTACGGAACTGTCGGAGATATGTGATTGTGCCGTCATTATCGAGCAGGGCCGGCTGTTGCGGGCCGGTAAAATCGTTGATATGCATCAGGTGGATATGTCCAGGAGAATTATAGTTGTCAGGCCCCTCGATCGGAAAGAAGAGGTTTATAAAGAGCTGTTACAGATGCCTCATGTAGATCAGGCACGCTGGGTGGGGGATGCCATTGAAGTGGAGACCCGGGGTTCGGAAGAAATTATCTGCGCGATTCTTGCCGGGCTGATAAAAAAGAATTTCCGGATCCTGGAGTTTAAACAGCATAAGACGGGCCTGGAAGACATCTTTATGAATGTAACCAAGGGATATGTACAATGACAAACGTTGAAAAGATAATCAATCTTATCGACGGCTGGATTAATCCGATCATGGTCAAGGAACTGCGTCAGGCCGTGCAGGGCAAATTTATCATGGCGGTGCTGTTGTTTTTCCTGACCATTTCGGTGGCGGTGCTGGGTTTCTACTCCATGACCTATGATAAGGAACTGGAGGATTTTGAAGGCGGCAGAACCATCTTTCTTATTTATCTGGGGATATTAATGGGCACCTGTCTGCTGTTTGTGCCGGGCTATACCTCCAGCCGGCTGGCGGCCGAGCGCGCGGATGAGAATGTGGATTTGTTGTTCGCCACAGCCATGAAACCGGCCGCTATTATTCGGGGGAAACTGTTGTCAGCGTTCATCCTGTGTATTTTAATTTATAGTGCCTGTATGCCCTTTATGACTCTGACCTATCTGCTGCGGGGTATTGACCTGCCGACGATATTTATCCTGCTGGCCCTGGGACTGCTGGCCGTATTGATAGGTATCCAGTTTTCCATTTTTCTGGCGTGTCTGCCGATGAGCAAATGGTTTAAAGGATTGATGGCGCTTTCCGGTCTCTTTGGGCTGGGTTTATTAATGTGGACGATAATGGCAGCATCCTTTATGTTGTTGCGATTTGGTATAGGAAGCGCCATAGGATCCTGGGCTTTTTTATGTGTAGCTTTGAGTATAGCCGTGTTGGTTATCATAGCCGCCGGACTTCTATTTGTGCTTTCAGTTGCCATGATTACGCCGTCGTCGGCGAACCGGGCTCTGCCGATCAGGATCTACTTGACCGCGATATGGCTGTTTGGGGGTGTTATCGCGGCGGCCTGGGCTATAAAAGGAATATCAGAGTGCTGGCCTATGATCGTCTGGGCTTCGGTCAGTGCCGGGATTTTTTCTTTTTCCCTGCTGGGCGCCGTGAGTGAACGGGAAAAGCTGGGGTTGCGCGTGGCGAATACGATCCCAAAACGAAGGTGGCTGCGCGGACCGGCATTTTTGTTTTACAGCGGGGGCGCCGGCGGCGTTATCTGGGCCATGTTGATGATGTTTTTTACGTACGTGGTATTGGGTTTTTGGCATGATATCTTTCCTCGTATGGCCGGCTGGAAAGATATGGATATCGCGACTCAATGTATAACCGCACTGTGTCTTTATTTTA
Organism: Sedimentisphaerales bacterium; assembly: GCA_016930295.1. Taxonomy (GTDB): domain Bacteria; phylum Planctomycetota; class Phycisphaerae; order Sedimentisphaerales; family SM23-30; genus JAFGHE01. The sequence continues at coordinate 12,119 of JAFGHE010000036.1, forward strand.
TCGCTTATTCACTGACCGGCTTATGTTTACGCCGATTCATTTTAGGCCGACTGGTAAAAATACCGCTGACCTGGGGTATCGTGGCCGGGTTGATCATGACAGGCGCGATTGGGCCCTTACTGGTCGCATTTTTTGCCCAGCAGGACATCGGCTACCGGCAGGGACATGTATGGTTCCTGGGCAATCCTTTCGGTGCTATCGCTTTTTATCGTGAAGTGGACCTGTTTATCACCGTGGGTATTGCCTGGGCCGCCGGCGCCATCCTGATTAATCTGCCGTGGTTCTACAATCAGATAACCCGGTTTAAACCACCCGGTGAAACGGAATTCGTTGCATAGCTTTCCCGGTGGTATCATATATTCTATTGGTACAAATACTAAACCACAGCGTGTCCTATAGTGTTTCCTGATGAATCGGGCAAGGAAAATTGAAATAATGATAACAGGACATGGGATCATGTCAGTTTTGTAGTATGAGGATTGAATATTGAATCCGGTATATCGTGATTACCTGTTGGAGGGTCAGCGTGTCGGGATGCGTTA
>JAFGHE010000037.1 GCA_016930295.1 Sedimentisphaerales bacterium
CCGGCAGCGGCTCAGAGTTGCATGTGGATAGGTCCAATCCACACGTGATATGATCTGCCGAGCTGCAGTGGTATCGGCCGGTGTATGGACGCCGGCCAGCTTGTCGAGCTCGACAATTGCAGGTTGTCTTTTTTGTTCATAGTTTTCTTCCTGCAGGAGTTCTCGTACGCGCCGGGAGTTGTAGATGGTTATCTCAAATAGACTTTCGGCAGAACTGTCGGTACTATTTTCCTGTTCCTGCGCATCATCCCAAAAGGCCTGCATATCCGGGTGAGGCGCCAGGGCCGGTCCAAGCCAGTCCAGGGGATTTTGGGCTGCGCTGAGATGGAAGGTTGGCAACGGCTCATTATCCGATAAGCGCCAGTTTTGCCAGTCGCTGCGTTTTTTACGGAGGTCGATACTCCCTACCAGAAGTAATTTCTCTCGCGCGCGGGTAAAGGCCACATAGAGGATTCGCATCTCTTCCTTAAGCTGTCGCTGATGGATCCGGTGAGCTAAAATGTTATGGGGCAATGTGTTCCAGCGGTCACGGGTAAAGGGGTCCACAATATTGAGGCCCATATCCCATTGGACGGCAGGACCGTGGGAACTGTCAAATAAAATTGAGCGTCTTGAATCCTGCAGATTAAACTTTCTATCCAGCCCGGCCACAATCACTACGGGAAACTCCAGCCCCTTGCTCTTATGGATACTGATGATACGTACGACGTTGTCCGACTCGGTCAGAACCGGGGCCGGCCCGAAATCGCCTTCCTCTTCCCTGAGGCGCTGGACAAACCGCAGAAAGCGCGAGAGTGAATGACCTTCCAGGCCGGTATTGAAACTATCGAATCGGCGGGCCACGTCATGCAGATGCAAGAGGTTGCGATAGCGCTGGCGGCCCTGGGGCAGGCCGGAGACATAGGCCAGCAGGCTGGTATCAGTATAAATCTTCCAGATAAGTTCCGAGAGATTCCCCCGACGTGCCGTCTGTCGCCATTGGCCCAGATTGTTCAAGAACGCTGTCAGCTTTGTCTTCAACGGTTCGTCGCGGCCCTTTTCACTATAGGCACATAACGCGTGATATAACAAACCATGCGCCAGGCTGTGTCGTATTTCAACCAGTTGTGATTCATTCAATCCAACCAGGGGAGATCGTAATACGGACGCCAGCGGGATATCCTGTTGAGGGTTATCCAGCAGTTTAAGCACGCTGATCATATCCTGTATTTCCGTGGCCACAAAATAGCCGCTGCCCAGTTCGGCATGTACGGGAATCCCCATCTGGCCCAGTACTTCACACCAGAGTTCGGCGCGCATTTTCATGGAACGCAGCAGAATCACGATATCACGATACTGCACGGGTCGCAGGCGTTTAGTCTGGTTATCCAGAACATCAAAGGCCGGTTTACCGTCCGGATTATCTGTCCCTGCCATCTGCCTGATACGCCGTGCCACCATAAGTGCTTCGCGCCGGGTCACATCCAGATCGACCGGTTCGTCAAGGCCGTTATCATTATTATCATTATCAGCCTGTTCCGGCTGGTCATGGGAATCATTCCCGCCGTCCAGTTTTCGTTCGATAAAATGCAGTTCCACGCCCGGTGTCTGTTGGCTTTGGGCTGCTTCATCATAGAATGCGGCGCCATAGCTCAGGCGGCTGTCTTTATCATAATCCAGGCCGGCAAAATCAGCGGTCATGCAGCGGGAAAAGATCGCGTTGACGGCATGAATGAGACTCTGTCGGGCGCGAAAATTCTGATTCAGGTCGATTCGGTTTCGGCCGGCCGGCAGAGGTTTGGCCATATCAGGAGAAACGGGAGTGAAGGCATTAAATTTATCCAGGAATATTTCCGGGTCGGCGCGGCGAAAACCATAAATGCTCTGCTTGGCATCCCCCACCATAAATAGATTGCCGGTCGTATCGGAATCATTCCGGGCGGAGGTTAGGGAGTCAGCCACACACTGGATAATGGCCTCCTGGATGGGCGCAATGTCCTGATATTCATCTACCAGGATATATTTAAAGCGGCGGTTCAATTGCCGGGCCACATCCGTGAGTCCCTGTTCATCCCGGAGCAGACGCAGACAGTTGTGTTCCAGGTCGGAAAAATCAAGGGTATTACGCAAACGCTTCTGATCCTGGTAACGCTGTCTGAATTCGGCGTGGAGAGTGACCAGTAAATCAACGAAGGGGACGCTAAAATTCAACTGTTTAATCGCATCCAAAGGATCAAGAACAAATTTTTTCATGATCGTTTTGAATTCATCCTTAGCCGCGTCAATATGATCTTTAATCGGCGCGATATCCCCGGCTGATAATCCTTTGGGACGATTTGGTGTACGAGGTATGATAAATTCCTGTAATTTTCTGATCGCTGAGGACACTGTGCCGGTCATGACGGTTTTGAGAATTTCATTAAGGGGTAATAAAAGTTTATTCTGAATATAAGGCCGGTAAATCTCCAGGTTGGGATAATGTCTGATGCTATCCTCGGCATACTCGAGCCGGCGAATTATCTGGGTAAGCCGGTTTTGGATAATCTGTTGCCGGCATGTGATAATATCCAGATGATTCAGTTCCGTGCCGGCACAGTTATCTGAAACGTTATACCAATCGGGCCGACATATCCGGGCCAGGGGCAGGGTTTCAAAGAAACGATGCAGATGGATGAGTAACTCAACGAGCGGCCGGTCGCCGGCCTGGCTCCCGTAACATTGTACCAGACGGTTGAAATTCTCTTCCCGGGGGCTGCGGCCCTCGCGGCGATAATAATCCTCAAAGAGTTCGGTGGCGACCTGGACCTTGAGAAGCTCGGCTTCCTCCTGGTCCATAATTTCAAACGTGCCATCCAGGTCCAGCCGATAGAAATACTCGCGCAAAATCCGATGGCAAAACGAATGAACCGTACCGATCTGTGCCTTATCCAGGAGTATCAATTGGCGGTTCAGATGCGGGTGCGTGTGAGCAATAGCACTTACTTGTGCGGCGATGCGCCGTCGCATTTCGGCCGCGGCCGCATCTGTAAAAGTGAGGATCAGGAGTTCATCAATATTGCAGGGATTTGACGGCCGGGTCAGCAGGTTCACGCTGCGACGGGCCAGGACCGCGGTCTTGCCGGAACCGGCCGAGGCGGTCAGGAGTATCTGACCCTCCAGGGCGTTCAGTGCCAATTCCTGCTGTGATGTCCATTTAATATCGCTCATTATTTTATCAATTTCCCCTGGTTCCTCTTTCCCTGTTTATACTCAACTTATCCAACACCTGTTGTCTATGGTATTTGTTTAAGAGGCGGTAGTAATCATTATTAAAATCAAACCGGCAGAACGAGGCGAATTCGCAATGGCTGCAGGGTGTCTCTTTATCGCCCAGCCGATAGGGCGTCACGTCAATATACCCACCGGCCAGGCCGCCGGCCAGTTCAATACATCGGGTTTGGCAATGTTCCAGTAAGGCTGACATTTCATCGTGGTTTACTACACCTTTGTTGCGTGAATTACGAACCTGACCGTCTTTATTGATATAGAAATTGAAATAACTTGAGGACTCTTTTGGTTGAACGGTACTATCGAGTTCAGCCACCCAGTCTTCGTTAATAATCCCGGTGGCCTTGTGAGGTCTGGCTTCCACCATGGCGTCTGCATTGAGCACGGTTTCCGGCGGCATACCTGGTTGTGGCTTACCGGCCTGATAAATCGGCAGGTATAATGCCGCCGCAGGCTCCACTTGCGAGCCTTCCTGTCCGGAGTGCCATTCCTGCAGGACTTTCAGATAACACACCAATTGCAAAGATAACCCATGGTAAAAATGAGCAAAGTCAAAGGCACGTGCTGACGACTTGTAATCGATAATGCAAACACCCAGTTTTCCATCATCTTTCCGGCAGGTATCGGCCCGGTCAATCTGGCCGGCAAGGTAAAGCGTGCGGCCGGCCGGGAGCGGCATTTCCAGTGCCGCCATACCCTTCCTGTCCCGTTTATGTTCGAGCCCGAATTCCAGTTCCGCCCCCTGCTGATAAAAATTACCTGCCCGCGCCAACTCACGCAGCGACCGGCAAAAACGGATTAGACGCTGCGTGCCTTCGGCCAGCAGAAACTGGTTCCGCCAGGACTGTTCCCTCAGCGCGGTAAACTGAGACTCATTGATTAAGACTGGTTTAATCGCTTTATCAATAATTTTATCCAGGCGTTCGTCATCCAGGCCGCGCCAATCCAGGTGTGCCTGTTTCATCTCCTGAAAAATATAATACATGACATTATGATAAAAGCTGCCCAGGTCGGGTGCGGTTAATTTAAGTTCATCGCGTTGCCGCAGGCGTAAGGTATAACGGGCATAAAACTGAAAAGGACAGGCCGCGTAGCTTTCCAGTCGCGAGACACTGGCACGCAATTCTGAGGGAAACAGTGTACGGATTACCGAGTCATCCAGCCGGGCGTTATTGACATAGGTCACGCCGGCCAGAGACTGTTTAAAAGATGGTATCCAATCCGGCCGGGATCTGGCATAGTGGTAGAGTTCTTTATAGAGAGGATCCAGTTGGGCTCCGGCTCGTGAGAGTGAAAATTCCCGCCCCAGGGCCCGGAACAGGCTCTCAGGCGAGACGATATGTTCGGGATCAGCAGCCTGCTCACTGTCGGCGAGTCTGACAAACGGCGCCCCCCTGAGGGCACGCTGGATATCCCCGATGATACAGGATGGATTGAGACGGTTGCCCCGGTCATCAGCCAGGGGGTAGCTTACCCAGAGTAATTCGCGCGGCCGGGTCAGGGCAATATAGGCCAGGTATCGTTCCTGTAAAAGTCTTTCCGAACCGGTCGGGCCCAGTTCCAAACCACTCTCGGAGAGATAGCGGCGCTGGGAATCAGAAAAAAATGAATCGTCAAACCGTACCTGGGGAAATATCTGTTCGTTGACACCCAGGACCAATGCGGCCCGGATTTGCGGATGGCGCGATCGCTCGATAGTACCGATCAGCACCTGGTCCAGAGCCGGCGGGATCAAGCGCAGGGTCATCTGATGCAGCGCGGAACTGAGAATCTGGGTATATTCCTCAATCGTCACCCGGGTATCTCCCAACACCTCGACCGCCTCATCCAGCAGATCAATGACATAAGCATACACTTGAGAATGTTTCTGGATAGCATCCAGATCGCCACGGGCCTGGCCGGTCTGATACCATTCGGTTAATGTCCGGCTGACCCCGAGTTCATCAAAAAAACTGAATACAGCCGTGCTGATATCCTGGACTGTAAATTTTCGGTCCTTATCGTATTGATCCGAGTACAGGCGGTGGCGCAGATTCATCAAAGGCGTCATTGCCTGGAGCCGATGGGCATTGAGATGTTTGCGGCTGAATAATTTATCATCGGGCGTCGGCTGATCATCCTCGAAACCGATAGTCCAGGGCGTATCATCATACCAGCTCTGACCTTCCAGTCCGTGGGCCAGTGCATAATTTTCCAGGGCGTCCACCACTTCGCGCGGGACCGGCACTAAATCGGTTTTTAGATAATCAACGATCCGTTCCCTTTTAAAATCGCTTATCAGCACCTGCAGGGCCGAACACAGCAGCCCTACCAGCGGATGATGACTGACCGGTCGACGCCGATCGATAAAATAGGCAATCCCGTAATCGGTAAAAACCGCCTCCAACAGTTCCTGATAGTCGGTAAAATCACGTAAAATGACCGCCATATCTTTAAATCGATAGTTTTTTTCACGACAGAGAAAAAGTATCTGTCGGGCGGCGGCCTCCACTTCCTGGCGCCGGGTGGGGACCTCAATTAACATCACATCACTTTCAGGTATGGTATTAACGATACAGGGTTTAGGTGGTTCAGATTTTCCCTTTTCATTCCGGGCTGCTTTTAGAAACTCCTGTTCCAGAGAGGTCAGGAACGGGGATCCGGCAAAACGGGGCATCGCGGCCCGGCCCTGGTCCCGGCCGGGCAGAAAAAGTGGTTCCCGGCACCCAAC
>JAFGHE010000322.1 GCA_016930295.1 Sedimentisphaerales bacterium
CAGATTTTTTAATGAATTCTAAGCAAATATAAATGCCATTATTGACTAATTGGAGACCACATTAACCGTTAAAGAGTCCAGTCTACCAATCCAATCTTCCTCCAGATATAAATTGTAGGCCTTTCCGGCATCGCCCACACTGGTATTTAGGGTAAACATAAAATGGGTTCCCGGCAACACATCTTCCTGTGAGCAGGGAGTCGTACTTAAACAGTAAAAGGTGTCATCATAATCACAAATTTCCACGCCGGCACAGGGTAATACTGCTATGGGAGTTGTTATAATCGCATCATTATAATCTAATCCCAAATTACAATAACGTATGCTTTTTTCGCATACAATTTCGATATCAACTGATTCTCCTTCGATTACATCAATCGGTCCTCCGGGTTCAAAACGGACGACGGAATAGTTACAATCCGCAGGGATACCCGGCCCGTCGGGCGGTTCCATGACCTTCCAGTTGGCCAGCAGAATAGCCAGATCCGGTGGGCCGATGCGATAATATCCGGTTTTACTGCCGCCGTGGGCCTGATGGTCAAAATCGGCACAGATAGCGGCCGGCACTGAACCAATTCCCAATCCATCCGGGGGTTCCTTGACTTTCCAACCGCTTAACAGCAGGTTAAGGTCATTGGCGCCGACCTTATAATATCCGGTTTTACTGTTGCCCTGCTCCACGCCATCGGCATCCCCATGGCATTGACTTCGATAACACCAGCACTCCGGCGATCCAACCGATAAATACTCGGAATAATATCCAAACCCCGGGCTGGTAATATGTGTAGGTGGATGATGGGCTGATAGAGGGCCCAGACATTCGAACCCAGCCGCTTGGACCACTACGAGTGTATCAAGAATAGTTGCCCAATCCTCATCAAAAAGGTGTATCTCATAAGAGTCCCCAAACAAATCCGCATCCGTTACATTTAATACAAACTGTACCCCGGGATTAATAGTATCCTCGTCATCCGGATTCAAATCCTGGGCTCCAATCTGATAATAGCCGGCATAACCGTAAGGATCGGCAATGGCATAGGCATCCGGCCCGGCATTGGCGGTGGGGACTACGGTAAATGCCGTGGCGCCGCCGCCGTCCACAGCCTCCATACTTCCAAGAAATCTTTCATAAGGTTCTGCCGTATCAGAAAATAAGTACACCTCTTTAGTTTCACCGACTATCAGATATACAGGATTTGGGGAAAAAGTGAATTCTGCCTGAGTGGTTGACACCATAGACAAAACCATCATAGCAACAATTAACATTTTCATGCTGTAATCTCTCATAAATTACACCTTCCTTTCAATTTCTATTGTGTTTCTTATATTAGCTATACATCCTTATATCTATTCTAGTGATCCGCCGCAATCCTGGGGGATGCCCGGGCCATCAGGTTCTTCTTTGATTTTCCAGTTGTGCAGCAGAATGGATAAATCCGGTGGGCCGATACGATAGTAACCGGTCTTGGCACTGCCGTGGGCATGATGGTCAAAATCGGCACAAATTTCCGGATTTAATATGGTTAAACCCGGGCCATCGGGCGGCTCCTTGATCTTCCAGCCATCCAGCAGGAGGGACAGATCCGGCGGCCCCACTCGATAGTAACCGGTTTTTTCATTACCGCTTAGCTGGCCGTCCCCGTCTCCGTGACACTGACTGGGATAACACCAGCAGCTCGGAAATCCTACGGAAACCCATTCGTCATAATAGTTAAATCCGGGGTCCGTGTAGTGTGTGCCTGGATGAACCGCGGTCTCTGGAGTAAGACAATCTTCCACGATATTCACCGTTACCGTATCAATAATCGTTTCCCAATCGTCGGCATAGATATGAATATCATAGGACTGACCCGGCAACAGATCCGCATCACCCACTGTCAGGATAAAATGGATGTCCGCTATAATGGTACAGGGATCATCCGGGTTATTATCATAGGCGGCAATTTCATAATACCCCGTATAGCCATACGGATCCAGGGTATTCCATCCCCAGCAGGCATTGGACGTTATGGATGCTGAAAATGACGTGGCTCCCATCCCATCCACTGCTTCGGGACTGCCAAGATAGGCGATGTAAAGAAATTCACTGGTCGTATCCACACTCACCTGGGCCGTACCGCCGGGATGAACATCCACAGTCTCAGCGGTAAAGCTGAGGGACGGTATTGTTGGCGCAATTTGAGGTTCAATCGATCCGCCGCAATCTACCGGCGGCAAACCCGGACCAAACGGCGGCTCTCTGACCATCCAGTTATTCACTATAATATAAAGGTCGGATACTCCGACATGCCAACAAGCGGTTTTTATACATTCTACATCACGTGCTACACTTGCACAGATACCATTCGGGATTGAGCCCACACCCGGTCCTGCCGGAGGTTCCATAATCCTCCAGGTTTCAATTAACAAATTCACATCTCCCGGCCCGACATGATAGTATCCGCTCTTGGAGTTACCGCTGATAATGCCGTCGGCATTGCCCTGACACTGAGTGGTGATACACCAGCACTCCGGATTCCCCGCTTGAATCCAAGTGACATAATCCGGATGAGCTGAATCAAAACATTCCGCTTCTATCACCTCAATGGTTAATGTATCAAGAACAGTAACAAAATCCATGTCAATCAGATCGATATCATAAGAATTTCCCGCATCACCCAGCGAGGTCGTGAGGGTGAATTCAAAATGTGCTCCGGCTTCGATATTAGGCGGATCCGGATTTAAATCCATAGCAACCAGATAACAGCATCCCTCAAAACAGTCGATCATCGCATCCGGACCGGCGGCCGGTAAAGGGCTTCCCGACGGAGTAACCGGGGCATCGTAATAGCATAAATACGCTTCATAGGGCATACTGCTGCTGCTTACCACATAAAACTCCAGTGATTCCCCTTCGACGACTTCAACCGTACCGCCGGGTGAGAGACTTAACGCCGCTTGCACACCCACAGACCAGACCAGTACCAACAAAATTGTAAATAAACCTTTCATGGCATAGTCCTCCTACGCTCAAATTTGAATTTTTGACGTTTCCCTACATCACATGTAACTTAAAAAACCTATAGTTATCGATAACCCTATTATAAAAAAACGAGGCAGGCCTGTCAACCTGCCCCGTCAAATTATTTTATTATTATTTCCAAATCAATGGGAAAACAATAATAACTATTAGGGTTGACCCAGGGAACCACCGCAGTTCTCCGGGATACCCGGACCCTTGGTGGGCTCAAGTATCTTCCAGTTAGCCAACAGGATGGCCAGGTCAGGAGCGCCTACCCGGTAGTAACCGGTCTTGGGGCTGCCGTGCTTGGAATGATCATAATCCGCACATATACCATACGGAACAGTATAGATACCGGGACCTTTAGTCGGGTCCATGACCTTCCAGGCTGCCAGTAATTGGGATAGGTCGCCGGCGCCGACATGGTAATAGCCGGTCTTGGAACTGCCACCCAGTAGGCAATCGCCATCGCCATAGCACTGGCTCTTGCAGCACCAGCATTCCGGATTACCGACCAAAATCCACTCTGCATAGTAATTGATTCCGCTAACCGGATCAATCGCGGTAAGCGGAGTCAGACAGCCGGGAGTAAGCAGTTCGAAGGCCAGGTCCTTGGAGTACATCTCGATTTCCTCAGGACCATCCACCCCGACCAGACTCGCACTATCACAGAGCGGCCAAAAATAGGCATAATGTTGTTCCCAGTAGCTCGGCTGGTAGATAAACGGATACTCACTACCCATATACTCAATCTGGATATCACCTGTGACTGCATCATCCTGGAAGTGCCACACCTCAAGATCCTCACCGCTGAGCGGATCAAACACAATACCGGCAAGATATTCACCCGGACTGACGGCCGGAGTAAACGACGCATATGGATTCACCCGAGTATAGTCCCGGTTATGCCAGCCCCATCGGGTCAGCGGCATCAGCTCCGGACACAACATCATCTGATCTGCTAAAGACAAATTCAGGAAGGTGCACAGATCAATCGCATGCTGCATCAGACACTGTTCCAGAATCTGCATCTGCATGGGATCGACATCGACCAGGGCCACAATCTTGATCCAATAGACCGTATCAGGCTCCTGATCAAACGGAATCTCCAGAAACGCCTCGTATTCATACAGGTCTTCATTACAAGGGGGGCCTCCGGGACTGATTTGATTTTCAGAGTACTCACCCGGATTCAACAACATGGGATCATCACTACCTCGCCATACTTCCTGAGCCAGGATCACGGAACCCGGATGGCTGTAGGGATACTGATTATCCGGATCATCGGCCGCCACATCGGTTTCAAAGATAATCAGAAAATGAACTATCGGCTGCTCATATACATCCTCTATATAGGAGCCCCACCATCGAACCCGTACCACCGGGGTCGTTCTGGGATCGGCAAAATCATCCGCCATGTAGCAGCCTTTATAACCCAGTGGAATAGGTGGATCACTAAATTCCCACCAGGTATAGGCAGTGCTTAATTCATCATGGCCATAATAAAACTCCGGTCCGATATCGTCGGTTGGATCAAGGGGAACCTGTCGGAATTTCGTAACAGGTGGAAATCCTTCTTCAATGACGACTTCATGGTCTTCCACTTCACCATCAGGGGCCGAACCACCCGGTGATAATCCAGAAAGCGTACTTATACGAGCCCGCAAGAACGTTTTACCAATAGCCGAATGATACTTCGGTGCCACGTTAATATTATACACACCATTATTAAAGAAATTATCTTCAATAACTTCACAGGGATCCTGCCAGACGCCGTCACCGTTCCAGTCAAGCCATATCTTGACCCAGGCGCCTGCGCCGACAGGGGCTCCGTTGACTTCAAAGGTAATCGTATCCGTCTGGCCCTGAACCAGGACCGGAATCTGTACACCATCTTCATCATCATTTCCATCATTATCATCACCCAGGGCACACGGATCCGGTTGGCCGTCGCCCTCAGGATCGGGATTGTCTGTGTTATCACCCAGCCAGGGGCCGCCAATTACGTGATTGGCGCCACCGTTTATAGATAACGTCTGATACCCTATCACCATCGGGGCATCGGGTGCATCACCCCAGTCTAAATCCTCCGGGGCTTCTTCTATATAAACCTCATGGTCTTCCACCTCGCCATCGGAAGCGGGGCCACCGTCCGGAGGCAGACTGCCATCATTACTGATACGTGCCCGTAAGAAGGTTGTGCCGGCCGAACCTGCCGGAGGGGTAACCGGTAAGACATAAAGACCATTACCACGATAAATGTCCTCGACTTTTTCTCCTGGATCCAACCAACTTTGATTTTGGTTCCAGTCAATCCAGATATTGACATCTCCGCCACCACCACTAACTAGATAAAGGATATTACCTGCCACATTTTCCGTAAGGACGGGGATAATAACACCATCCTCATCGTCATTTACAGGTGGGTAGAAAATATCATTATCATCACCGGTCGCTGTGGCATTGGGTTGGCCGTCCGGTTCCGGATCAGGCGCATCATCAGCCGGTCCCAGCCAGGGACCGCCAATAATATGATTGGCTCCATTGTTGAACGACAGGGTTGGATAACCAAGGGCAGCCGGACTGTCGGGCGCATCACCCCAGTCTATGTCGTCCGGATACTCATCTTCAACTAACAGCAAATAATCTTCGGTTTCACCGCCAAAAGAAAAATAACCTTCACCATTCCAATCCTCAGGCAGTGGCCCATCATCCCGATCAATAATGGTAAATCTAAACCAGATATGACCGGAATATGGTCCGATCAGGAACGGCGGTGGATTCAGAAGGGAAAGGGGGCCGACAAATCCATCAGGCACCCAGAAATTAACTAACACATGTTCCGGAGCATCACCCGGCATCATACAATCGGAAGCACCTGACCATACACCATTGCGATTCCAATCCGCCAGAACATTCACCCATTGACCATAACCATCACAGGGATCAAAGATATCGATATCAATATTCACTCCCCAGACGGCCGTCTGGCATACCGTTCCCAGGGGATTTGTTTCTCCCTGAATACAGGGAACTACCGTTATAGTATTGTCAATCGTGAAGGAATCGGCGCCATTAGGTAAATTGACCAATCCGGCATCTCCATCCAGATAACATTCATCCTGATCATAAAGGGGGAAGCAGCCTGGTGGAGGACATAAACCGGCATTGCCGTCCGTCTCACTATCAACCATGGGACCGAAATAGGCTCCCAACCAATTTATGTCATGTTGAACGTGACCCTGAATCCCAATAGTGGCACAGGTGGGGAAGGCTCCATCTAACCAAATATCTGGATAGGCAATTGCATCACCCATACCCGGATCCTGGCTTTCCGGAGCATCGCCAAAATCATACCTGTCCGGTGGCTCATATTCGCCGGTGATGACAAAGGCCAGGTCAATTGACTGACCCATATATGGATGGCCCGGCGGATATCTCAGCTCGTACCAATCCAGAACCATGCCGTCATTCCATACGGCGTCGTCATTCCAATGGTCCAGTGATGTCTTCCAGCCCAAAATAAGCCATGGTATCATGGGGATAGGCCTGGACGGCCAGCCAGTACACTATGGATTCATCCGGTGAACCTTCCTGGATAAATACCTCACATGGATCTAAATAGAAGTTATACTGCCAGCAAATCGTATCCCCTGGAAACTCATACCAGTCGGGTGGTTCCATCCAGCCTTCCAGAATCTGATCCTGTTCAATTCGGACATCAAAATCGTATGCTCCAAAATACCACTCCCTTAATATAGTTCCCGGCCTACTGTGCTCTCCGGTGCATGGATCGGCGGGGATATCATCATAGATCTGGATCAGAAAATCCACCATTGAAGGATCACCCCCGAATGGTAAATAGTCATAATACCACGATGTCCAGAGATGAAAATCCGTAATAGGGCCGGTGACTGTACAAAGAAAATCATCAGCCAGCATGTAATTATAACTCATATTAACATCGATCCCGATATCAGAGAGGTCTGGATACTGAAGCCACTTAAAATCATCATCCTCATACCAGTGACCCCAGGCGACGGAACTGGCGCTGACCATCAGCGCAAACATAAATACTACCAAATACAACTTTCTCATAACTTGTCCTCCTAAAAAGACTTGTAAAAATACAAACATATTCTCTCTTACTCCAAAACGCTATATGGTTATATCAGGGCAAAAAAGGGACTTTTCCCTGGAAATGGCTTGCACAGATTCTCTTCGTAGCGACTCCACTTGCCTACGATGCCTCTACCTCTGCTTATTGTTAGAAATTTTCGTAAATAAATTAATTACAACAACTTACAATAAGCAATGGTCTTCCCGTTAATCAGATTAACTCTCTATATGAAGCTCCGATAACTCAAATTATTTTAACCCCTAACAAAGCTCCAGTCAAGATAATTTTACGAGTTTAAACAAAAAAACTCTGCCTGAGATTGATCCCGGCTGATATATACAAAAACACCACCCAAAAAAAACGAGGCAGGTTAAGGAAACCTGCCTCGTTTAATTTTAACATTTGGTAATACCTGAACTTATCAGGAAAACCTCATGGCTTATTACGGCTGACCTAAGGAACCACCGCAATCTTCGGGGATACCCGGACCCTTGGTGGGTTCGAGAATCTTCCAGTTGGCCAACAGGATAGCCAGGTCAGGAGCGCCTACTCGGTAGTAACCGGTCTTGGCGCTGCCGTGCGCGGTATGATCATAGTCCGCACAGATACCATAGGGA
>JAFGHE010000323.1 GCA_016930295.1 Sedimentisphaerales bacterium
AAGCCGCCGACCCAGGCGAAGGTGTCGAGGTGCGCCAGTCCGAAATTCAGAGACTGCCCGCCACCCATTGAAAGCCCGGCCAGAGCGCGGTTTTCCCGATTTGTGTAGGTGCTGTAGCGCGAATCAATCGCGGGGATGACGTCATCCAGCAGGTCACGCTCGAAAGTAGCGAACGCGGGTGCAGATGCGAAGATGTCTCCTTCAGCGCGGTCGTTCTTTTGCGCGCGGCCATTGGGCATCACGATGATCATTGGCACGGCATTGCCGTCGGCAATGAGGTTGTCGAGCAGAACATTCGGCTGCGCAAAACGCTGCCATTCGGTTTCGTCCCCGCCGATGCCGTGCAACAGATAGAGGACTGGATACTTTTTGTCGCTGGAGTAACCCGGCGGGGTATAAATCTGCATCTTCCGTTTGGTGCCGACGGTCTTTGAGTCGTATTCGATCATCTCCAGCTCGCCGTGCAGGATGTCGTCCTTCTTTACGTCAAAACCCGCAGGTGGATCATCAAATGCGGGTTTGTCGTCCGGACCCAACACAATGGGGCGATTGAATCCGCCCCGCCGCTGTCGTCGCGATTCCGCAGAGGCTCCATTGGAATCCGCTTCCGCTGAAGCATTCGTGGTTGCGGACTCTACCCGTGTGGCCTTGAACTCTTCTTTGGCAAAGTCGCCCACTTCGCGGGTGAACGCGATTTCGTTACTACCGACCTTTCCTGTGTAGACAATGCGCAGTTCGTTACCCTGAAAGTTGAGCAGTTCCACAAAGCTCAACGTGTCACCGGCGATTTTGCCTTCCTTCAGTTCCGTTTCACGCTCTTGGTCGCCGATCTCGGAAACAGCCTTGCCCATGAGTTTATCACCCTCGGTCTGGAACGTGAAAAGATACTTTTGCACACCAATCTGGGTATCGAACTCCGCGCGCCACTGACCCGCAATCTCGACCGCTTGCGCGGCTGACACCAGAAGCCCTCCGATTGCAGCCAGCCAGCCTAAAGAAACAAACAGGTTGGAAAAATATTTGTGCTTCATTCTGTGCTCCTTTAATTATACATTAAGGGTTAATCGTGACAATCACCCGCTTATACCTCGACAAAGCCGGACTTCCTTTATCCGTGACCCTCAGTATAATATGAGTAGTTTCTGTCTGCTCGACCTTCGGAGCGGTTACAGCAACCCCAATAGTATTTTCTGCACTAAAGCGAAAAGGTACTTTGCAGGTTCCCGCTTCGGAATACTGGAACCAGAAGAAACTCATACTGTCACCATCCGGGTCAGTCGTGCAACGAGCACCCAGCCCAAAGGTTTCGCCCGACTTTACTGCAATGTTGTCAGGATGCTCGAGACAGGGATGGGGTGGATGATTGGCTTGCTTATAGGATTGGGTACACCAATCCATACGCGCAGCAAAATCATTCTGGAAATCATCTCTCCAGCGCCACAAGGTGACTTTATTATTTGTAAACGAATTATCATCTCTTCGCACGGCTCGTCCGTATTCATTGAACACATACGGTACATAGGTGTCATTTGCATTGGTCCAGATTGCCCTGGGTTCGGGTTCTATAGGCACGCCGCCGGTAAATCCTGAATTAAAAGATGCGTGTTCAGGTATGGTTTTTTCGTGGCGACCTCCCCAACCGCCCCAGTCAGGACGCTCCGGCACATTTAATCCATTTGGAATTAATAATAAAAACGATGGCGTATCTCCCTCCATACCCCAGGCAACATCAGGATATACCGCGCCGAGCGGGCCATGGTCCTGTTGTATATTTTGCGCCAACCAGCGATTGCTTATGGTTTCATTATTTATGCCTTCCACATGCTGATTAATTGCACTCCAGGTTGAATTTTCATAACCGCCGGGACTGACAATATAAAATAAATCCGGGAAATTTCGTCTCATCCATATCCCGCTGTCATCCTGGTCGGAAATGGTATAAACTCTAAGTCTGGTAATTAACCTTTGGGCCTCTGATTCGGTTTTTGTGTTTCTTATTTTATGCAGTGCCTGAGCAAGAGTATTGGCTCCACCCCAAACAGACACCCATAACGGGCGCTGGTCCTCTTCTTCGAGAACCTGTATAATCCAGTCTGATCCCTGGGAATCCTTGCCATCGCCCACCCCTTTCATGCCATATTCAGGCAAGCCTTGTTTTACCTTTGCCAGCAAAGACTCCGCCGTTGGATAGCTCGCATCGTGCTTGAGAAGATTCTCATGAACTGCGTCGTAGGCGTGGATTACGTTTCGGATGGAATCGGGGTGGACGGAGCTTCGCTTATGTATGGATGTGGTCGCGATCAGTCCCCGAATGTCGATCTCATTCGAGTAGAGCAGCAAGCGGACCAGACTTTGGGTATCGTCCGGATCAGCTTCGATGTCCGTGAGGACAACCAATCGATGCGGCTTGCTGGATTGTTCGGGATTGGCGCCTGGAGTGATCCCGGCTGCGCGAACCGAGGGGAACTGCAATGTCAGGCCGAACGCGAAAATGACAGTTAATCTTACAGCATTCTTGCTATTACGATATTTGTTAAACCTGCTTAAAGACATAAAATTAACTCCAATAGAGATAAATTCCTTAGCCGCACACTCACTTCTTGGCCTGATTCAGAGTCAGCAATCCCAGCCGATAGGGCAACAGGTTGTACTCTGTATTGATCTTTGGATCACGCCCCTGGTACAGGAGTTGGAGGTTGTTGATGTCGATGGTCATGCTTTCGTCATATCCCTCGCGAATCAACTCTCCATGGCTGATGTCCCTGGTCCAGGCCGTCACACCGTCTTCGAAGGTGACGTTGTTGATCCCGGCGAAAGGATTCTCCCACGTGTCCGCATTCGGAACGGGCGTCCATTCACCGTCGAGGCGGTCGGATATCCAGGCGCGGTAGTATCGTGCCGGACCGATGGCCTCCACCAGGGTCAGATAGGTGTCGGCGCCCTTGATCTTGTAGGTCATACTTCCTTCGAAGACATCATTTCGGGGGCCCTCGATGCAAATTTCCGGATTGCTCATGCCCTTGGGAAAGTCCTCGATCTTGGTCCGGCTGCGATACACCCGACCATTATCGCCGGTGAAATACAGGTAGGCATGCGTGTCGTCACAGATCACCCAGTAATCGATCCAGAGCTGCGGGGCGCCGGACGGTTTACCTTCGAAGAAGTCCTGCGGCTTGGTCCATGTTTCCGGTTTGGAGAGGTCATCGCTAGTGCAATACTGAGGCTGTTGTGACTGGAAGACCAGATACCACTTTTTGTGCCGGCGGAAATAAAACAAATGCGGGGCACAGTGATACCCTCTTAAATTCGGATTTATATCAATATAGGTCAGCCTGGCTTGAGGGGCCTCGGACCAGTCCTTAAAGTTCAGGTACACCATATTCCAGGTTTTGGCGGATGTGGAGTAGGCGGTCGCGTAGACATGCCACAGATCGTTATAACGGACGACAGTGGGATCTTTGACGGATATGATAGTGTGCGTTTCGTCGGAGATCGGCTTGACCAGCATCCCGCTGGATTTCCATTTCAGCGGCACGGCAAAGGGCACTTTGGGAGCGTCCGTACTGACCGTTGCCGTCTCAGCAGGCTTCTTTGGAAGAGCCGGCTCAGCCTCGGAAGCAATAAGGACACTGCCGGACAGCAGTACCGCAACGGAAAACCACAAGAGAACAGGTTTGTTCATGGTAAAATTCCTTTCTATTATTTTATCGGATTCAGTCATTATTTCACCGGGAATTCATAGATTGTATGTCCTCAGCAAAAATGAGCCAAAATAAATGTGTGGTCTTTTAGCATTGATACCGGTATAATAGTATCTGTAGGACATAAATGCAAGCTTATATTTGGAAAATATAACAGTTTGATGTGAATATGGGAAATGTCCGTTTACTATAGTAATTGTAAAAAATAAAAGGAAAATAACATGTTGAAAAATATCCCCTCAATCTTATCACCCGAACTGTTGAAAGTGCTGATGGAAATGGGTCATGGCGATGAAATTGTTATTGCCGACGGTAATTTCCCCGCAGCATCAATGGCCCAGAGACTGATTCGATCGGATGGCCACGGCATACCCGAGATGCTGGAGGCTGTCTTGAAAGTATTTCCTTTGGATGTTTATGTTGAAAAACCTGCGATTTTGATGCAGGTCGTTCCGGGCGATAATGTAGAGACCCCGATATGGGATAAATATAATAAAATAATAAGAGCCGGCGGGGAAAAGTTCGACGGATTCGATACTATCGAGCGTTTCGCCTTTTATGAAAGGGCGAAAAAAGCCTACGCGGTCGTTGCCACCAGCGAATCTGCGCTATATGCAAATATCATTCTTAAAAAAGGGATAATAGTTCCGAAGTGATATGTACTTTTTATTGCCTGTGCTTACTCTTAGCCGGCTGTGCAAATACTTGATACAATGAAGGGAGAGCTTGAACTCTTGAAGAAAGAGAAAGGGTTCTTCGAGTCCGTACTGGCAGCCAAACAGGATTCCATCGCCATATCTCTGGCAGAACTGATTCTCTCACGGCATGAGGCGCGTTACCGGTATGAGAAGATTTTCGAAAAAACTACGACGAAGACATCCAGCTGAACGAAAATGACCTCATACGAATCGAGAAGGAGTTCGCCACCGCAGGGAAATGAGAACCCTCTTCGACAAAACCCACAAAAAGACACACCAACAGGATACGGCGGACTAGTCATCATTGCAGATCCACCCCGTTATTAATCCGTATTTCTTACACATCTAATAAAGAAATGATAAGTTGGGTGAATTTCTGTTGCTGACGGGCGAGTTCAAATTGTTGGATAAATTTCCAGTCGGGCCGGATATTGAGGGACCCGGCGGTGTGGCGGAAAAAGATATCTTTAATCTGCTCAGTTATAGCAGGGATACCATCGGGTGGGACAATGATTCCTGTGCCTGCGGCCGTGGCAATATCCGCAGCTTCCCCGGGCGGTAACAGACCCAGGATGGGTTTGCCGGTGGCCAGATAGGCATAAATTTTACTGGGAACACACCAGTGATAGGAACAATCCTTTATGCCATAAAGACTCAGGATTAATAGATCAGCCTCTTGTGCGACTTGGCGGGCCTGTTCCGCTGGTAAGGGCCCGAGTTGTACTACATTGTTTTCCAGCCCCAACTGTCCGGCCCAGTGATCAATTTGAGCATACTTCTGGCCGGCAAATATCAGCCTGGCCCGCCGGGCAAATTCCGCATTATCTTTCGAATTATCTGCCACGGCCCGGATGATATTATAACCTGACATCCATTCGAGCTGCAGGTTCTCACAGAAATTGGCCCCGAGAAATACCCTGCGCAAACCATGATTCATAAAACTCATACATTTCTTCACAAATCCCGGATCGACCATATCAACACCGCGAAGCTGACCGATATAAGCCATAACAAAAGGCTTATCTACTCCACCCTGTATTGCTTGTCTTACCGATAACGGTAATTCTTCCTGAGAATCCTGGTCATAACCATGACGGATAGTTACGATCTTCGTATCCAGCGATTGGCCGTATCTTTCCATCAATAACTTCCGATAGGTATCGGTTACGGTAATAACCTTATCAGCCCTCAATACACATTGTTTTTCCCAGAAACGCCCGCTGCGGCGCTGCAGAACATGACTGTAAGGCCACGGCATACCGGTAAACCAGGCATCGCGAAATTCCTGAACCACCGGCAGCGAATACTTATGGGCCAGTTCACACCCCACGGCCGAAAGAGAAAACGGAGGCGCCGTTACCAGTATCAAGGCAGGATCAAATTCTTTGATAAGCCAGGGACAAACGCCGGCCATGGCCCGGGCCACCTTTGATTCCGAGCCGGGACCGGGTAACACCTGCCACCAGGGCCACCCCGACAGATTCCTTGTTGATATATCGGGGGGCAGCTCTCCCCGGGCGCTAACCTGACAAACAGTCAGCAAGGAGGAGATTGTCTGTATGTGAGCCTTGTCGCCAACGGTCAGAACAATAACCGGTATTTCAGATTGGACCAGACCTTCGACAAACCGATGGGCCCGAATGGCCGCTGCAGATGTGAGAGGTTGATAATACCGACAGATATATAAAATGGGACGATGATTCCGGGTCATAAAACAAATAGTACCCGGTTCTTATAAATGTGCAAGACCTTATTTAAGCTGCTTTTACAGAAAACATCTTTAACGGTAATCTTTTCCGTGTTCAGGCACGGCCCGGAATGCCTATATGGTCGGAATCGGCCAGAACCATGATTCCAGAAATATCACTAAATCAGCCAGGTTCACATCCCCATCACTGTCAAAATCAGCGTGCGATACCACGTCCGTCAGGAGCCACTCCTGGGAAATAACGGCAAAATCACTTAAATCCACCCGACCGTCTCCATCAATATCAATGGTAATTGTTTCATCGGCGCCCATATCCACTCGACCGCCATGAACCCGCGGCTGGCCGTCTATATCCACATTATCGGACAAATACGCCGGATCACCGCTATTGATAACCGGCGAGTTTACATGGACATGATAATCGCCGTTCACCTCCCATTCGCCGCCCACATTCCAGGTGCCCAAAGATACGAAAAGCGGATCAGAACCAATATTGCCGTCACCCAGGACCACCATAGAATCGTCGGCCACTATGATTATCACCTCCATATCCGGTTGAATATCAGTATAAGAAATCGTCAGGCTTACAAAATCATCGCTTAACGCATACTGGTTACGTATGCCGGCTGAAGTGTTCTCCCAGAGAATGGAGTTGGTAATCAGAACATCCGTATTGTCATAGGCACAATATATTCCACCTCCAGAACCTTGAACAGGATCAGCCCGATTCTGCACGATGGTACAATTATAGATTTCCGTCTCTGATTGATTCAGACAGGCAATAGCTCCGCCATATGATGATTTATTACCCGCAATAATCGAATTTTTAATTATTGGAGAACTCGCCCAGGCCATTATGGCGCCGCCATAATCCTCAACCGAGTTCCCGTATATATTACAATGCGTAATGAGGGGATTACTATCGGAAATACAGGCAATCGCTCCTCCCAGAGAGATAGCCTGACAATTTCTAATAATACAATTCGTAATAGTCGGGCTGGCTGATTCATCACAGACAATAGCACCGCCCGTATACATCAGGCCGTTCTCCAGCGTAAATCCATCCAATATCGCGCCCGAACTCGCCGAACCATAAAAATAAAACGCTCGTTTGGCGTCCGCGAGGCTCGCCTGGCAATCAATAATCGTGACTTCCGGACCCCCGGCACTCTCGATGGTAATCGGTATGGAAACTTCTATACCACAATTGTCCGGCCCCGTATAAGACCCGTCCGCGACCAGAACTACATCGCAGGGATCCGCCGCTAATACCGCATCCTTAATGGCGGCAAACGGGTAACTTACAGAGCCTGTCTGGCAGGGATCACCCACTGCATCGTCGTCCACATAGATAGTGATCGCACCCAACGTACCGGGAATGGCAAGTGACAGGATTAAGACAATAATAATTAAACTAAACGGATATTCATATCGCGCTCTCATTTTCACCCTCCAGTGATCCAATTTTATGTTACATCAAAAACACAATTCTGGACATTCTCAGTTTACTCGTAATCACTCCTTTTATCTATTTACAGGATCCTTCCCACAAAAAGTCTATTATACTATAAAACAACTTCATTTACAAGCTTTTTTAATGGGTGCCTTCGGGAGAATATAAAGATAACCTTATAAGACATTCATCCGTTCATACAATCCGCAAACCGACATAACTGCCTGACAAAAAACCATTTATAAAACCCCGCCCACGCCCCCGTTTTCAGGGGGAATTTACGTCTAATAATACCCAAACCTCCAGTCAGCCGAATCAGGGTACAATCGGTTCGAATCGCCAGATATTCCAGGACCCTCCCCGATTTGATCTGAAATAAATATACATCCCATAATAATCCCAGAAGGGACAATCGTCATGGCTGCCATTCGTGGTCAACTGGGTTGAGTTAGTACCATCAGCATCCATCATCCATATATCAAAGTTATGTTTTTTATGAGAATCAACGCCCTCGTTCGAAGCATATACAATCTTTTGGCCGTCAAAAGACCAACGCGCATCTTTTATATCGTAATCCCGGTTTGTCGTCAGTTGCGTCTCTTCAGTACCGTCGATATTCATAAGCCATAACTGGCTTTTGCCGCTATCCTTGTCGGACCGTACAAAGAGAATCCGGGAACTATCAGGAGAAATCTGCGGTGATTGCCCCTCCCGTAATTGCGTCGGTAAAAGACCCACCGGACTGACCGTCCACACCTGAGGCGATTCCGCTCCCGGCGGATGGGAGGTATAGGCTATGAGCGACTTATCCTGGGCAAAGCACGGAGCATAATCCTCAGAATACGTGTTGGTCAGCTTGGTTATACCTCCTCCTCCGGAAATATTAATCTGCCATAGAGTAGGATTGGGACCGGTTCGATTGGAACAAAACAGTATCTTCCGGCCGTCCGGGCTAAATGCAGGACATAAATCCGTACGATTACCATATGTAATACGCGTTTTACCCGGTGTCCCGATATTTTGTTTATATATGCTACTTTGATAAGCAAGTGGAATACCCGATTTATATTTTTTCTTCACCGAGTTATACAATTTAGAAACTGAACCGGAATTTTTATCACTGAGCAACATCTGGGAATAAATCAAAATCGGCTCGGTGGGTGACAAAACCGGCGGTCCGATCACCACATTCCGGTCCTCATTCTCAGTAATACGAGATACCCCTTTAATATTTGGCGATCGCTCAATAACTTCCTTATAGGCTACGGTTTTAGAGAAAACCGTATGAAGCATCACGCCTTCTTCGGTTAACAGCGGCTCCGGTTCAATCAGTCCCATGGTTAAATAATCAGACGGTTGACACCCCTGTAAGAGTAACCCTAAGGATATAAAACATAAAACTTTACTGAAAGTCAGTTTATCATTCATAATCATTGCGTCTCCCACAAATTTAGCTGTTACGATTTAATCTATCCGATATGCATTTTCCAAAAGTTTTTTCACTTGCTCCCCCAGAGGAATGTAAGGCGCCTTAAAAGCCAGCCGAAATCCCACATCCGAATAAGCCAACGCCGGGCTGGTGGGATAGGGCTTGTCGATTGCTATAGGCTTCGGAGAAAGTGCCGACGCGCCAATTACATTAAGCGGTTCAGAATGGTTATTAAGAAACATTTGAATCCCCTCCGCAGTCACAGGGTTCGTCTTCATCAAAAATTGGTCCAGTAATTCGGAATCATCATAAGTAAATTCAGCCACATTGCCAACCAGATGAATAAAGGGATACTCCCGACCCCCTTCTACCGCAGAATCGACCGGGGCAAACCAAATAGTGCCGTCATCCTGGCTGGTCACCGGCTCCGCATCCCTTTTATGACCGGTATCAATCGAAATCGGACAGAAAATACCCGTGTCCGGCCAATCCACCTGGGGTGGATACTTTTGCTCATATAAACTTCGAACATGTTCCTGCTGCCGCTGCCACGTCCGGTCCCTCAAATTGAAAACCGGCGATGGAGAACTTTCCCTGACAAGCTTATACGCATAACTCCATTCCGAGGAGGAAGGCAATCGACATCCCAGCAGGCCGGCAAAATACAGGGCCGTATCCGGCGAAATATATTGCATGGGATCATCTTCTCCGGGCGGGGCCGGCTCAATCTCGCCGGGATAATAGGATTCATTCTTAGCCAATCCCTTCACCTGTACCCATTCCCGGTTTCTTTCCACCCTGTTCCTGCCATACTGCCATACACAGGGCCCCTTCCCGGCCCGAGGCATGAGAGACTTGATCTCCTGAAATTTCCCCGCTGACTCAATAACATCAGAAAATAAACCTAATGATATCTCCTCTACACCCAGATAAAATGGAGGCTCTCCCGCGACCGGGGGCTGTAACATAACAAACGAAATTGTATGATTCTTCTGGGGCCAATGATAACTCACCTTTTGATAATCGTCACTAAACGTCACCTTCCAGTCGATACCGGCCCCGGCCCTGTCTGATCCCGGCCCGACTTCAGACCAGTCGATCTGAGAATTTCTCGACTCCGACTCCGACGCTAACTCGCTCAAATCATTCAGAAGTAATGCAACCTGCTCATAACGGGGCAGGCTCTCGGACAAATTCTCAGCCTGACCTTGAAATATGTGAATCGCTTCCGTCAGCCGCGCGTCATCCGAGGCTTCATTTGCCGTCTTCTTCAATAAGTACACCAATAAATTATAATGTATCCGGGGCGAAAGACGCTCTCTATCAACACCAAAACTATCCAAAAGATCAAAAGCAGCCTCAATATCCGCTGCCTGCGTTAATCCGTTAAAACACCTCTCCCAGCGGCGCGGAGATTCCTGGGCCAGTTGGCCCGAGAGAAATTGCCTGCGATCAGCGTCCGGCATCTCATCCAGGATACGCTGGACTAATTTCAGCATTTTTAACTCAAGCCCCAACTCCGCCAAACCGGCAGGCCACTCCGGAATCTGACCCATTTTACGCCAGAGTGAAACCACCCTTTCCGGCAACGCAGACGAAGAGGTGACCATTGATTCAGCCAGCCTGACCAGCTCATCTTTATTATTCTGCTCCGCCAGCCGTTTCAATGAATCGAGCCGCTGGGTAATCTCATTAAAAACAGCCTTCATGTCATCAAATTCTTCCTGCCGGGCCCACTGGCCTTCCAATAAGGCCACAGACCTGCCGGTTCCCGGCCATGTCTCATCCAGGCTGTAGCCCAGGTCAAGATGTGCCTCAATATCCATATAATCCCGGACCAAATCCATAACCGATTGTATTCGCTGCCGGAACCGACTGGTTACCCCCCCCCATTCGGAACTCGCCTTATAATCCATCAGGGAAACAGCAGGCAGGTTGTCATCCCACTTTATTGAATCCACCGCCTTCTGCAGACAAATCTCTCTCCGATCGGCACAGAACCTGATGACAGGCTGCCGGTATTTATCCGCAATAGCCACCGCTTCGATCGTTCGGGGCAGATACTCTTCATCATCCAGCCCCATCAGAAACGTCCGCACATTCTCCACGTTCGTACGCAATCGAGAGTATGTACTCATATCCCCTTCCAGCTTGGCCACGGTAATATTTGCCAGCAGTGCCCCCCGACGCGCAATCCAGACTTTATTGAGTACCGCCGAAGACGATATGGAGTCCGTCTGAGTGATACGCGCAAACCAGTCAGCAGGCGTCTCAATGGAACTATGGATTTGCTGTTGTAACTGCTGTAATTGATTCTGGTACTCAGTAACCTGTTCTTCCACGAGCACCCTGTTCTTTTCTATTGCCGGAATGTCCCACATCCGGGCCACGGCCTCATCCCAGGAACT
This sequence comes from Sedimentisphaerales bacterium, assembly GCA_016930295.1. Lineage (GTDB taxonomy): Bacteria > Planctomycetota > Phycisphaerae > Sedimentisphaerales > SM23-30 > JAFGHE01. The sequence goes on from JAFGHE010000323.1 coordinate 11,398, forward strand.
CACCTGCCGGCTGAACTGGTCACTCTTCTGCGGATCCATTTTTTCCAGTATCTGCAGAAGCTCTCGCAACTGTACACCCTGCTCCTCCCATTGGCTCCGCTGCCGGCGAGGATCGTCGCCCAGACGAATATAACCGCCCGCTTCCGCCAGCCAGGCATAATAGGTCGCTGCCGTAATATCTCCCTGAATATTCTTATGATTCTCGCTGTCCTTTAAAAACAATAACTGATCGACACGATTCTGCCAGTCACTCTCCAGAAACATCTTGAGTTTAACTGAAAGAGCCAACATACTCTCCAGCTTCGAGAGCTTTTGTTCCATATCCAGATCACTGTGCATTTGAGAATCGGCAAAATCACGGAAACCAGCCAATACCGCATCATCCGCCTGTTGAGCATATGTATCTATAACCTGCAGATTCTCTCTGATCTGGGCGACAACATAGGTCTCCCGGCGCAACTGGCCCTGATGATGGATATCTTTCAATAATTCATCCTTACGGCCTTTGTCTTCGATTTCATTATATGACCGGACCAGTTCACCCCGAAGATGTTCATCAATATCCCATTCTTTCTGATTTTGCGGCCATGACGGATCCGTGAGCATTCCCAGCCGGCGCCACAGGGCACATAAATAAATGGGTTCCTGCAGTTCCCCCCTCCATTGGTTCAGGACCTCGCGACGGGTCTCTGCAAGAATCCGGATCAGCCTCTCCATCCTATCATTAACCAAGGCAAACGCCGGACTGACTTCTTTATCCCGCAGCAAAGTATGCCCGCTCCATTTATTATATAGCCCCCTGACAGTTTCATCCCGGTCCTCAAGCTGATCATCCGGCAGGTAAAACAAACTCAGATATCGGTTAATCTCACTATAATCTACCAATAAATCAGAAGCGCCCCGCCACATGCTTTTATAGTCGTTACAGGTTTTCTGCCATTGTTCAGGATGCTGCATTTGCGGAGTCCCGTCCCGCCATTGCGTATCTTCCAGGGCCTGCTGTAACAGGCGTTCCCGTTCGCGGTGGAGCTTCGCTTCCAGGACATCCACCCATTCCGACTGCAAAAAAGGACTTTGATCCACTTCAAGACCATACGGAAGATGCTCTTTATCATCCAGGGTAACCAGAAAATTCTGGACCGTTTCAATTCTGCCCTTGACCTGAAGATACAGGCTTTGGTCTTCCAGTAAATCCTTTTCCGTTATAGGTCCTAATAAATCCTGGCGCTGCTTCTCCCATTCATTATTTAAAGTAATTGAGCCAAACTGAAACTGCCTGATGACCGGCAGCCACTTGTCCGGCTGCTTGATAGTACCGGCCAGAAGCCGCTCAAAATCCTCAATCCGAACCAGTAAATTCTTACTCAAACCGTCCAGGGAATCTACCCGGACATCACGTATCCGGGAAAGGTTGTCCGCCACTAACTGTTCAGGAATGCCGATGTTGGAATTCAGGATATCATCGATAGTCTCCCAGCGCCGCTCAATATCTTCAAGAATCGAATCCGCCGCCAGAATCTTATCAACACTCAATGCAATTCTTGTCCCCTCACCCGGCCGGACTGCCTTTATCAGCGCATCAAGATAGGCGGCCGGTGAGGACCATTGACGTTTATGGTAAAGGTTTGCATATCCGGTTATTCTCTGTAATACGGGCCATCCGGAAGGGGTGTTCGCCGATGCCGGATTAAATCCCGATTCAATGGAATTAATGATTTCGAGAACCTCAATCACTCTCTGAATGCCTTCCCGGGTCCTAACCACGTCCGG
>JAFGHE010000324.1 GCA_016930295.1 Sedimentisphaerales bacterium
AAGGTTATATAGACGCCAGCCCCGATGAATCGGGATGAGACACGTCAAAAGTATTGCGAAGGCTTGTTTCTGAATTAAAAACAACGGTTTTAAGTGCCAATATCCACTTTTGACGGTAGCATCTAAATATATAATTAAAATGCTCAGATACCGGAAAGAAGAGAAGTAAAGATATGGACAGACGGTCATTTATGTCAGTCGGACTGGCGGCGGGTGCGGGGGTGGTTTCCATGGGTCAAACGGTAAAGGCGCAACCCGCCGGTAAGGAATCATATAAACTGAAATATGCTCCTCATTTTGGCATGTTCAAGGCACATGCGGGGGAGGATCCCATTGATCAGTTGAAGTTCATGGCGGATGAGGGTTTTACTGCCATGGAAGATAATGGCATGATGGGAAGGTCAAAGGATATGCAGGAAAAGATTGCGCGTGAGATGAGCCGGCTGGGCATGACCATGGGGGTGTTTGTGGCCTATGGCGAGTTTGGCAAGCCAAGTTTCGTTCATCGCAGCAAAGAGATACGTGAAATGCTCGTGACCAAGATGAAAGAAGCGGTGGAATTGTCCAAACGAGTCAATGCCACGTGGACTACCCTGGTACCGGGCCAGTTTGACAGCAGGATGGAATGGGATTACCAGACCGCCAATGTTATTGAAAATTTCAAGTGGTGTGCCGAGGTGTGTGAGCCTTCGGGGCTGATAATGGTTATGGAGCCTTTGAACGCCTGGCGTGATCATCCGGGATTGTTCCTGACCAAAATTCCGCAGGCCTATCAGATATGCCGGGCTGTCGGGAGTCCTTCCTGTAAAATTCTTGACGACCTGTATCATCAGCAGGTTACCGAGGGGAACCTCATTCCCAACCTGGACACGGCCTGGGAGGAGATTGCCTATTTTCAGGTTGGTGACAATCCCGGGCGTAACGAACCCACGACCGGAGAAATAAACTTTAAAAATATTTTCAGGCATATCCATCAGAAGGGATTCAAAGGAGTTATAGGCATGGAGCATGGCAACAGCAAGCCGGGCAAAGAAGGAGAACAAGCGGTGATTCAGGCCTATCGGTCTTGCGATGACTTTTAAGCGGAATTTTTGTGAATGTTAGTTCAAATACCCCATGCATTGGAAAGGAATCGATATGAATAAACAGAACAATGATAAGACAGACATAATCTCGCGCAGGGATTTCATCAAGACGTCCGCGGTCGCAGGTACGGCATCATTCCTTGTCGGCCGAAGCCGGCTTTTTGCCGCAGGTTCGGATAAACTGCGAGTGGGACTCATAGGCTGTGGAGGTCGGGGTACCGGAGCGGCCATGGATTGTTTCAACTCCTCAGCCAATGTGGAGATTGCCGCGATGGGCGACCTGTTTCAGAACCGTTTGGATGACTCCCTGAAAAGGTTAGGTGAGGAATTACCTGACCATCCGGCGATAAGCAAGGATCAGTGTTTTGTCGGCTGGGACGCCTACCAGAAGGTTATTGACAGCGGCGTGGATATGGTCATTTTAGCGTGTCCGCCGCAATTTCGTCACAAACACCTGGCCGCCGCCATAGAGGCCGGCAAACACGTATTCATGGAAAAACCGGTCGCGGTGGACCCGGTGGGGATAAGGTCGATTATCAAAACATCCGACCTGGCCCGTAAGAAAGGACTGGCTATCGTGGCCGGCACCCAGCGGCGTCACCAGGGGCACTATCTGGAGATTATGAAAAGAGTTCACGACGGCGCCATCGGCGAGATAGTCTCCGCCCAGTGTTACTGGAATGGCGGGAGTTGGAATGGACCAGGTGGTAAACCGGAGGGTATGTCTGATGTTGAATACCAGATTCGCAACTGGTTCCATTTTGTCTGGCTTTCGGGTGATGAGATTGTCGAACAGCATGTCCACAACATAGACGCGGTTACCTGGGCCATAGGCGCTACACCGCAGCAGGCCTATGGCATGGGAGGCAGACAGCTCCGCGGAGGTGACGGTAATATTTACGATCATTTTGCCGTTGAATTCGAATATCCCAATGGAATAAAGGTATTGAGTATGTGTCGCCATATGGATGGGTGTACCGACCGGGTTTCCGAAAGAATCATGGGAACCAAAGGCAGTGTCTATCTGGATGGCGCAGTAGGTTGGATAGAGGGACCTAACGCCTATAAATACGAAGGCGATTCACCCAATCCTTATGTTCAGGAGCACGCCGACCTCATCCGGAGCATTCGTGAGGGTAACCCTCTCAATGAAGGCAGGCAGGTTGCCGAGAGCACCCTGATAGCCATTATGGGAAGGATGAGCGCATACACCGGGCATGCTCTCAAATGGGATTGGGTCATGAATGTGTCCCAACTGGACCTCAGTCCGCCCGAATACAAGTTTGGCGACCTTGAAGTCCGGCCTCTGTCGGTACCCGGTAAAACAGAACTGATATAAAGAGGACCTGAGTTGTTCAATTATCCTGCCTGGAACAAGCAGGTGAGAATAATATAATTTTAAAAATCGGGTGTCTTAAGATGGTCGAGTTCTGCCTGGCACATATTTTTTTGTCCGGGGTCGGTCAGTTTCTCGATTGCTTCCTTGAGATGTTTGAGGGCGTATTGTCTCTGATTCAGATAGCGACTATAGATAAGTCCCAGCATCAAGTGGATTTGTTCTGTAAAAGGATATAGCCGCTCATAATGAGTCAGGAATGTATGATACGCCAGAGCTGCTTCTTCATGTCTTCCCATTTGCATGAGTTTATTGGCGACATCGAGTTGTTGCTGTTGGGGCAATACCTCCTGGCGACGGATGGTAATCAGTTCCAGGTACTTATTGACAGCCTCATCCAGATTGGCATTCGTAATTGCCTGCGAGATTTCGGCGCGTAGTTCAATTATATGTTCTTCCTGCGTGTCCGTGAGTGCGGAATTTTTGACTTTTACATCAACTTTTTTAGTGATGACCTGATCCGGGCCAAAGGCGTTGTATCCTTTATTTACCATAGAACGATATTGTTTTCTGCGGTGCCAGCGGTCGATCAGGGCCCAGAGGTCGAAATGACTGTGGGGTAATATTTTTAAGGCCAGCAGGATCAGGGGTATCCCGATTCCGAAAAGGTATCCGGCCATATGGGCGCCGTGAGCCACATTTGAAACGCCGGGGGACATAGAGGGAAAGATAACGTTATCGTAAACAATTAATTTAAATAAGATAAAATACATGGCCGGCACATCAAAGGTGCCAATAAAAATGAAGAAATATAATACATGGATACGGGTTTGGGGAAAGAGTACCATATAAGCACCGGTAATAGCAGCCACGGCTCCGGATGCGCCTATAACCGGACTGGAGTTAAACAGGGCATGTCCCAGGCTGCTGAAAACTCCGCCCCCCAGATAGAGCAATAAGTATCCAAGGTTTCCCAGTTTATCGTTCACATTATTTCCAAAAACATACAGAAAGAACATGTTGCCTATGATATGGAGAAGATTGGCATGCAGGAATGTACAGGTAACGAACTGGAATATCAGGGGTTCCTCTGGATCTAATTTCAGGATGCGGGCCGGTTCCCGCAGGGTGTCAAATGAGACGGCGGAGTCCATGGGATCCATGGGTGCATGGGTCAGGAGATAAATAACCACATTGAGAATTATCAGGGAGTAGTTGACTAAAGGGGTTCCGCGCAGTTCATTGTCAGTACCGATAGGTATCATTAAGAGTTATCCTAACTAGCTATTATATATACCATTGTGGTTATTCTATTAAATTTCTAACAGTCTGCAAGCGATAGTTTTCCATATCGGGCCTAATTTGATTGACAGCCTGTTGGACTTATGATAGCGTTTATCAGGAAATATTACAACCGAGGACCGCGTTTTTAAGGAGAAAAACCATGAATACCCTGCCCAAAAATTTTCGATTTTCAATAATTATAGCTGTTTTAACAGGTTGTGGATTTTTTATCTGTCATGGGTTAGCCCAGGTAGGTCCTGCTTTGGCAGAACCCCAGGCTCCAGTCCGGTCTGCTGAACCAATGACCGAGGCGGATAAGATACAAGAAACAGAAGCTGCCTTCCAGCCCTACATAGGCACGATTACCGGAGACGATGTCAATATCCGTTCTGGTCCGGCGGAAATATACTATCCTGTGGGAAAACTTCAGAAAGGCCAGAAAGTGGTTGTTTATGGAGAACGTCAGGGTAAGGCCAATTGGGCTAAAATTGCGCCCACTGCTGAATGTTTTAGTTATATATCGATGGATTATGTTCGGATACGCGATATGGAGCCGGCTGTTTCGAATGAAGTACCTGCGGCAGAGGCAAGCGTAGCGGATGCGGCTGCGACTGATATACCCGTCACCGATGTAAATGAAACGGCAACGACTGAACAGATGTCGATATCTGAACTAACGGAAGGCCAGCTAAATGATATGCTGGGTGAAAAACCGATATATGGAATTGTTACCGGCGACCGGGTTCGGGTCCGGGCCGGCAGTCTTAAAGTGCCGCCTGCCAACGCCAATCAGGTACAGAGCAAAGTTGACCACGGTACGGTGGTCCGCATCATCGGCCGGCGAGACAACTTCTATAAGATTGTCCCGCCGCCGGATTGCTATTTCTGGATATCTCTGGATTATGTCAAACGTGTCGGCCCGGCCTCCGAAGAAGCGGTTCAAATGCTCCGTAAAGAGACGGATCAAAAAATTGCCGATAGTGGGGGAGCCCCGTATCCCATGACCGGGGCGCAGCTGGAAAGAAAAGAATACCAGGATATCACCCAGATGTTCAGTACAGAACAGAATAAGCCGCTCAAACAGCGTGATTATACTGTTATTAAACGGAGGCTCGCCAAGCTTATTGAAACTGTTGCGTCGCCATCCGTTCAGGCTGCGGCCGTGACCCTGCGCCAACGGATTGATCAGGCTGAGATAGCGCTGCAGGCGCTAAAGACTTCCCTGGCTCAGGATGAAAAACTACGTATCACCCTGGAGAAAATTGACGAGGAAATCAATACCCTGGCGGCCACCAACGATCCGCCCCAGAAAACTGAAAAGGAGATTGTCGTAAAAGGGCGCTTAGCCGCTTCCGCCGTATTTACCACGCCTAACCGGAACCGGCGTTTCCTGGTACTTGACGACAAGGACACTATTATCTACTATGCTATTGCCGGCAAGGAAGGGCTGCAACTGGATAACTGGCTCAATAAAAATGTTTCACTGGTGGGCAACGCTCAATACGACTCTTTCGGGCGTGTCCGCCTCCTGCATGTAACCAGCATCATCGAATTACCCCCGGGTAAATAAAACTGGGTGGCATGCTTTAGCTCAGCGTAAGCATGTTTTTTCTCCTCATACCCTTGAGTGGCAGCTTCGATCCGCCATAAGCGGATTGGGGATGGGGAAACTCCCATTAGCTATACAAAATGAAAGGATAGTATCGATGTTAAAGTCTGTCGAAAAATCTCTATGTTTGGTTTTATGCATAAGTGTATTATCGTTTCCCTGTATCGCATGGGGCTACGACAATTTCAAAGTCTCGGTTTATTGCCGGGCCCAGGAAGTAAGCCACATGGCCGAGCCGGACTGGCTTCAGAGGCGGTGGGAAATCATCTCGCAACAGGTCAACATCGATAAGGTGTATCTGGAGACCCACCGGGACGTGATTCTTGTTGACAAGGAGACGCTCGAGTTTGCGCGCGAATTCTTTCAATCCCGGGGCATCGAGGTTGCCGGCGGCATTACCTATACTATTATGGAGAGTAACCGTTTTAAAACCTTCTGTTATACCAATCCTGAGCATCGCGCGCGGGTTCAGGAAATCGCCGAGCACACTGCCGGGGAGTTTGACGAAGTGATTCTCGATGATTTTTTCTTCACGAACTGCAAATGTGATTTGTGCATCCAGGCCAAAGGCGCCAGGAGCTGGTCCCGATATCGCCTTGACCTGATGGCCGAGGCTGCGCAAAATCTTGTTGTCGGGCCGGCAAAGGCGGTCAATCCGAAGGTCAAGATGGTCATCAAGTATCCGAACTGGTACGATCATT
>JAFGHE010000325.1 GCA_016930295.1 Sedimentisphaerales bacterium
ACCCTAGTCTCCGCACTACTCGTGAAGAATGGAGGAAAGGTAATGCTGCTTAACGGACCGCCATTCGTGACTGTCCCCAGGTTTCCCCCATGTTTCCCAAAGGTGACTGTCCCCAGGTTTCCCCAGGTTTCCCAATAATTATGAGAACACGATGAATCCCCTTTCTTGAAAGGGGTAAACTCTGAACTCTCATCGCGTTAATCGCGAAGGACCGTTTTGGGGGGCGACCACAGAGGGCCGCCCCTACACATTGTGTTTTTCCGCTCCATTTTTGAATTTTAATATGTAGTTTTTATGTTTGATTTTTAATATTTAATATACTATTCTATGCCTATGAAATCATCACAGTCATTAATCCGAAGGACTTTTGTAATAGTGGCTGCCTGGCTATTTTTGTTTACTTCACTGGGATGGGGGACGACGCCCATGATTGCTATAATACCTCAGCCGGTAAATATGACGGTGGGCGAGGGTGTATTTACGCTTGCGCCTGATACGGTTATTGTCAGCCGGGAGGATACAAATGACCTGGCCCACTATCTCAAGGAGGTACTGGCTTCGTCTACCGGGTATCCACTGGAGATACGTAAGACTCAAAAGGACTCGCACTGCATTATTCTCAGCCTTAACAGTGACCTTGAGCACCTGGGTACGGAGGGCTACCTGCTGAAGGTCACGCCCGATCAGGTACGACTGGAAGCGCCCCGGAATGAGGGTATTTTTTATGGAATTATGACCCTGTGGCAACTGCTGCCGGCGGAGATTTTCCAGCAGACCCGGGTTGAGGGGATCACATGGCAGATGCCGTGTGTGGCGATTGAGGATTATCCGCGTTTTCGCTGGCGCGGGATGCATCTGGATACGGCCCGCCATTTCATGCCGAAAGAGTTTGTTAAAAAATATATCGGGTTACTGGCCCTGCATAAAATGAATGTTTTTCACTGGCACCTGACCGAAGATCAGGGCTGGCGCATTGAGATTAAAAAGTATCCCCGGCTCACGGAGGTTGGGGCGTGGCGCAAGGAAACCTTAGTGGGCCATATTCTGAAAAAACCCAGGAAATTTGACAGGACCCGGCACGGCGGTTTTTACAGCCAGGCCGACATACGCGAGATTGTGGAATATGCCCGGCGCCGATATGTTACCATTGTGCCGGAAATTGAAATGCCCGGCCACGCCCAGGCCGCCATTGCGGCGTACCCTGAGTTGGGCAATACCGGTGAGCAACTGGAGGTGTGGACCACCTGGGGCGTCAATGAAAACATTTTCAATCCGAATGAGTCAACTATCCTGTTTCTGCAGGATGTGTTATCCGAAGTGCTGGAACTCTTTCCCGGCGAATTCATCCATATCGGAGGTGATGAAGCTCTCAAAAATCAATGGGAGCAAAGTTCCCAGGTCCAGGCACGTATCAAGGAACTGGGATTGAAAGACGAGCATGAACTGCAGAGCTATTTTATCAAAAGGATGGATACTTTCCTGAGAGCCAAAGGACGCCGGCTCATCGGCTGGGACGAAATACTTGAAGGAGGCCTGGCGCCGGGCGCCACGGTTATGTCCTGGCGCGGCGAAACGGGCGGTATTGCTGCGGCTCAGGCCGGTCATGATGTCGTCATGGCACCCATGACGCACACCTATTTTGACCATTACCAGGGGAATCCCGAAAATGAACCGCCGGCTATCGGAGGCCTGCTGCCCCTGGAAAAAGTCTATGAATTCAATCCCGTCCCTTCCGGCCTGACCCCCGAACAGGCCCGACATATACTCGGCGCCCAGGGCCAGGTATGGACTGAATACCTCCCCAACCCCGATAAAGTCGAATACATGGCTTTCCCCCGCGTGTGCGCCCTGGCAGAGGTCGTGTGGACTCCCCTGGAAAAAAAGAGTTATGAGAACTTCCGGCAAAATCGCCTGCCCACTCATCTGCAACGTCTCAAAATCCTGAATGTGAACTACCGGCCTCTTGACTAGCTTGAATATTTTTATACCCGCAAAAGGTAACTCTAAGTTGGATTGATTTTAGACTATATACAACAACTCTTGACATTGAGTCCCGGATCTTTTATAATAAAAGAATATCTTTTGAGGAGAAATTATACCGTACCCGGCAACCATGGATATCACACAACAGGCAAGACTCATTGGTGTATAAGAAAGTTCAATATATAATTGCGGGGTTGTTCATTTGGTCATGTACTCTCGATGCCCAGGCAGACACCCCGTTATGGATGAACCCCGCTTACAATCCTGTCCCAGCTTACAAGGAAACCGTAGTTGCCAATAACATTCTGACTCAAGGGACCGTAACTTCGGTGACCCTGCGCTGGCAGGCGGGCGGCGGAGCGGTATCCCATGATGTGTATCTGGGCACTGATTTTACCCAAGTTAACGATGCGGACCGATCCGATACCTCCGGGATTTACCAGGGTGAACAGGCCGTGATGGAATATGGACCCATTGCAACCAGGCCGGACACCACGTATTATTGGAGGGTAGATGGGATTAACGGCCCCGATATATGCAAAGGAGATGTCTGGTCATTTTCCGTGCCTTACTACTTTTATTCGGGAGAGGACTTCGAGTCGTATCGAGATCCCAACATTTTAAAATTAACATGGAACGATGGCACGGATCTGGAAAATAGTACCGGTTCCACAATTGATCTGGAAACGGATAACAGCCTGAATACCGTCCACGAAGGCCAAAGATCCTTGCGCTTCGACTACGACAACAACGGTTCAACGCAGGGTGCATATCATTCTGAAATACATGGCCAATGTATTGTACAAAACTGGACCAAGAATAATATTAAAGCATTGACACTTTACTTTTATGGTCACAGTGAAAACAGTCTTGAGCCTATGTACGTCGCCCTGGAAGACGAATCCGGTACCGATTATGCTGTTTATTATCCGCACCTAACCTTTCTAAGTGAGCCATGGTGGCATGTCTGGAATATTGACCTGGCAGAGTTTTATAATGCCGGATTGGATATGACACATATCAGCTCCATCTATCTGGGTTTTGGTGATAGAAATAATCCTGTTCCCGGTGGCTCCGGCACAATCTATTTCGACGATATTCGACTGCATCAGTCACGATGTGTGAGCGAATATAGTCCGGATGCCGACCTTAACCACGATTGTATTATGGATAATCAAGACCTGGCTTTTATCATCCATGACTGGCTATCCATGTCTTTATCTTCCGGCGATATAAATAATGACCTGAAAGTCAATTTAGAGGATTTTGCTGAGCTGGCGTCTGCCTGGTTAGACACGGCATTATGGCCTTGATGCAATGAAGGAATATTATGTTACAAAAATTAATTAGTGGAATACTTCTTTTCACTCTTTTATCAGGTATGGCTGGTTCCTGCCTGGCTCAGGACAATGCCATAGTCGGTGCGATTCGGTGGGACGATTGGGTTGACAAGGATGATTACCCATACAAAACATGGAGTCCTTATCTTGAACCCGAACCCTGGCATTACCGGCATCCATTTTTTGCCAAACTCGATATCTGTAAATTGACTATGCGATGTGACACGCAGGAAGCAACCAGCCAGGAAATAGCCTATGCCAAACAGGCGGGACTCGACTACTGGGCCTATGGTTACTATTATCCGGGTCAATGGGAAGGTGCAGACCGATACAATTATTGCCTCTATCAATATCTGGAAAATGAAAACAAAAACGATATTAACTTCTGTATCCGTCTGGGCGGTGGAAACATCGGCAGTTCCGGCATCTGGTATGATTCTATGATACCAACACTGGTCGCCCTTTTCCAGGAGCCATCCTATCAGACGGTTGCCGACGGCAGACCTCTGGTTTACATGTTTTCACCGGAAGAGTTCACTGGGTTGTTTGCTTCAGACAGCCAGGCCCGACAGGCACTTAATGACCTGCGCTCCGCGGCCGTGGCTGCCGGGTGCGGTACTCCTTATATCGCATGCATGGTCTGGCATGCGCCGGAGGGCGCTGGCTATGTAAACAATCAGGGCTATGACGCCATCAGCGCATATACCCACCTGAGTTGGACTGCCAGTGACCAGGAATATCCTTACAGCGAACTTATGGCGGAAAATGCGGGCTTCTGGAATGAATGTCAGACAACCGGCAAGCAGGTTATTCCTATAGTGAATATAGGATGGGATAACCGGCCTCAGCGTGTCGATGGCTATAGTCCGCCAGGCCCGTGGTACATGCAACCAACCATGACCGAATGGAAAAATCATTTACAGGCAGCCGTAGATTGGGTTGACAACAACCCCGAGGTGACCGACTCAAAAGCAATCATTATTTATGCCTGGAACGAATTGGCTGAAGGCGGGTGGCTGGTACCGACCCGGGGTGACGGCACGGCCCGCATCGAGGCCACAGGAGAAGTACTGTTGCCTGAATGATATATCTCTATTTACGGTTGTATCGGGTTAGATCACATTTTCCCCTTGCCGATGAATCAGAACTGCGGAGTGGCACATACATCATGAATTCGTGGAGAAAATCAAAGATTGGTTTTTTCGAGGGAGGAGGTGCCGGGGTATTTGGCTTTTTCGATTTCGGTGATGAGCTGGCCCATGCGCCAGATGCGAACCGTGCCGGTGGATTCGCTGATCGTGATGGCGATGCTCCTGGTGGCGGCTGTAATAGCGGCAGCCGCGGCATGACGTGCGCCCAGGCCCTGGGGCAGATCATCGGGCACCAGTCGGGGCAGCAGGTAAGTGCCGGCCGAGACGATACAGCCGGTACCCTTAATTACAAAAGCGCCGTCAATGGTGGCAAATTCCTTGACGGTTTCGGTCATGGTATCGTCGAGTATATTACGTTCCTCTTCCGAGTAGCCTTTGAAGGGGTTCATGATATTCTGGCGGGAGTTAGCGATGACTTCCTTGGAATCGCCCAGTACAAAGATCGCGCCAACGGGTTTTCCTTCCCGGCCTTCGGCGGCAATAGCCAGGGCCAGGTTCAGCACCCGCTCAAACACGGCGCGCCGGATATGCTCGGTCAGGGGCGGCTGGTCCACACTCTGGAACATTTCGTATTCCTTTCCAACCTGCATGATAATCAGGGTGTCAAGCTGGCCGCGTGCCAGGCCGGACAAAAAGACAAACCGATCATTCTCATGAAGTAATCGCTTGGAGAAGGCCAGCATCACGGCCATCTTGATATGGCCCATACGCGTCAGATTAACCTGCGGGATTCGAACAACATTTTTTGTATATTTCAGGGCCGCCTCGTACGCCTCCTCACTACGCACCACCAGAACAACCTGGACCCGGCCGGAAAAATTAATGGTCTCCAGTTCCCTGACATCATCCAGGCCGTCCACATAGAGTAACAGGGCCTGTAATTTTCGCTTTTTAATGACATCCAGAGCCGCCTTGAGCATGACCTGGCTGTTGGATAAGGCGGAGGCCGCCTTTTTCCTGGTCGAATCGTTTTTTTCTGGATTGTTTTTTTTAGCCATGATGTATTTAAGAAGGCACAAAGGCACTGAGGCACAAAGGCACTGAGTTTAAGGTAACAATGAAAATTTCATATAACGGTGTCATATATATTTATAATTGACTGAAAAGTAATCGGTCAATTTAAGTTAGTTTCAGTTTTACAGATTTTTTTTATACCAGTCGATGGCCCGACGGATGCCCTGTTCAAAGCTGACCAGAGGCTCGTACCCTATGATTTCTCTGGCGCGTGTGACATCGGCCAGTGAATGCTTAATATCGCCGGGTCGGGGCGGTGCATACACCGGCTCGATATGCTCTTTACCCAGCAGTGACCGAATTTCATTCACGACATTATTAACCGTAACGGAGGTAGCGGTGGATATATTCACGGCTTGTCCATGCGTTTCGTTAGCCTGGGCCGCCAGCCAGTTGGCGTTGGTCACGTTTTCCACATAGGTAAAGCCGCGTGACTGTTCGCCGTCGTCAAATATCCGGGGCGGCTGGTCGCGCAGCAGGGCAGAGACAAACAGGGGGATCGCCGCAGCATACTGGCTGGTCGGGTCCTGGCGCGGGCCAAATACATTATAATAGCGCAGGCAGATGGTCTGCAGGCCAAAGGACTCATAAAACGTACGGCAATACAACTCGCCAATAGCCTTACTGGCGGCATAGGGACTGATCGGAGCCAGAGGCAGTTCCTCATGTTGCGGCAGTACCCTGTTCTTGCCATACACCGAGGAACTGGAGGCAAAGATCACGCGTTTGGCATTCGCCTGGCGGCAGGCGTCCAGAACGATGAATGTGCCGGTCGTGTTTACGGCGTGGGTGGTGGCTGGATCCTTCATGGAACGCGGCACACTCCCCAGGGCTGCCAGATGATAGACGATCTCCGCCTGGTCAACGGCCTTTTTGACGATTTCCTGGTCGCGGATATCGCCTTCGATTAATTCGATCCGGTCAGATACTTCGGAAAGGTTTTCACGTTTGCCGGTCTCAAAGTTATCCAGCACGCGCACCTGTTGGCCCTTCTGTAGAAGGAAACGGACCATGTTACTTCCGATAAATCCTGCTCCACCAGTTACCAGTGATAAAGCCATTTTTTACCTCATTTTTAATATAGATTATCCTATCCCAAAGAATAATCGGCTGTTTTGTGTGGTTGCTTGGGCAATTTCCTCGAGAGTCAGGCCTTTTAATTGGGCCAGTTTTTCCGCTATATGAACAATGAATGCCGGTTCGTTGGGCTTGACGTTACGTTTGGGATGGGGGCTCATATAGGGACAGTCGGTTTCGAGCATGATTTGTTCCAGGGGAACATATTGGGCGGTCTTTTGGACCTGGCGGGCATTATCAAATGTTATAAGACCTGTAAACGAGATGAAGTAGCCCCGGTCAAGTATCTGTTGGGCCAGGTCGGGCCCTTCACCAAAGCAGTGAAATACTACCGGGATATCGTCCCGTTGCCATTCGTCCAGAATTGCCAGACACTCATCCATGGCACTGCGACAGTGAATGATCACCGGCAGCCCCATCTGGCCGGCCAGTTCCAACTGCTGACGAAACACCTGCCTTTGCCGGTATCGGTCGGAAAATTCATAATAATAGTCCAGGCCAATCTCTCCGATGGCCATGACCCTGTCTTCGCCGGTGAGATGGCGTAATTTTTCCAGCCAGCCCTTTTCCTGTTTACCTGCTTCATGCGGATGGATGCCCGCGCCGGCGTACATCCCCGGATGTTTTTTACATAATTCAATACCGGCGGCGCTCTCATCCAGACTTGTTCCGATCACCATCCAGGTGTCCACCCCCGCCTGGCGCGAGCGATTCAGCACGTCATCCAGCGTGTCGGCATATTCATTCAGGGCCAGATGGGTATGGGTATCTACCAATGACATCGTATCATTCAAATCAGGAGTTCCTTGCTAAGATTTATTCACCGACCGGCTTCAGCTGTATTTTTTTCAAGTGGTCCTCGGAAGGAAATTGAGTGACGCGATAACGAACCGGATAAAAAGAGTTATCTTCCTGGATCAAATCACCCAAGCTGTGACAGACCTGCTCCCAGTCCGCCATACCCAGGACGATAGGTTTCCCTGATTCATTCATGCAACAGAATCCGATCTTTTCCGTACGGGGTAAAAGCCAGCTTGCACCGTCTCCCCAGATACAATAGGACATCACAATATTCTGTGTGAATCTCTCAGAGGCAACGTTGTAGCCTCCGACCAGCGTGTTCAGGCCTTCTTTACTGTGTAATTTATCCAGTAATTGCTTTTGTTCATTATACACATTGGCCCAATATATTATATGAAGTTCCCGGAAGAGCGGGTAAGCGGGATGATCCGGGGCCGGCACGTAGGGCTGCCAGGTATCATCGTTAAGCCGAAACGCCAGAGCCGTGAGGCGCCGCGGATTTTCCAGATATTCTTTTTTCGTCTCCTGAGCCATCCGGACAAGCCCCTGCTCATCCTCTGAGCCGGTGATCATAAGCCGGTCCCGGTGCGGGATCGTAACGACATGATCTCCCTTGACCTTCATTTGCCAGATTAAATCATGGAGGAACATGCGCGAGGCATCGTGGTTGTCCTGCCAGTCGGAGACATAAACGCCCGGCGACGCTTCAAGAAATGACTTATTACTCATCTGCCATAAATTATCACGTGCCACGGTCAAGACCTCATCATAACTTTTCCCCCATGTTGCCAGCTGATCGGCTGTTATTGTCGCGATCGCCCGCTCCGTGTCATATACCAGTTCAACGGAGAGATTGTCCGCCCATACCTGATAAGGCCCGAGTGGATATGGTTTTTGGGATAACTGAGACTGTAACTGAAGGGCCGTATAATAAAAGTGATCTCTGATTTTCGGCAGAATATGGACACGGGCTTTGGGAAAGGAATCAGGGATTTCTAATCCGGATATGTGCGATATCTGA
>JAFGHE010000326.1 GCA_016930295.1 Sedimentisphaerales bacterium
GCCCGCCTGGAAGGCGTGGACCAGGGCGTCAGGCACATTCTCCAGACCAAACTCGAGAACCCGGAAAAATTCTATTATATCAAAGGCATGGTTGCCGAATTTATCCATGCGGACGTCAAATACGCCGGCATCGTCGAAGCCGCTCTCGCACACCGCGCACAGGACCTCATCGCCACCCATTCCCAGGCCATTCTCGAAGACAGCGACAGCCTCAGCGATCTATTGGGCCGCGTTAAGATGATTTGCCTCGACCGGCTGGGACCCTTTAAAAACGGCTTTGATTTTTCACCCTATCCTGAGGTCCAGGAACGCCTTATCGATTTGATTACCTATCCTCCCGACTGTGAACACCTCTGCTGGCACCTGCTGGGTAAAACCATGCTGGTCGATACCATCGATTCCGCCCTGCGACTTTCGCAGATCGCACCGCCCGGCTACCGATGGGTCACTATGGAAGGCGAACTGATCGAACCCGATGGTACCATTCACCTGGGACCACAGACCAACCATGTCGGGCTTATCTCACGAAAAAGCGAACTCCGACAGCTCACCGAAGACCTGGCCCAGACAGAAGAACGCATTACCGATCTGCAGAATCAGAACCAGCAGTTCGACAACCAGGCCCAACACCTGGAGAAAAACCTGCAGGAACTGCGCACCGCCATCTATGAGACCAGCACTGAAGAAATCAGCACCCGTGGCCAACTGGAACAGATCGAACAGAACCTCAACCGGCTACAGCAGGAACAGCCTCTGATTACCTCGGAAGTGGAAAGCATCGAATTGCAAATCCAGGAAGCTCTGCAACTCCAGAAATCCAGCCAGGACAACCTCAACGATCTCGAAACCGTAAACTCTCAACGCCAGGCTCGGGTTGACACACTCCAGCAGCAGATTCAAAACCTGGAAATCCAGGACGTCCAGAAACTCGATGAACTCACCGAACTTAAAGTCTGTCTCGGCCAGACCCAGCAGAAACGCCTGGCACTCCAGGAACGGATCGCCAGCATCCAGAGCCAGATGCAGCAGATGCAGCATAGTATCAATACCATGGAGACCGACCAGCAAAACGCCCGCGAAAACCTGCAAACCAGCCAGCGGGGCATACTCTCCGCTGAAAATACCATCGCCGAACTGTTCACTTCACGCCAGCAGCACCAGGAAACGTCCCGCATACTACGCGAAAACCGCGACCAGCTCCATACCGAAAAGCACCAGCAGTCCGAAACCGCGGGCTCTCTCCATCAGCAGCGAGAGCAACTCCAGGAACAACTCCATGAACTGCAGATGCAACTGAACGAGAATAAACTACGCTGCGAAAATCTTACCCAGCGGGGCCAGGAAGACCTGGGCATTAATCTCAACGAGCAGTTCTCCAGCTATGAATACCAGGATATGGACTGGGACGCCGTGGCCGCGGAAATCGAGGAACTGCGTAACAAAATCCACCGGCTGGGCAATATCAACCTCGACGCCATCACCGAGCAGGAGGAACTCGAACAGCGTCTCGAGTACCTTTCCGGCCAGTTCTCAGACCTCTCCCACGCCAAACATCAACTGGAAAATCTTATCGAAAAAATCAACGCCGAAAGCACCGAACTGTTCCTCAGAAATTTCGAGGCCATCCGAATCAACTTCGCCGAACTCTTCCGCAAACTCTTCGGCGGCGGACGCGCCGAAATCATCCTGGAAGACCCTGAAGATGTGCTCGAATGCCCCATCGAAATTATCGCCCGCCCGCCCGGCAAACAGCTCCAGAGCATCTCGCTCCTCAGCGGTGGCGAAAAAACCATGACCGCTGTCTCCCTGCTGCTGGCCATCTTCAAGAGTAAACCCAGCCCCTTCTGCCTGCTCGACGAGGTGGACGCCGCCCTCGATGAAGCCAACATCGAACGATTCACCCTGCTCATCCAGGAGTTCCTCACCGACTCCCAGTTCATTATCATCACCCACTCACGACGAACAATGAGCATCGCCGATGTCATCTATGGAATCACCATGCAGGAACAGGGCGTCAGCAAAAAAGTGGCCGTACGTTTCACCGGTGAGGAAAACGAACAGGAATCCAGCCCCGCCGTCGCATAATATTCGCCCTTGTCGAGAGACACAGCAAGATCAGCAGATGGTGTTATATAGATTTTTTGTTCCCAGAATCGGGTCTTTCTCGATATAGCGTTCCCAATCTGACATCGTATCCAGCATGATCTTGCCGCGTTTGCAATCTTCAATGGTCATCTTGCCCGCCTGTACCAGATCGTAATAGGGGCCAATATCTCTCTGCCGGTAAAGATCAGCGAAGTTCTGGTAAAACACATCCCGGGGTAGACGTGTGGGCAGGACCACATGCAGGGTGTCAAAACAGGAATAGTCATGCGTTAGCAGGTCTTCATAGCGGCTGCGATACAGACTCGTGCCGGGCAGGGGAGTGAGAATCGTATATTGTGTATGCGTAATTTGCTTTTCCCTGACATAGTCGCGAAGTTGTCTGAAATCATCCTCGGTCCATTCCGGATCGACAATGAATGCTCCCCATATGATCACGCCGTTATCCTGCAGAATCCTGATGGCCCGATTGTTGGTATCAATAGTACAGGATTTATTAATCCCCTTGAGTGTCTTGTCACTTCCTCCCTCCAGTCCCAGCAATACCGCATACAGCCCGATATTTACCCATTTCTCCACCAGTTCCGGATGCCTGGCGATGGAATCCGTACGGCATTCCATGGAGTATCTCTTCTTTATACCCTCAGACCTGATCATATCGGCTATGGCGTTCTCTCGCCGGGTGTTCATCAGAAAGTTGTCGTCCACAAAAGTGATATGCGCAGTAGAAACAGCAGATATCTCTGATAACACCCGCTCGGATGTCATCTGGTTGGTTTGTCCACGATAGAATTCATGAACACTGCAGAACTTGCACCGGTAGGGGCAACCTCTTGAGGTGGCAACAGAGGTATCAGGTTTGTCAAACAGGAAAAAGTATTCGTTGCGATAGGCTTCCGTCAGATCTCGACGGGGCAGGGGCACAGCATCCATATTTACATGCGATTTCGTGAGACGGTTTCGGACAAACTGCCCGTTACGATCTTGCCAGATGATATTGCATACACCTCCCAGGCCACGACGGTACGCAACAGCCCGGACCAGGTCCTCAAACATCAATTCTGCCTCCCCGACGGCGATGGCATCAACCTGGGCTATAAAGAAGTCTTCCGGCAAAAGGGTGGCATGATGGCCGCCTACCACGGTAAATATCTCCGAAGAAAAGGCCTTGACCTGTAGTAATATGTTCTGAACGGCATACACTTCGGGCGTCAGTGCCGTAACCGCAACCATCTCCGGCCAGAACTTTTTTAACGCAGCCTCGAGATTCCCGTCCAGTCTCATATCCAGGATACACACATCGTGGTCCGGTACCGACGCCGCGACCACTTCCAGATGCAATGGTTCCGGCAGGGCCAACAGGCGGAATCCCAGGTTTTTGGAAAAATAATCAGGTTGCACCAGCAGTATTCGCATAAGCTCTCTTACTCCTTATATCAAACATTTAGTATTTTTCGGCTCACCTGCTCAAAATGCAATCCATAGATGGCCAGCTCTATTGCCACGGAAACCGCCTGAATCTTGCTGAAAAATGTCTTGAAAATGAGTTTCCAATACAAAAATCGGGCCTTCGATCGGATTCCGATACTCCATATGCTTTTAATAAAAGCCATAATATCTTCAGTCGTGATCCTTTTTTTAACCCGGGGTTTGTAATTTTTTATAAACGTGTTAATCCGCTCATAGTACTGTCGGGGGGAATATAAGTTCGAAAGAATTTCCCGATAGCCCGCCACCAGCTTTTCCCGTGCCATGGTGGGAATAAAATTTATATGGGCATCGGTATTTTCTCCCGTGCTCTCTCCCAGGAGCCTTCCTTCAGCTTTGAGCCGATGCCAGAGCCGTGTTCGCGGCAGGGCATTCAGCAACCCTACCATTGCCGTGACAATTCCAACTTTCTGAATGAAATAAATCTGATCCTCAAATATATGTTCGCTATCATGATCAAACCCGATGATAAATCCCCCCATAACCTGCATGCCATTCTCTTGAATTACCCTTACCGCATCTTCCAGATTTCCAGTCGTGTTCTGATACTTACCGCATTCTTTGAGACTATCGAGGTTCGGAGTTTCAATCCCCACAAAAACCTTATGAAAATTCGCGGCACTCATCATCTGCATAAGGTCTTCATCATCCGCTAAATTGGTACTGGCTTCCGTGGTAAATGTGAATGGATACTTGTGTTCTTTTTGCCATTGGATTAGTGCAGGGAGCATCTTTTTGACATTCGATTTGTTCCCGATGAAATTGTCGTCAACGATAAAAACATTTCCTCTCCAGCCCGCATCAAGGAGTGATTGCAGTTCCCTTTCCATCTGTTCGGGCGTCTTGGTCCGGGGTGTCCGGCCATACATCGCCACAATATCACAAAACTCGCAATCAAACGGACATCCCCGGGAATACTGCACCGGCATCGTCGCATAATCTCTAAAATCAATCAGCGACCATTCCGGCAGCGGTGTCTGGGTTATATCAGGTCGATCCGATAAAGAATAAACCGGCTTGGCTTCACCCTGCGCCAGGTCGGCCAAAAACAGCGGTAATGTAGTCTCTGCCTCGTTCAGTACAAAATAATCAACTCCTGTAAATTTATCGGGCTGACTCGTCGCCGTCGGCCCCCCCATGACCACAATCTTATCCTGGGCTTTACAACGGTTGATAATCTCCTGGGCACTCTCCGTTTGCACAATCATGGCCGTGATAAATATCATGTCCGCCCAGCTAATCTGCTCATCCTGAAGTTCCGTAACATTGACATCTATAAGCTTTTTCTCCCATTCCCTCGGCAGCAGCGAAGCCACCGTCAATAAGCCCAGAGGCGGAAACGCAGACTTCTTGGAAATAAACTTCAATACATGCTTAAAACTCCAGAATGTATCCGGAACGCCGGGATATACCAATAATATGTTCATTTTTATAATACCCTTTCTTTCACCTTACACTATCGCTTGGGAAAAGGTGGAATAGCTCTCGTCTTATTATTTTTATCGTCCTTTATATCCTTATCAGGTTCCGATGGTTTCCCAAGCCGCTTTTTTCTCTTTTTCGCCATTAATGCTACTTCTTACATGGTACCATCCGCTCCCAGGTAGCTGATCGTAGTTTCGATAAAGCCTGGTTCTGAATCTGCCTTATACGCTCTTTCGATAATCCCAGCTTCTCTCCTGTCTTTTCCAGGGTCAGCATCTTCTGACCATGATCGTTCAGGCTGAAACGCATATCTACAACATTCTTTTCAACGTCCGATAGACCCGCCAGGTTCTTATTCATGATGGTAAGGAGTGCCTCTATCCATTCTCTCCTGCTGTCTTCGAGACTATCTTCCTGATAGACATCTTTATCCATGGTAGTATCCCATTGAACCGGAAAATATTTGCGATAACGACAATATTGCTTCACCGGGCGGGCAAAGCTCTTCAAAATCGCCTGACACGCATAAGTACTGAACTTGAATCCACGCTCGCAATCAAATTTTTCTGTCGCACGCAGGAGGGCCATACTTCCTTCACTTACCAGATCTGTAAACTCCACTCCCGGAAAATTGCTCCGCTTGGCCATGGCCAGCACCAGCCCCATGTTATGAGTCACTATATTACTCCGGCATTTCATTTGTAAATTATAGCAATCCTCTAACTCAAGAATTTCCTGGAGATTCCAACGGCCTCTCTTCAACAGACGCCCTCGACGTTGAGATATCAGATAACGCCGATAGTTCATCTGGAGAAACAGAACCTGCTCATCTTCGGCTTCGAGCGGCGTTCCAGGAAGAACCATAACCTCATGGTCCAGAATGTTCTTCATGACCGACGGCCTGGCAAACTTCTTGTTGGCAATATAGGTGACTGGTTTGGCCATAATCTCTTCGACATTTTTTTTCTGTACTGCAGATAGTGGCATACTATCAATTTTCGCCTGGACTTTTTGTGAAATTACCATTGCCGACTCCCTCTACCTGGTCAAAACCTGAATACTCAGGTAATTTCTTTTTCTATAACTATTCGTATTATTACTATAAGCAATTATCATGCCAGAGTCCGATAATATCAGATATATGTAATATAATTACTTATTAAAAAAGAACTTATAATTTTTCGGTTATTTTTTTTGGCAGCCGTGCTGTCTGTTTTTGTAGTTGACTACCTAAATAACAGGTATTAAAATACTGAATAGCCGATAACCTTTTACTGAGATAGTTACAATCATGTTACTGCAAATCACTATTGCCGTTACTGATCCCATCTTGCGGAGCAGGTTGGAAAGAATCGTTACGTGTTCTTATACACACACTGAATTAATCACCAAATCACGTCTTTTCTGGAAGCAGATCCGGCGCAAAACCAACGATGTGATCATTGTTTCCCGCGAATTTATCCCCAAACTTATAAGCAACGAGATCAGGGCTTTGCAGGATTTGCCTGGAATTCCCTCGATTGTTATCATAGCCGATACCGAAACCTCGAGGGAACGGGCCCAATATATTGCCGCCGGCTTTGACGTTTTACTGGAAAGCCATCTGCCCGCCAATGTCCTTAAGAAGGCAGTCAGTACAATTTTGGCAAAGCGAGCCAGGCTCGCTCCGCATTTTATTCCTGCAGAAATGAAAGAGCCTGAACCATTACTAGATAGCTTCGTTGCCGACAGCACGGCTATGCAGAAGTTCATGAAAATGGCACGCCGGGCCGTGAAATCGGATACCGCTGTCTTGATCCTCGGTGAAACAGGAGTAGGCAAAGAACGGCTGGCTCACACGATTCATAATGAAAGCCCTCGTTCTGAGAATCCATTCGTCGCGATAAATTGTGGTGTGTTTCAGGAGACCATCCTGGAAAGCGAACTGTTCGGCCACGAAGAAGGCGCTTTCACCGGAGCTCTCAGGTCTCGCCGGGGTTGTTTTGAAATGGCCCATTCGGGAACTCTTTTCCTGGATGAAATCTGTGAAATCCCCACCCATCTTCAGGTGAAACTGCTGCGCGTGCTCGAAGAGAAAAAGATTCAACGCCTGGGCGGCGAAAAACCCATGAGTATCGATGTTCGCATCCTGGCCGCTACCAACCGGGACATCGAAAGTGAGGTCCGGGCCGGACGTTTTCGCAAAGACCTCTATTACCGACTGGATGTCTTTCGAATGACCATCCCGCCCCTGCGCAAACGACTCGAAGACATCCCGGAACTGGCCCGGGAGTTTATCGCTTTTATGTCCAGACGGATCGGCAGCGATGTGCGGGGAATTACCGATGATGCTGTCGAACGGCTGTGTTTATACGACTGGCCTGGCAATGTCCGCGAACTGTTCAATGTCCTGGAAAGGGCCATACTGCTTTGCGAAAATGACATGATTACGCCCGATGACCTGCCCCTGCACGTCTCAGCCGCCCTCGCCGGAGGACCTGATGTGGCTTTAGCAAACGGATTAAACACGAACTCCGTAAAATTATCTCCAGATTGGCAGGATAAGCCCTTAAAATATCTGCGCAAAGAAGTCTATGAACAGGTCGAAAGGAAATACCTCGCCCACCTGCTCCAGGCCAGCCACGGAAAAGTCGGTGTCGCCGCCCAAAAGGCCGGCATCAATCAAAGGGCCCTCTACACCAAAATGAAACACTACGGCCTCCATAAAGAAAAGTATCGATAATCTCACCAGTTTTGCATGTTTCGTAGAAGGGGCGATCATAATATATATCTATATAACTGCGATAATTAGTCCGCTAATGATATATAATATCAAATTTCACTCTACAGTCCCTTTTACCCATGTCAGCCTGGACGCCAGCCCCGATAAATCGGGATGAGACACGTCAAAAGTATTGCGAACGTTTGTTTGTGGATTAAAAACAACGGTTTTAAGTGCCAATATCCACTTTTGACAGTGGCATCAGCCTGCCTGAATGAAATTTAATAAAAAGTGCGAAATCGCACTTGTACTAATTACTGTGTTATTAATATGTTATGATTTTATTGATTCCATTTAATATCCTGTATGCCTATTTTCTCTTTGATCTTTATACTGAAAATAGGTTATAATAGACCTGTTCGTAAGATAAACTTACGGACTCTAAACATGTTTGATTTGAAATTCCATGTTTATATTCCAGAACTCTCTGGCAAAGGAGAAGGAAAGTACGATGAAAAAATGGGTCTTTATTGTCAACATTATTGTTTTAACATCCACCCTATATGCTGATTTAAGCTTTCAAGTCAATGGACAGGATGCTGATGTAATATATATACCTGTAGGGACCACTGGAACAATCAGCCTGGCTAGTGATGATAGTTCGTCGTATGAAAGTTATGTTGGCTTCAATCAATGGGATCCCTCAGGAAGTTATAGTCCCTATGTCACAGGTATTGCGATTGACAACTGTGTTATTTATCCGGAAGCCGGGCCGGATGCCTATTATATTGAAGATGTTTATGGTTATACCGGATACTATCAAATCGGTGCGCTGGATTGGAACCCGGACGATACCCTAACCGTCCAGAGTGGTGTACATTTTACTTTTGATGTTTCTGTCACTAATTATGATGAACCGGCCAGTTTCATACTATTATATGATGATTGGGCTACTTTACTGGATACTATCATTATTATAAGAGAGTGTCAGGCAGAGATCGCTTTAGACCGAACCCATATCGATTTTGTTTATATTAAGGGAGAAGAATATCCGGCAACCGAAACATTCAATATATGGAGTGATTGTTCCTTTAATGCAATTGAATGGGAAATAGTTAATAGTTGCAATTGGCTTGATGTGAGTCCTTTAACAGGAATATCCGATACCGAATATGATGAAGTTATGGTATCAGTCGATCCTTGTGGTTTATCGACAGGATTATATTATTATGATTTACTCATTTATGACCCCAATGCGTCCAATAGTCCTCAATCCGTGTCTGTCGAACTGGAAGTCATTGGCCCGGTCATAGAGCTTTCTCAGACATCATATTCATTTGTATACTGGTTGGGTGATCCAATCCCTGACGATCAGATACTATCTATCCGAAACAGTGCCCTCGGCGCCTTAAACTGGCAGATCACCGAAGCATGCTCCTGGCTGGATTTAACTCCCACCACTGGCACTTCAACCGGTGAATGGGA
>JAFGHE010000327.1 GCA_016930295.1 Sedimentisphaerales bacterium
TGCTACCGTCAAAAGTGGATATTGGCACTTAAAACCGTTGTTTTTAATCCAGAAACAAGCGTTCGCAATACTTTTGACGCTGGCGTCATTTTACGTGTCCAATACCAGATCGACCACCGAAAAAATGATATGTTTTAACGAAATGCCAGATTTTGACAGTAAGCCGGACTGCTAGAGGTTTCTGTCCAGGCGCCGGTACTGGATGGCTTCGGAGACGTGGTGAGCCTGGATGTTTTCGGAATCATCCAGGTCGGCAATGGTGCGCGCTATTTTGAGAACCTTGTCATGGGCCCGGGCCGAGAGGCCCAGTTCGTAAACGGCCTGTTTGATCAGGTTCATGCCGTTATCGTCGAGTTTGCAGTAGGCGCGCACCTGCCGGCTGTTCATCTGCGAGTTGGATCGAATATCGGTATTGCTGAAACGGAGGTCCTGTTTATGGCGTGCCCTGACGACCTGTTCGAGCATGTCCTGGGAGCCGGTGCCGTCACGGTCACTGGCCAGTTCCTGAAAGCGTACGGCCGGTACTTCGACATGGATATCAATCCGGTCCAGCAGCGGGCCGGAAATACGGGATAAATATCGTTCCACCTGGTTGGGTGTACATTTACATTTTCGTTTCGGATCAGTCAGATAGCCGCAGGGGCATGGATTCATGGCCGCGACCAGCATGATGTTAGCGGGAAAGCAGAGGCTCCCGGCCGCGCGGGAAATGGTCACACAGGCATCTTCCAGCGGCTGGCGGATGGTCTCGAGTACACTGCGTTTAAATTCCGGGAACTCGTCCAGAAACAGCAGGCCGTTATGGGCCAGTGAAAGTTCGCCCGGCTTGGGCACGCTGCCGCCGCCGATCAGGGCCGGGCCGCTGGCGGAATGATGCGGGCTGCGCACCGGACGGCGCGCCAGCAGGGGCTCATCTTTTTTTAATAATCCCAGTGCGGAATGAATGCGCGTGGTCTCCAGGGACTCTTCCAGCGATAATTTAGGCATGATGGTGGGCAGGCGTTTCGTGAGCATGGTTTTGCCGGTGCCCGGCGGGCCGATCATTAATATATTGTGATTCCCTGCCGCAGCCACGGTCAGGGCCCGCTTAACCGATTCCTGGCCTTTGACATCGGAAAAGTCCAGATCATAATGCGAGGCAATGGCAAAGAGCGATTCAATGTCCATTTCGGTTGGCTCTAAAGGGAGTTGTCCGTTGAGAAAGCCCACGGCCTGGGTGAGCGAGGTGATGGGGATGACCTTGATGTCGTCCACGACGGCGGCTTCTTCGGCGTTATCGGCAGGCACCAGGATAGTGGAAAATCCGCTGTCCCGTGCCATGATAGCGCTGGATAATACACCTTTAACCGGGCGGACCCGGCCGTCAAGGGCCAGTTCGCCCAGCATGACGGTGTCGGTTACCAGGTCGTTATCCACTACTGACTGGCCCAGGAGCATGCCCACGGCAATGGGCAGATCAAAACTGGGTCCTTCCTTTTTGATATTGGCTGGCGCCAGGCTGATGATGCTGGCCTTTAGGGGGAACGGATAGCCGCAATTGGTAATGGCGCTGCGGACCCGGTCGAAGCTTTCCTTGACCGCGGTGTCCGGCAGTCCGACAATATTGGTTTTTTCCATCCCGCCCCTGGCGACATCCACCTCCACTTCACATAAGACCGCGTCAATTCCCACAATGGCCGAACTGTAAATTCTGGCTAGCATGTCTTAACCTTTCCCATAGACAGAAGTTATAAAATATCCTTGAATTATGCCGCGGCTTGAGTCTGCTCCAACCTGCCGGCCTGTGAATTGGTATTGTAGCGAATATTACTCAGATGGCAACCCCGGCAGATGAAAAAATTTCTTAGGAGTTACCCTTAACATGGCTGTAAGTAAAAGGTATAATCAGTCGGCTAAATTGGTTTTAGTTATCTGGATAGGTATATTCATGAAAATCGCACGAATCATTGATGACCGGGGCCGAACACTTTACGTCGCCCGACAGTCGAGCGGTTCTCTTGTCCGGCTGGATAATGAATCTCTGTTATCGCCCCTGTTAATAACGAACGAGGTCGTTATGGCCAGGCGTTGGCTGCCGCCGGGTGAGCCGCGCACGATTATCTGTGTGGGACTCAATTACGCACAGCATGTCAGGGAAGGTTGGGGCGAGGTGCCGGCGGAGCCGGTTTTGTTTATGAAAAATCCCTGCGCCGCGATCGGTCATCAGGAACCAATCCGGATACCCGCCGTTTGCGCTGATGAAGTGGATTACGAAGGGGAACTGGCGGTCGTGATAGGCCGGGCCTGCTTGAATGTGAGTAAAGATGAAGCCCTGGATTATGTTTTGGGATATACCATCGGCAATGACGTGTCCGCGCGTATCTGGCAGAAGCAGCGGGGCGGCGGCCAGTGGTGCCGGGGCAAGGGGTTCGATACCTTTGCTCCGCTGGGTCCGTTTCTGGTTACGCCTCAAGAGATTGAAGATGTACAGAATCTGGCTATCAAGACCGAACTCAACGGCCAGATCGTCCAGCAGGGTAATACCTCCGAAATGATCTTTGACGTGCGCACCCTGATTCATTTCATCTCCCAGGACACCACCCTGCTGCCCGGCACTATCATCCTGACCGGTACCCCCGAAGGCATCGGCTGGGCGCGCGAACCGAAATTACTCCTCCGGCCCGGCGATAACGTATCCGTAGAAATCGAGGGTCTTGGGCGCCTGGTTAATCCGGTGGTTTGAACCGGAATATTATTAGAGAAAAAACGATAGTAAGAATAGCACACGGATGACACAGATAGTACGGATTGACACGGATTTTATTGTATGGTTATAGATTTCACTAAGAGAATACTATTATTACTCGTTTTTTGGTTGTTTGGTGGGTGTTGTTTCAATACCCGGCCGGAGAACGTTGTAATCTCCCCAGAAATGGAGATAACCGGGGATTATGAGAGGGTCTGGGAGGTGTGTGCCCTGCCGGGCAGTGTTCGCCGGGAGTTTGATGAGATATGTTTTTATCATATCGAATCCTCGGGAATGGGTGATTATAATGATGATAGTGTTTTTCCAGGGGTATTGAATTCCGGAGATTCGTCTCATGGATTCCTATATGGCGGACACACCGGTTCCTACTGGTTTGTCGTCTATCGTGAAACTGGAAAGTCTAAGAATAAAACACTGTTTTTCAAAGTACATAAAAATGATGAGGTATCAGTATGGCAGTATGGGGCCAAACCTGATGGCCAGACGTTTGATGAACTTATAGAAAATCTGAAAGCCGGCGATAAAAAATTTACAAAAATTCTCAGAATGGCTGAGATGGAGTATGAATGGTAAAATCCGTGTCAATCCGTATCATCCGTGCAATCCGTGTGCTATTCTTCATCTTCTGATTTCTGTGGGCAGGCCCATTGGTTGAGCCCCTGCAATTTTATGTTCCTGGTTTGAATAGGAAGATGGCGACAGCCGGGGTCGGGAAGATGGCCTTCAGGATCCCCGGATCACGCGGAGAGACGCTAGTGCCGTTTCCAGTAAGCGAGTTTTGTGTTTATAAATGTCCGATAAATAAGGACTTGCGCCACCACAACATATAGTATACAAAA
>JAFGHE010000328.1 GCA_016930295.1 Sedimentisphaerales bacterium
ATTTTCCCGGATTATTCTCACTTAATTAAATTTGGATACGTAAAATAATTTGGACTGGTCAAAAGGAAAAATCTTTATGAAAGAAGATTAAATTCGAAAATCATGATCTTTCATCAGGTAATAATCCTGTAGTATGGATGCAAAGTGATAATAAAATCATCACCAGAATAATAATGTAACAGAAAAAAATATCAGGAACAGGCTGTTTTTTTATTCAAATGAACGCAATAATAAGTAAAAAGACTAAAAAAACACCCATTTTTTGACGTTACTATCAGATAACCTGTTAAATTGTTCAATAAAATCGTTTTTTCTTTTGACTTTTGACATGAATGTGCATATGAAAAGGTAAAAAGGTGGTTATAACATAGAAAAATATTATGAAGATGCAATTGTGCAAGTGACGATAAGGAAAAACAAAGTAATTTTTTGTCAAAGAACAAATTAATAGTGTATTTCAAGCGGAAAAAGTTCTATATGGTAAAATTTTTTTTGACACGTTATCAAACCAGAGTTAATATCTTCATAGAAAGGAGGTGATGCACATGGCGAAGAAGAAGGCGAAGAAGAAAGTGGCAAAGAAAAAAGCTAAAAAGAAAGTAGCGAAAAAGAAAAAAGCTAAAAAGAAAGTAGCGAAAAAGAAAAAAGCTACCAAGAAAAAAGCTACTAAGAAAAAAGCCACTAAGAAAAAAGCCACTAAAAAGAAAAGGTAAGCTGTAGTAGTAACTACAGCGGGTTCGTTGCACGACGCATCACCAAAAATATTGGTCTTCGAACCCGGTCGAATAATGGTATTCGACGAAAAAGCAATACTGCTCCAAAAATTGGAGTGGTATTTGTATGGATCAGTGGAAGATCCTCTCGCCACGGCAGGATCTTCCTTTTTTTATGCTTAAACCCCCCATAAGGCATGCCCAAAATTTGACAATATGCAAAAATTAATATCTGGGCGGTGCAAATTAACCATCGAAGTGTGATTATTGGCCTTGATGTCGTCATGATTAATCTATACAAGGCAGCCAGATGGTTGGCCCTGTTTGGTTTTTATTGAGCCAGCAACCAATTTTGGGTCAGAACCATGAGATCCTCTATGTCGATGGTGTTTTCCCCGGCAAGATTGACCGAGGGGGCATCCACAAGCCAATACCGGCCCAGGCTGGCAAAGTCATCCAGGTTTACTTTGCTGTCGCGCCGGTGATGTCACTGGTTACGGAATTCAGGTCAAGGATCGAGGTGAAGGATTGCTGGCTGGAGGCGGAACCGGGTATGTCGAAAGTGGCCTGCCAGTTGATGGTGGTCATGTCAATAAGTTCCTAACGGTCCACACGCAGGGTGAAGGTATCTGCGCTGGTCAGAGTTTGAGCAGGTTCAAGGGAATCGAAAGTTACCAGGGAATCTGTTATCACCACATTGCCGGATGCGTTGAGGATCTCCAGTTGGATATTGGTCAGAGGATCCAGTCCGTTATTATTTAAGGTGACGGCAATCTGGTACTCGAATAGTGTTCGACCCACGCGGATTTTATCCAGAATCCGGCATGACCGCAGGATCAGGCCGCCTTTGGAAGTGGTTTGAGGGGTATTGCCGTAAGCGCCCATATTAACGCGCCCGCCGTCAGGTTCAGGTTCGAGACCGAAGTCCGAGGCGGGATCACCGGCGTCAATACAGGGTGAATAGGGCTGCAGGTGAAAATCCCCTCCCGGGGTATCCACAAACAGCGGGTCCAGATTGATATTGCCCTTGCCGGGAAGCGGTTCGGGTAAATTCATGATACAGGAATAATTAATGTCCTGAGTGCCCTGCGAATTGATCTGGGCGTCTTTGCCCGTGCCGTTTGTATCATCGCTGTTGTTCCAGAGGATGGAATTGGTTAGGGTAATGGAAGAATAGCTGGTGTAATTGTATATTCCTCCGACATTCTCAGCTGTATTGCCAAATAAGGTGCAGTTGGTCAGCGTAGCATCACTTTCAATGTTCCTGAAGGCGCCGCCAACTGTCGCTGAATTATTAACGAACAGGCAATTAAGCAGGGTCGATTGGCCTCCACTACTATTTGCGTAACCACCACCCCAATCACCGACATTTTCCTTAAAGATACAGTTGTTTAAAATTGCTATCCCGCCAGTATTTAGCATTCCTCCTCTTCTCCCGCTATTATAATAAAAGTTGCAGTTATTGAGAGTCATATCACCGTCATGATTAGTCAGGCCTCCCGGTCCATCAAAATATGAATTATTGATAAAGTCACAATCGTTAAGTATTGAGCTGCTTAAGTTATTTATAAAAGCGGTTCCCTGGTTTTCGAGTAAGGAGCAGTATGCCATGTTCAGATTGCCGCCATAGGTTTCCAGGGCGCCATTTATATTGTTCCTAAAGGCGCAATCAATGAGATGTAGATCGAAAGCATTATTCATATATTGTCTGCCATTGACAATGCCCCCTCCTTCGATGCCAGCCTGGTTTTCAGTGAAAGAACAATTAATAAAAGTGGCCTGTGAATCCAGATATTCCACCAGATATATTGCGCCACCCGTAGTGGCACTATTGTCATGGAAAATACAGTTATCCACTACGGCTTCACCTTGATAGCCTAAAAAGGATACTGCTCCGCCGAATGCTTGATTCTCCGTTTCTCCTATGCAGTTATTACGGATAAAGGAGCAATCGGAAAATATTATGTTTCCAGTTACCAGTTGATCAATAGCCCCTTTAAACGTTTGAGCACTGTTATGGGTGAACATACAACGTGTTACCTGGAATTGTACTTCAGGTAAATTAACCCAATCTGGTCCGCCCCGCATACCTCCGCCAACATAGGCAAAATTTCCATGGAATACGCAATCTATGACCTGCGGATTGCTAAGTATATTATACATCCCTCCACCATAGTTGCTATTATTATAAAGAAAGGCGCATTGGATCAAAGTGGGATTACTGTTTTCGGAATTACATATTCCTCCTCCATGGTTATTCAGGAACACGCAATTTTTTACGTGCGGGCTGCTATGGTAGCATTGTATGCCTGCTCCATCACTATCATACCTATATCCATTCATGATAGTAATACCATCCAGGATCGAGTTCGGACCTTCGCCATTTTGGAAAATGAAACCATAATGGTAATGATAGTCGTTTCCCTGGCATGAGATAATGCAGTGGTCTGGGCCATTTTCGCTGCGCAGGGTGATGGCTTTGCCGTGGAAGTCGATATTACGATTACCGGAGCCGGTGTAGAATCCGTCCGCAAGCATAATGGTCTGGCCGTTCACGGCGGCATTGATGGCGGCCTGGATCGAGGGATATTCGGCGGGCATGGTAAGGAGTTGTCCTTCAGGGAATACCTGAAGCCTGACGTTTACGGTTTGAGGGCTGTTCGATGCCGACGGATCGGTTATGGTTATTTCGCCCTCGTACTCGCCGGGGTTTAAGCCGGCGGGATTGGCGCTGATGATAACCTCATTCATCTGGCCGAAGGAACTGCCACTGGTGGTGTTGACACTGAGCCAGTCGTACTCTTCCGAGATAGTCCAGTTCAGCGTAGCAATGCCTCCGTTCCAGATGGAAATGGACTGAACCGGGGGGGTGCTGAGCCATTCTGGTTTGCATAAAAGTTTACCTGAGACCTGGAAACCAGAATAAAGGGATCCTCGTTGCTGGAGGGCCAGCTTTCCAGAATTCCCCGGTCGGTGATGGCCAGGCCGTCGTTATTGCCATCCAACGGTCGTGGATTATCGAGAAAATCAGTGACCGGTATCCAGCCGGCGGGGTCATTGATGCCGGTGTCAATACATGAAGATCCGGGCAATAGTCGATAATCGCCACTATTGGGATCGGCAAACAGGGGATCGTCGCCAAAATTTTCCTCGCCGCCAATTTCACCGGTCCAGCCCTGGATGCAGGTATGGTTTACAGTTATATATTGCCACCTTGATTCTGCATACTCAGGCGGTAGATTCACGCAGTAAATTTGGGAGTTCTGGTTGATT
This sequence comes from Sedimentisphaerales bacterium, assembly GCA_016930295.1. Lineage (GTDB taxonomy): Bacteria > Planctomycetota > Phycisphaerae > Sedimentisphaerales > SM23-30 > JAFGHE01. Next base: position 3,987 of record JAFGHE010000328.1, read on the forward strand.
TCTTCCCCGATTTTATTACCCCAGAGAATACAGTTAGTAATATCATATGAAGTCATCTCGTTCGCATATACTGCACCGATCAATTGGGAATTATCACATATCGTACAATTAGTCAGCAGGATTCCACCTTTACTGCTACTGGCAGCAATTGCTCCCCCGACAGATTCTGAGACATTGTGATGTAACAGACAATTTTCCAGGACAACACATTTCTCGTTTTGTGTAATAGATAAATCTGCTCCTCCCCTAGCGCTGTTTTCAGTGAAGAGGCATCCTTTCAGAATGGGAGCGCTTCTGTCCCATATCCACATACTGCCGCCCGCTTGCATAGCGTTATTACCTTGAAAGAGGCAGTTGAGGAATATGGGCTCGCTCCGATCTTGCATACTGATTCCACCGCCGCATGTATGAGATATATTATTAACAAATTCACAGCGGTTGAATGTCGGATAAGCACAACGGAGCCATATGCCTCCACCTTCATAATTATGTGAGACATTGTTGCGAATAATACAATCCTGGATTAAAGGACTGCCACCATAAATGAACATCCCCCCTCCACCCCCAGTGGCGGAGTTGTTATCCAGGATACAATTTTTCAGGGTGAATCCCATCCATTCGCAAAAGATGGCGCCGCCCATCTGTTCGTATCCGTTGGTAATGGTGATTCCCACGACCATGGATTCCACATCCTCGCCGCTATGAAAATGAATTCCGCGATGGGGTTCTGTTTCGCTGCCCTGGCAGTCGATGATACATAGTTCCGGCCCGTTCTGGCTGCGCAGGGTAATGGGCTTGCCGAGAAAGTCAAGGTCACGGTTGCCGTCGCCGCTGTAGGTGCCGTCGGCGAGAATGACCACATCGCCATCCACGGCGGCGTTGATGGCTTCCTGGATGGTGGCGTATTGGGAAGGGACCAGGCGGTCGGTGGCGAAACAGGGTAGTACTCAGATTAGAATTGCTGCCCAAAAAATATACTTTTTCATGGATGCCTCACTTTTTGGTCTGGAACGGATAGCCAAATCGTATTGAATAAAGTCATTATCACTCAGGTAACCGGCCTTCGGACTGTCTCAGGCGTGGTTTTTATTCATTTTTCGGTATGTGAATCATGAATCTATCGGTTCTCTGAATAATCCGTATAGTCTGCCATATATAATATAAAATCAGATATACTTTTGTTTCGCTATTTTAGCAATTTTTTCTGGTAAGGATGAATGCGCCCAGGGCCATCAAGGACAGGGTGGCCGGTTCGGGTATGGTCCAGCCGGCGTCGAGCACGTCAAAGGTGGTGGGATCGACGAGCTGGTAAAATTGTGTACCGGGCTCGCCCAGGCCGAGCCAGTCAAAGCTGACGGCAAAGCCGCTGACGGTTTGGCCGATACCGATATTCAGGTCGGTGGCGCGGGCGTCGTATCCGCCGTCGTCGCCGATGAGCGGTTCGGGCTGCCATACGATTTCGTCCCAGTTGGCGGCCGGCGGATCGAGGGTCTCAATGGCCAGGTTGTCATAGTCACCAAATTCAAACCAGATAGTGAATTCCTCTATCTCTTGCGCAAGTGCAATATTGGTCACATCATAGGTGTACTGCCAGCGCCCGGCGCCTATGTCTGCGGTTTCAAAACTGATCTCGGTTAATCCATCCGCACAAACGCTGCCGGTTATAAACAACACAGGAACCACCCATCCTGCCAATATCATCCATCCTTTGCCTGACATCATTTTTCTCCTCAAGAAAATAAATATCATTTTACATTACATGCCTGAATAAACGTTATTACCTGAGTGAATCAGTATTTACACTATCAGAATTCAGCTATACGCCTTTATCTTTACGGGACTGTATAAGCTGTAAGCCTATACTACTCCCACGCACTTCAGGTAATATCTCCCAAACCTTGAACCTGAATTCTTTCCCTCTTAAAGGGGAACTCAGATGCCAAGATTCCCTTAACATTATATCTTCTATTCTATTGGACAGACCGACGGTAAGCAAGAAAAAACCGGGAACGACTGTAAATTAATGGTAATAATAGGATTAAATTGAACTCGCCATAGAGGTCAGGAGTTGTTATTATTCGACATAGCCGAGTGATTTGATTTTTTCGAGTTCTTCTTCCGTGAGTTTTTTGGGCTTATTGTTGATATTCAGCTTGAGCAGATCCTCTTGATACAGGGTGATCAGACGATTCTGTAATAGCATGATCTGATCGGTAAAGGCGGGATTATTGATTAAGTTGTTCTGTTCGTAAAAATCGTTTTGTATATTATATAATTCAGTTTCATTAGTTGGATTCGTATAGATAAGTTTGAGCCCGTCCCGGATGAGTGAACATCTAAATTTACGGACAACGGGTGATTTCATTTCGGAAAAGATTTCACGGCCGGTATTACTTTGATTGAGCATATCAAGCCCACGATAGGGTAAATCGGTTTTGATACCGAGGATGTTCAAAATAGTGGGAATGAGATCAAGATGCTGAACCGGATCAGTCCGGCGGCCTGTTAGTTGGTTGCCGAGTTTCATGATGAGAGGGACATGGATTAAGCTGTTATATAGATTTTCACCGTGAGCGAAAAAGTAATCATGTTCACCCATACCCTCGCCATGGTCGGCAGTGAAAATGATCAGGCTGTTGTCATACCGGCCGGTGTCTTTGATGGTCTGTATCAGGCGGGCGATTTGCTCATCGCTGTAGTTGATTTCACTGTCGTAGAGGGAGACATAATAGTTGAAGTCTTTATGATTTCCCAGTTTCTGGTAAGAGGGAATACCGTGGTATCCGCTTAAAGATGAGTTTATCTTGAGAGGCCGGGGGGGCAGGTTGGGTTCCATGAATAATTCGGCC
>JAFGHE010000038.1 GCA_016930295.1 Sedimentisphaerales bacterium
GGTTCCGTCAAAAGTGGATATTGGTAATTAAAACCGTTGTTTTTAATCCAGAAACAAGCGTTCGCAATACTTTTGACGCCGGCGTCAATAAAATGATAAAAAATATACTTAACCAAAACATTCTCAATATCTTATATCATCTTCGCGCCTTTGCGTGAAAAATTCATCCGTATTTATCTGCGGTTAAAATTTTGTGCCTCTTGTGCCCCTGCCTTCGAATGGATAAACTTTTTCGTGGCTAAACCCAAAAATGTCCCACGTGGGACAATTGAAAAAGCTGGTTATGTGGAGGTCTTGCATGTTGGGTGGTTTTGGGGTATTATAATTTGTTTATGGATATGGATTAGTAGAATTTTTATGAGGTGAGTTTGTGGTTAATGTGATGGAGACATTGGGGGTGCGGGGGTTTGTGAGCCAGAAGTCGGATGGTCAGCTTGCCGAGAAGCTGGCGGAGTCGATGGTTTTGTATGCCGGATTTGACCCGACGGCGGAAAGCCTGCATATTGGTAACCTCCTGCAAATAATGCTGTTATCGCAGTTTCAGCGGCACGGGCACCGGCCGATTGCGCTGGTGGGCGGGGCCACAGCGATGATTGGTGACCCCAGCGGCAAGAGCCAGGAGCGTAATCTGCTTACACAAGAGACCATCGCCCGGAACCTGGAAGGGATTAAAAAGCAGTTGCGTCAGTTTCTGGAATTTGACAGTGGCAATAATGCGGCGATTATGGTTAATAATGCCGACTGGATCGGCCGGTTCAGTTTTGTGGAGTTTCTCCGTGATGTGGGTAAGCATTTCCGGGTCGGAGAAATGATGGGTAAGGAGTCGGTGCGCAAACGTCTGCAAAGCGAAGTGGGGATGAGTTTTACGGAATTCAGTTATCAATTGCTGCAGGCGTACGATTTCTTGTATCTGTGCCGGGAATATGACTGCCGGCTGCAGGTGGGCGGCGACGATCAGTGGGGCAATATTGTGGCCGGCATCGATCTAACACGTAAACTTGAAGGGCGTGAAGTATATGGTATGACCTCACCGCTGTTGACCACGGCCGGGGGACAGAAGTTCGGCAAGACCGAGGCCGGGACGGTCTGGCTGGATGCGGACCGGACCAGTCCGTATGAGTTTTATCAATACTGGGTGCGCTGTGACGACCGGGATGTGGTCAATCTGTTAAAAAGGTTTACGTATTTACCTGTGGAACAAATCAATGAACTGGAAGAACAGGTCAGGGCGGAGCCGGAAAAACGCCAGGCTCAAAAGGTGCTGGCCGAAGAGGTGACGCGCCTGGTACACGGGGAAGAGCAGGTGGAACTGGTCCGTAAGGCCTCGCAGGTTCTGTTCGGGCAGGAGATCACCGGGCTCAGTGACCGCGACCTGGTCAGTATCTTTGCCGATGTGCCCAGTTCGAAGATGGCACGTGAGAAGTTAAACGACGGGTACCCGCTGCTGGATGCCCTGTGTGAAAGTAATTTATGCAGTTCGCGGGGTGATGCCAAGAAACTGATTAAAAACGGCGGGGCTTATGTCAATAATATACGGAGCAGTGAACTGGATACCGTTTTGACCGGGGATTCGCTGGCTTCAGAAACGATACTGATTTTACGCAGCGGCAAAAAGAAATATCATTTAATACAGTTTGTTTGAGAAGAAAGGCACAGAGGCACAAAGGCACAGAGTAAGAAAGTTTTCATTAAACGGGTGGATTGAGATAATGAAGTTACCAAAGATTGACAATGTGGAACGGTATGCGGGTTTGTATGTGATTGATTTTGGTGATCAGTGTGGGATCGGATATACGGCCGAGGAAGTGGCCCTGCTGGTCGAGTCGGAGCAATTTGCTGATGTGAAGCTTTTTAAGATACACCGGGCCCTGCCGGACGGTACTATGGAGCTGGCAGGCGTGATACGGGATAAGTTTTTCCAGGAGAGCGGGATGTTTTTTCATTGCCTGGATGAAGCCGGAGCACACGCGGATTTTGAAAGATTGGCGGATTGGGGTACACAGGAGTATCCCCCGTGCCGGGTGAAGATGCATCTGGCGGAAGGGGGGGCAGATGAGCTGGTTTTGGCGCTGCTGTACCCGGCGGAATACGAGCAGGAGATAGGGCAGTGGCTCAGGGCAAGTGGTTTTCGCGGCCATGGCCCGGTGGACGCCGGGACCGGTTATGTAAATCGGTATTATGAGCAAGGTTACGAAGTGCGCCGGCGCCATCAGTTCTGGCCGGCACAGTCCCTGGCCACACGCAGCCGGGAGGAACTGCTGGATGCGGTGGGCATGACATTTCAGAGGTAAGGGGGGTTGACAATCATGTTCAGACGAAGGAGTATGGCCGGCCGACAGCGAAACTGGAGAGGGTTATTATCCAATCTTTTACTGAGATGGAATCTGTCCGCCCGGGTCCGACCAACCCCTGAAAATTTCCGCAAAATCGATCATCCCGCCAACACACGAAAAATAGGCCTGCGCTTTACCGAAAAACTGCGCGATAACTTTCGGCCCCGATGGCTGAAACTCCATCGTAAAGATTAGAATGGTGGATAATGGCATTACTTATTCGGTGTAGCCCAGCGTCTTGAGCTGTTCCAGAACATGGGGATCGACCGTAATGTTGGAATTCTTAGAGGACGTGGGATCACCCAGCACCGTTTTACACTGCTGGTATAATTCCCGGGCCAGTTCCGGATTTTCCGAACACAGGTTAATAGTCTCCCCGGGATCGGAAGTGATGCAATAAAGTTCTTCGCGTTTTCTGTCCTGGCTGCAAAAGTATTTGTAATCCGAATCGCGAAGAGCCATTAAACGTTGTGACAATATGGGAGAATCGGGAAATATATGGGCCAGATCCAGTCGTTCAAAAAAAGCTTTTTCCATTTCGTCGGTATTTTCACCGTTTAACAAATCAAGTATTGATTTTCCCTGGAACGAATCAGGGGGTCGGCTGCCCGAATATTCAAGCAGGGTTGGTGCCAGGTCCAGTAATGAAACGACATCATTTATCCGGGTTCCGGCCCTTATTTGAGCCGGCAGTTTGACTATTAAGGGGACTTTTTGTGTAGTATCATATAGATGTTTTCCATGGCCATATTCAGTAATATTGTCATTATCATGTTTTTCTCCAAAAGCTTCACCATGATCAGCGGTGACTATAATCAGCATATCATTGTATAAATTATTTTGCTTTAAAGTGTCCATAATACGGCCGACCTGGTAATCGGTAAAGGTTACTTCGCCGGCATATCGGCTACGTTGGTGGACAATAGGCAGTTGAGGATCGAGTTTTCCCTTATACATGTTTTTATAAGGTTCGGGGGCATCGTAGGGTGTATGCGGGTCATAATAATGAAGCCAGCAGAAGAAAGGTTGTTGTGCCTGGTTATTTAGCCATTTAATAGCGCGGTCACTTACAATATTTCCGGGTATCTGGTGATGCTGCATATGTAAAATATAATGGACAGGCAGGAGAAACTGTAATTCATCATGGCGGAAAATGGAAGAACAAGTAGTAATCGAATCTTCATAATAATCAAAGCCATGGTGTAATCCTGAATGACGTGATTGTACAACGGAAGCCGATACAAAAGCCGCAGTCTGGAAACCATTATCTTTGAGAATCTCGGTAATAGTAACAAAACCCGGCTTCATGGCGGAACCATTACGGGAACCATGACGGGAAGCGTATACAGAGGTAAAAATGGAACAGTGAGAAGGGGTAGTATGAGGTGACTGGGAATAGGTTGTTTCGAATAATATTCCGTCTTTTGCTAATGCGTCCAGGTTGGGTGTTTGAACTGTCTTATTACCATAGCAGCCCAGGAAATCTGCCCGAAGAGTATCAAGCGTTATCAGTATAGTATTTTTAAATTTTGCCGGCTCTAATTTCGGGAATTCTGTAATAACAAGGTGTTGTTTTTTATAGGCATAATAGTTTGCAAGAATAACTGACAGGATCAGAAGTACGGTAATGAACCATGCCACCTTTTTTACCATGGTACCCCATCGGAGTCGAAGTTTATTCAAAAGCCATACGATAATAATGGAGAGAATGATGATTATAATTATGCCTATTATGGTAATGAGCAGCCTGAACCTGTAATTTGCAGTGAAAATATATACATACAGATAACCTCGATACAGGAAGGATAAGACACCTGTTAATAGGGTAATTTGAATTGATGAAGCCCAGAACCGCCAGAAGGAGGCTGGACGCCATAATCGCAGAATTAACGAGATAAGGCCGCCGAGGATAATGGCGCCAGTTAAGACAACTAATGTATCCACCACGATGGCCGTAAGAATGAAGCCGGCGGGATATAAGGGCAATTCATATCTTCGTGCTGAAAATACACAGGGTAAACAATAGACCCAGCCTACTTCGAGCAGCCCCATTATTGAACCGAATACGAACGAACTATATAGTATCTGTTTCCATATTTCCGAATAACCAGTTTTTTTATCTTGAATCATGGTAATATTAAGTTGACATATTTTATTGTACATAGCCCAAAGATTTTAATTTTTCCAAATCATCAGGAGCAATGGACTGTTTCGCCGGAGTAGATGGCTTATGGGTATTTTTCCAGTTGTTTAAGGAAATTTTCAGTTGGGATACCTGCCGGGGATGTTCCGCAAAGACATTATTCGTTTCCCCGGGATCGCTAAGTAGGTTGAATAATTCAAATTTATTTTGTTCCGGTGTTTCAATATACTTCCAGGGGCCCATACGGATACCGAATTGCGGTCCTTCGACATAGATTCCGTGGACTTTCCGGCCCGGCTTCAAATTTAATCTTTGGAAAAATACAGGGCGTTCAGGATCGAGTTTTTCTTTGCCCCGGAGCGCGGCTGAGAGGCTTTTACCCTGGAACGGCAGGCCGTCCCGGGGCAGGCCGATTAGGTCGAACAGGGTGGGTAGCAGGTCAACCAGTTCAACTGGTTCATCAATAACCAATCCCTGGGAGAATTTACCCGGCCATCGGAACACGAGGGGGACGTGCACGGCTTCCTCATAGACATCGATTATGTGTCCCATGTGTCCGTGCTGCATCAGTCCCTCCCCGTGGTCGGAAGTCACTACAACGATAGTGTTATCTTCGATAGATAATTCTTTTAATGTGTTTAATAAACGGTTAAGGTGAAAATCGGCGCAGGCTATCTCTCCATCATAATTTCGAATGTCTTTTTCGACTTTTGAGGCAAACCAGCCGTTAATCTTAAAATCCTTAATGAATGATTTTGGGGGTGAATATGGTTGATGAGGATCAAAATAGTGAACAAACATAAAAAAAGGCTGTTTGGGATTGCGTTGATGTTCCAACCAGTCGATCGCCTGATTGGACGTATATTCTGCCAGTCGGTCGAAACCTTCATCAACCTTTTTGCCAGCCCACTCTTGTATTTTAGACTGGGATGTTTTTTTATGGAAGTTTTCATCATAAATAGTAAATCCCTGGGCCAACCCGAATTTCGAGTGAATGGGAAACGCGCTGATAAAAGCAACAGTTTGATAATCTTCCTGATATAGTAATTCCGCTATCGTCATATGTTTATCATTCAGTACATAGCCGTTTCGGGTTACTCCATGGGAAATGGGGTAAAGTGAGGTAAACATGGTGGAGTGGGAGGGTCCGGTTTGAGAAGCAGGAGCATAGGCATGGGTAAAGCGGACGCCTTCCTGGAAGTGTTTTTTCAGGTGAGGTGTAGTGTCACGATGATACCCGTTTATGCTGCAATGGTCACTGCGGGTGGTATCAATGGAGATGAGCAGGATATTGGGTTTGGTGACACTCAAATTCGGCTCGATATCATTGTGGATTTCAGGGTTACGATCTGAATCAGCGCCAAGGCTCTCGATTGCTATTATAAAAAATAGCATTCCAACAAGAATGGCGTTCATTATCCAGCCGGAAGTGTATCTATGATTTCTTAATTTAACAGGCATTATTTTTTTTGTCCTATAGTGTATAACTCCCTGTTATTACCGTGAGTTACAATTTTAAGGGTTTTACCTGAGACAATCTTTGTTAATGTCTCTGTCAGCTTAAATTGTCATTATATGATATACAATCCCGAAATGTCTTTCAAGTAGTACTTCAATTATAATATTTTGTATTCTATGGACTTATGGGCATATGATTTAAGGGAAGCAGCTTTATGACAGGATGACCACTTTAATTTGATGTAATGATGATAAAAAAGGTGTGATCTTCATCAGGGAGAAGATCACACCTTATTACATAAGTTAAATGATTATCACTCTAACGAGTCAGTATTTTGCAGCCAGTATTTGGATAACAGTACCAAATCTTCGGCATTGATGATACCGTCGCCGTTGATATCGGCAAATATGGATTCAGTAGATTCTTCCGTATCATCGGGATCGCCGGGCTCAGGTGTCCAGCCGGCGATGAGTTCGCAGGCGTGCTGCAGGCGAGCGATACTCATGTCGATAAAGCGCAGCACGATTTGTTCGCGTTTCATGGCCCAGCGTATTTCCAGCCGGGCTTTTAATATATCCCACTTATCGGGATTGTTATGGGAGCCGTTATTATTGAGCAACGCCAGTGCCTCAGCCTCTTTTTCCAGGGCCTGGTTGATCAAATCACGAGCCTGATTTTTCAAAGCGATCGCTTCCTCTAATTTAACGACCGGCAATGGCCGTTCGGGTACAATTCTTTGAATGACTAAATCGAGAGTATCTAGATCGACATAGCGGAGATACATAAATCCATCCGGTCCAAAACGAATGACGCTTTTAGCTGATAAATCAGCGACAAAAATGTCTGCCTGGCCGTTCGGTTGAACGCGATAGATGTTGTATGTACTAGTGTCCCAGGCCTTGCAGCCCACGACAAACAGATTGCCGCCAAACAATTGTTGATCTGAAGTATCAAAGGCAGCGTGATAAGCCCATTTGATATCAGGGGCAAATTTGGATTTATTACCACTGGGATCAAATACCAGTACACCGCAGAAATCAGGGTATCCGGGATATACGGCAGGCACATACATCTGACTGCCGTAATTGCCGGTAGTGTCAAAAACAATATCATAACAGCAACCGGAATCGGGAATACTAAAGTTATAAAATGTCTGGACCTGTCCATCTAAGGACAATTTATGGATTTTATCAGCTGCACCTGAAGCGACATATAAATATCCCCCATAATTTCCAATTGTATCAAAACCTAATGGGACTGGTTGATTTAGGCCTAAGCCACTAAAAGGTATTCTTACACCCTCAGGTGTAATACGACTAACTCCACCATCAGGCCATTCAGCAGTTTGTTGTCCTTCAGTGACGTATAAGTAGTTTCCGTAATCTGTTCCGTTAGAAAAGGTTAAGTCCATAGGACGTGTTAATCCATCTGCAAATATAGAGATCTCCTTGTCGTTACTAATACGATAAATGACTCCTTCATAGTCCCCGGAATTATAGAACATAGGAATAAATATGTTCCCGTCTGAATCGAAAGTAAATCGTGAAAAGCTGCTATCAGACGACTTGGGAATAGTAAAATAATCCTCGATCACATATCCTGGTTCCAGGATTTCCATGGCCGGGACGGGATTAGGTAAAAGTCCCAGGGGTAGTATTACCACAAAAAGAAGTTTGAAAGACTTGATCGTTCTCATGGCTTTGTCCTCCAGTAGAATTAAAGTTAAAAACCTCTCTCAGCCAACATGACTGATGTTCATAAATCTGTATCGTTATATTACTTATATATAAATCAGGTATGTAATTTTTACATCTAAGGAAGGAAAATGTCGCCAATAGATATATTCTATCAGTTTTTTACCTGATGGGAAGAAAAAAATTAGTTATTTTTTTAAATTATACATGTTGGGTTGAGAAGAGTTACATTAATAATACAGAATTGATTTTAATTATGGGGGAGGAGTTGTTATTATGTTGAGTCAGGGTGTAGGGGGCGGGAAGGCGTTAGTTTTTGTAAGTATGTGTATATGAGGAAGTTATGTCGTTACCGGTAGTAGCTATAGTGGGTCGGCCGAATGTGGGTAAGAGTAGTCTGCTCAATGGTTTGGCACGTCAGCGGATAAGTATTGTGGAGCCGACGGCGGGAGTGACACGTGATCGGGTCAGTGCGATTGTGGACCTGGATGACCGTTATTTTGAGATGGTGGATACCGGCGGGTATGGGATAGAGGATCAAGATAATCTGACTGAGCATGTTGAGGGTCAGATCAGGATTGCCATTGAACAGGCGGATCTGGTGGTGTTTGTGGTTGATATCCGTGAGGGGGTGACGCCGCTGGATAAGCAGGTGGCGAAGATGTTGCGCCGGCCGGAACTGAAGGTGTTGCTGGTGGCGAACAAGGCGGATTCGCCGGGGCTGGATCATACCAGGGGAGAATTTTATAAGCTGGGTTTTGGTGAGCCGATTACGGTTTCAGCCGAGCACGGCCGGAACCGGCAGTTGCTGGTGGAGAGGATTCTGGCGGAACTGGCGGTCAGTGAACATCAAAAGCCTGAGGAAACGGTGATGAAGCTGGCCGTGGTGGGCAAGCGCAATGTGGGGAAAAGCACGTTTATTAACTCACTGGCGGGTGAGGAGCGGGTCATTGTCAGCGAAGTGCCCGGCACCACGAGGGATGCGGTGGATGTGCGATTTGAAAAGGATGGGCGACAGTTTATCGCGATCGATACCGCCGGGGTGCGTAAGAAAAGTAAGATGACCCAGAACAGTATTGAGTATTACAGTTATACCCGGGCAACCCTCTCGGTGCAGCGTGCGGACGTGGTGTTGTTTTTTATCGATGCCCTGGAGCCGGTCTCGCAGGTGGACAAGCGTCTGGCCCGGTTCATTGCGGATGAATATAAGCCGTGTATTATCGTGATTAACAAGTGGGACCTGGCCGTGGGGCAGGTGGGTACGGAGGAATTCGAGGAGTATCTGGATAAGACGCTGCCGGGCCTGAGTTATGCCCCGATCAGTTTTATCAGTGCCAGTGAGGGTAAAAAGATTAAGGCGCTGGTGGATCTGGCCCAGCATCTGTATAAGCAGTCCCAAACCAAAATTTCCACCTCCAGACTGAACAAGGCGTTAGAGGCGATCAGTGCTCAGCGGGCTCCCTCAGCACGGCGTAAGGTGGGGCTGCCAAGAATCTATTACGGCACCCAGGTGGCCGCAGGTCCGCCGACCCTGCTGCTGTTTGTGAATAATCCATCGGCGATCGATGAAAACTATCAGCGTTACGTGGTCAACCGGCTGCGGGAGATGCTGCCGTTTTCGGAAGTGCCGATTCGGTTGCTGCTGCGCCATCATCGGGAAGGGCAGGAGGATGTTTAGTAATGATGTTCCCCGTCCCTAATCCCGCCAGAGGCGGCCATGAGGCTGCCACCCGGGATGTGAAAGGGGCCGGGACGGTTGTGGCACTATAACAGGGATTAATTGATGGGAGTGATTTTGCCTGAGGAGATTTTCCAGTTATGGCTGCCGGCGAAGAGGTATATATCCTTGTCAATCAGGTAGTTTAAATAGACATGGATTTCCTGGGGGGTATTATAGCCGGTTAGGTTGGTTAAGAATACGGCCGTGGCATAAGCGGGCGGGGTGGTTAGTTCCAGGCAGGATCCGGAAAGGGGTTCCATGGATTTTACCTGGTTTCCGTCCGGCGTCATTTTGATGCGATAATGGCCGCCGGCCATAATGGTATCAGGTTTGGTGGTGGCGGCCAGGATATACACAGTCCAGCCATTTATATCAGGTAAATGGTTTTGAGTTCTGCCGGGGTTAATTCGGGAGAAGTGGTATGGCAACCGGCGAAGAAAATTATGATGGCCAGAAGAAACCAGTGTTTCATAGATACTCTTTCTTGCATGAATACTTTCATATAGTATGTTTAGAAAGTGAGTTCTTGATTAGTATCCGGGCGGCTTCGAGAGCATCATTGATTTTTTCGGGATTTTTGCCGCCGGCCTGGGCCATTTGGGGTCGTCCCCCGCCCCCGCCGCCCACGAGGGGAGCAATCTGTTTAACGATATCGCCGGCCTTGAGCCCCTGTTTAATCAGGTCATCGGTCACGGCGGCAAAGAGTAATACTTTATGGTCTTCGGTTTTCGCGGCCAGAACAATAGCGGCTGAGGGGGCTTTTTTACGGAGCCAGTCGATTTGCGAGCGTATCGCTTCCACCGGCGCCGTGCCTGTTTCGCCGATGATGATTTTAGCCGAGCCTATGGCGGCGGCGTTATCCAGTAATTGTTGTGCCGAGGATTTTAAATCGCCGGCAGTACCTTTCTTTAATTGTTTATTGAGTTTTTTGTTGGTATCGATAAGGTTTTTTATGCGTTCCACGACTTCGTCCGGGGTGGTTTTCAGCAGAGAGCCAAGCTGATCGATCAGGTCACTGCGCTGGTAGAGCATATCATTGAGGGCCCGGCCGGTCATGGCGGTAATACGCCGGATACCGGTTGCCACGGATTCTTCCTTAATAATTTTAAAGGATCCGATATCGCTGGTGTTATTGACATGGGTACCCCCGCAGAATTCCCGGCTGAACGCTTCCTCCAGGGCATCGGGGCTTTCTGTGCCAATGGCCAGCACGCGTACGGTCTCGCCGTATTTTTCCGAGAACAGGGCCATGGCTCCCAGTTTACGGGCATCGTCGATGGGCATGACCTTAAAGGTTACCGGATGAGCGGCGGCGATCTGATCGCGTACAAGTTTTTCGACCTGAAGAATCTGTTCATGTGTGAGCGATTCCGGATGGGTAAAATCAAAGCGCAGGTAATCAGCACAGACCATGGACCCTTCCTGGTGGGCGTGAGAACCCAGGACTTTCTGCAGGGCCCATTGCAGCAGATGGGTGGCAGTATGATTGCGCCGGGTATCGTCCCGGGCGGGGTCAATGGTAAGAGTCATTTCCATACCAATGGAGATATTTTCGGAATCCGTGCTGCCGAAGTGTACTACGGCCGGGCCGATCCGCCGGGTATCGTCGAAGTTGAATAAAAGGTTATCGGCAGAGATTATACCTTTGTCACCGACCTGGCCGCCGGCCTCGGCGTAGGCGCAGGTACGGTCCAATACCAGCCCCACGCGGGTAAAGGCAGGCACGCTGCCCCGGGTATGATAGTGGTTGTCCATCACATATCCCAGCAGCCGGGCAGTGATAGAACTGGTAAGGTATTTCTGCGAGTCACTGGTGGCCGGCAGAACCTCACTTAGTGCATCAGCCTCATAAATCAGATTCTTCTGAGCAGCGCGGGCCTGGTCTTTTTGCTGCTGCATCAAAACGGTAAAACCATCTACATCGACGGTCAGATTTCGTTCTTCGGCCATCAGTTGGGTTAAATCCAGGGGAAATCCATAGGTATCATAAAGCCGGAACGCTTTATCGCCCGGCAGGGTTTTCAGATTCTGCTGTTCCAGTTCTGCGATATCGGATTCAAATATGGCTATGCCCCGCTCTAAAGTACGACTGAAGCCTGTCTCTTCGGCTTTGATGACATTGATTACATGGTGCGCCCGGGTTTTAAGTTCCGGAAAGGCTGTGCCCATGTAATCGACCAGGGTGGGAACCAGTTGATACAGGAACGGCTCGTGCATATCCAGCAGCAATCCGAACCGGGCTGCGCGTCGGAGGATTCGTCTTAAGACATAGCCTCTGCCGTCATTACTGGGCAGGGCCCCGTCGCAAATGGCAAAAGACAGGGTGCGTATATGGTCGGAGATAACCCGAAAGGCGTTATCTGTCTGGTTACCGAGCTGACTGGTGTATTTTTTACCGGTAATCTGAGCAATATGGTCAATCAGGGGCATAAACAGGTCAGTATCGTAATTGCTGGTTTTGTTCTGCAGGACGGCCACGATGCGTTCGAGTCCGGCTCCGGTGTCCACATGTTTGGCGGGCAGTTCCGAGAGTTTGCCGGTTTCGTCCCGGTTATACTGGATGAATACCAGGTTCCATAATTCGATAAAACGACTGCAATCGCCGTTGACCCCGCAGGTGTGGTCAGGGTCATCCTGCTTATCGCAGCGGTCCGGACCCAGGTCTATGTGGATTTCCGAGCAGGGTCCGCACGGGCCGACATCCCCCATCTCCCAGAAATTATCCTTACGGCTGAATCGTAACACCCTCTCCGGGGGCAGCTCGGAGTTTTCTATCCAGAGTTTCTCCGCTTCCTCGTCGGGCGGCAGGTTATCATTTGCGTCGCCGGCAAACACGGTGGCCCAGAGTTGATTCGGGTTAAATCCCCAGACCTTGGTGAACAGTTGCCAGGCCCAGCAGATGGCTTCGGCCTTGAAATAATCGCCAAACGACCAGTTGCCCAGCATCTCAAAGAAGGTGTGGTGATAGGTGTCTTTACCGACCTCTTCCAGATCATTGTGTTTACCGCTGACCCGGATACATTTCTGGGAATTGACAGCCCGGGGATGGTCCGGCGTTTTGGACCCCAGGAATATGTCCTTGAACTGGTTCATGCCGGCATTGGTAAAAAGCAGGGTGGGATCATCCAGCGGCACAACCGATGAACTGGGTACAAATTTATGATCCTGTTTAAGAAAGTAATCAATAAAATCCTGTCTTATCTGTTGCGAGGTTTTCAAATTTTATAGCCTTTCCAAACGATAATTCAAAAAGTGGTCTGCTATTCCGGTAATATCGGTACCGGGGGTAATACTTTTAAATCTGGTAGTTGCCCCTGGTATTTTTGGGCCAGGTCATGGAAGTCGCGGAAATTTTCCACCGGTTCGCCGTTGATGGCCGTTAAAACCGAGCCGGTTTTAAGACCTGCCCCGGCGGCGGGAGAATCGGGTTCCACGGCGTAGACCAACACGCCGGACTGGTCCGGATCAAGATTCATTATACTTTTACGCCAGGGGGTAAGAGGTTTGACGGTCAGGTCCCAGACGGACAGGGCGTCCAGACTTTCTTCATGCTGCAGGCCTTTAATATCTTTGATATTTCTTGTCGATAATTTAATCGGGATAGTCAGTTTCTCAGTATCGCCATAATCGCTGCGCAGCAGCGTGATGCTTACGATGTCATCGGGCTGGTATTTATCGATTTTGGCGATCAGGTCTTCCCGATTATAGATTCGCTCGTTGTCAACATAACGAATGAGGTCGCCGGGCAGAAGGCCTGCCTGTTGGGCGGGAAATCCCAGCATGGCGGAGATAACCAGGGCGCCGGAAATTTCATTAAGGTCCAGACGATCTTGTGTATGCTGGTCGATATGTGCGGCTAAATATACTCCTAAAAAGGCATGTGGTGTTTCCAGTCCCTGTTTGAGCTGTTCGATTTTTTCCAGCATTTTATTGTCGAGGAGGATGGCAAATCCAAACTGCTTGTCAGCCGAGGGGCTGCTGCTCATGGCGGTAATGATACCGATAGCATGCCCCTTCTCATTGACCAGCGGACCGCCGCTGCTGCCGGGCAGAGTGATAGCCGTGGTCTGGATGAGGTTGTCATAATAGCGGTCGTTTCTGGGGTCGATATCGGTACGGAGAGATTGATTGAGCCGGTTGATATGGCCAAAGGTGGTTACCGGCCGGCCGTCCGCCCCGGTGCCCAGGGGATTACCCACGGCGATGACTACCTGGCCCGGGGCGAGATCGTCATTCGTATTGGATGCAATCGTGATTTTTTCTAAATTATCTGCATCGATTTTTATGACCGCGACATCGCTTCTGGAATCAGAGCCGACGACCTGGGCGATATATTGGCGTTTGTCAGGTAATGTCACATGAATGCGCGAGGCGCCATGGATCACATGGTCGTTAGTGACAATGTAACCGTCCGGATCGATGATAAATCCGCTCCCGGCGTTGTTAACGGTTAATCCTGAGGGACCGACTACCTGCTGTGTTTCCAGGGCTACAACGGAATTTATGACGCGATCCACCACCGGCCCAAACGATTGGGACCATAAATCCGATTCATCGATATAGGGCGTGGTACGAAAGTACCAGATATAAAAAAGCGAGGCCGTCAGGGCACACAGGGCCAGCATATAGGTCAGGATGTTTGATTTTTTCAGACTCATAAACAACAGCTGTTATTTTTTACTTGTTTTATCTGCTTTTTCCACCTCGATACCACGGGCTTCCAGGATTTTATTTTTTATTTCCTGCGCTACCTCGGGATTTTCCTGGAGATATTGACGGGCTTTTTCCATACCGCGCCCTATGGTCAGGTCGCCGAAACGCAGAAAAGCGCCGCTTTTCTCTATAATCTCGTCGTTAACGGCCATATCGATCAGATCACCTTCGAGACTGATACCATGATCAAACATAATATCGAATTCGGCCTGTCGGAAGGGGGGCGCCATCTTGTTTTTTACCACGCGGACTCTGACATGATTACCAATAGCGCCTTTGGAGTCTTTAATGGTGCTGACTTTCCGCACATCGATCCGGACAGAACTGTAGAATTTCAGGGCATTGCCGCCGGGGGTGGTCTCCGGATTACCGAACATAATCCCGATTTTCATTCTGATCTGGTTGATAAAGATCAGGCTGGTCCGGCTTTTACTGATGATACCGGTGAGTTTGCGCATGGCCTGGCTCATCAGGCGGGCCTGTAATCCGACATGGGTATCACCGATATCACCCTGTAGTTCAGACTGGGGTATCAGGGCCGCGACCGAGTCCACCACGATGATGTCCACGGCGTTACTTTTAACCAGCATTTCGACGATATTGAGTGCCTCTTCCCCGCTGCTGGGTTGCGAGAAGAGCAGTGCTTCCAGATTTACGCCGAGCCGTTTGGCCCAGGTGGGGTCCATGGCATGTTCGGCGTCGATAAAGGCGGCAATTCCGCCGGCTTT
Source organism: Sedimentisphaerales bacterium (assembly GCA_016930295.1). Taxonomy (GTDB): domain Bacteria; phylum Planctomycetota; class Phycisphaerae; order Sedimentisphaerales; family SM23-30; genus JAFGHE01. Next base: position 14,791 of record JAFGHE010000038.1, read on the forward strand.
CTGGGCCTGGGCCACGGTATGCAGAGCGATGGTGGTCTTACCGCTTGATTCCGGACCAAACAACTCAATAATTCTGCCCCGTGGTATGCCTCCACCACCAAGGGCCAGGTCCAGAGACAGCGCCCCGGTGCTGATCCCGTCAATCCGGGCCACAATGGAATCGTCCAGATGCATGATAGAGCCCTTGCCAAACTGCTTCTCGATCTGGACCAGTGTCTGTTCCAGGGCGGCGGGCCCTTTTGATGTTTTGCTTGTTTTTGCTTTTGTGCCTTTGGTCATTGCATTCTCCTTTTAAAAATATTTGGTATATTAAAA
>JAFGHE010000329.1 GCA_016930295.1 Sedimentisphaerales bacterium
CGGCAGTGAGGTCTTTATATCACTGGTGGATGCCGGCGAGGCGCCTTATAGTACTGATTTGCGCCAGTTGGGAGTCGAAACCTTATGTACAAACCGGGATCTGCCCCTCCAAATAGCAGTGGGTCAGGGACGTTCGGATTTCACCATGGAAATCAGCGCACCGTATGAGTCGATTCGCTGTGTTGGGAACCCTTCAACACCGATACCCTCCATCGCCGAGGGCGAGGTGGCCTGGCGGACCATCAGTCATTTAACCTTGAATTATCTTTCCCTGGTGAATACCGAAGGCGGCGAAAGCGCCGCCGCACTGCGTGATATGATGAAACTCTATGGTGATACCGGTAATGCTCAGATTCGTAAACAGATTGACGGGATAAAATCGGTGGCCAGTAAGCCGGTGGTTCGACGGATTGTCTCGGCCGGACCGATTACCTTTGCCCGGGGGCTGGAACTGGCGATTGAATTCAATGAAACTGCTTTTGAAGGAACGGGGATTTTCCTGCTGGGGGCGGTCCTGGAACAGTTTTTTGCCAAATATGTGGCGATTAATTCATTCACGGAAACAGTAGTAAGATCAACGGATCGAGGAGAAATAATGCGATGGCCGATGAGAATGGGTCAGGAACACATACTCTGATAAACAATCTGGCCGCCGCACCCTGGGAGTTTGATTTTTTCCAGGCCGTGCGACAATTGGAGTGTGCGCATCAGGGGATTCCCGCTATCAGTAAGGCCCTGAGCCCTAAAGAAGAGTATATACGATTCTGTCAGGAGCCATCCTTGAATTTTGCCCCATCATCAATTGCGGCATTTCGTCCCCAAGGCCCTGAGAGTCCCGCTAAGATGTTTGTTAATTTTTTTGGCCTTCTGGGGCCTAATGGTCCATTACCGCTTCATCTGACTGAATATGCTCACGACCGCAGCCATCACTTTGGTGATAAAACCCTGGCCCGTTTTTTTGATATATTTCATCATCGGATGATATCACTTTTTTATCGTGCCTGGGCCATGAACCGTAAAGCCGTCAGCTATGACCGGCCGGATACAGATCGATATTTTATCTATATCGGCTCTCTCTTGGGGCTGGGCATGAAATCTCTGCAAAAGCGGGATACCATATCAGATACCGCCAAGCTGTTTTTTTCCGGTCATCTCACGTGTCATACCCGACATGCGGATGGGCTTCAGGCGATATTGAGTAATTACTATGACATCCCCGTTCAGGTAAATGAGTTCTTCTGTCATTGGATTGATGTGCCGCCGGAGAGCTATTGTTATATGGGTAAGAGTCGTGATACAGGCATCCTGGGCCGGACCGTTATCGTGGGTTCTCGTATCTGGAACTGTCAGAACAAGTTCAGAATCCGTATGGGACCTATGGATTTCCAGCAATACCAGCGCATGCTGCCCGGCGGGCAGGGATATAAGCGGTTAATCGGCTGGGTGCGAAATTATGCCGGGGACCGATTTGACTGGGATGTTCAGTTGATTTTAAAAGCCCGCGAGGTCCCCCCGGTGCAACTGGGAAAAATGGGACGTATGGGCTGGTCAAGCTGGTTAGTCAGTAAGCCGTTACAGGCGGATGTGGATAGTTGTGTATTACAGCCGGATGCGGCATAGTACAATTTTAGATAAAGGAATATATTATGGCTGAAATTAACCGATCGGATATGTTTGGAAAGCTCAATAGCCTGGCTTACAAGGCGATAGAGAGTGCCACGGTATTTTGTAAACTGCGGGGTAACCCCTATGTCGAGATGGTTCACTGGCTGCATCAGATTTTGCAGTTGCAGGATTCGGACCTGCATCGGATTGTACGTCATTTTGAAATTAATCCGTCTCGTTTAGCCGCTGACTTTACGGCGACACTGGATAAACTGCCGCGGGGCGCAACGTCGATATCTGATTTATCCAGCCATCTGGAGGAGTCCGTGGAGCGGGGCTGGGTATATGCGACTCTTATGTTTGGAGATTCCCAGGTTCGCGTAGGACATCTGATCGTCGGTATTCTTAAAACCAAGGGCTTAAAGAACGTTCTGTTAAGTATATCCGGCGAATTTGCCAGGATAAAAGTGGAGGAATTAACGGATAATTTTAACAAGATTGTGGGTGGTTCATCGGAAGATTCACTAAGAGCTCAGGACGGTTCGGTACTGGCCGCCGGCGCTGCTCCGGGTGAAGCCAGCAGCGCCATTGCACCGGCAGCCATGGGCAAGCAGGAAGCGCTGGCCCAGTTCTCGGTTGACCTGACCGAGCAGGCCCGGTCCGGAGATATGGACCCCATTGTCGGCCGTGATGAAGAAATTCGCCAGATTGTGGATATCCTCATGCGGCGGCGACAGAACAATCCCATCCTGACCGGCGAGGCCGGCGTGGGCAAGACCGCCGTTGTGGAAGGTTTTGCCCAGCGTATTGCCAAGGGCGATGTACCTCCTTCACTGAAAGATGTTACTTTGCGAACTCTTGATCTGGGACTGCTCCAGGCAGGCGCCAGTATGAAAGGTGAATTTGAAAACCGACTGCGCCAGGTTATCGAAGAAGTCCAGGGCTCTCCCAAGCCCATTATTCTGTTTATTGATGAAGCCCATACGCTCATAGGAGCCGGCGGCGCTGCCGGCCAGGGAGATGCGGCCAATTTACTCAAGCCGGCCCTGGCTCGGGGTACCTTACGTACTATTGCAGCAACAACCTGGGCCGAATACAAAAAATATTTCGAAAAAGATCCGGCCCTGACCCGCCGTTTCCAGGTGGTGAAAGTGGATGAGCCTACCGAACAAAAGGCCCTGCTGATGATGCGGGGACTGGCTTCCAAGCTGGAAAATCATCATCGCGTGCAGATTCTGGACGAAGGTCTGGATGCCTCGGTAAAACTGTCTCACCGTTATATTCCTTCACGCCAGTTGCCGGATAAGTCGGTGAGTCTGATTGATACGGCCTGTGCCCGCGTGGCGGTGAGCCAGCATGCCACGCCGGCTTCGGTTGAGGATTGCCAACGCCGCATTCAGGCCCTGGATACGGAACTGGAGATCATCGATCGTGAAGCCGCGGTGGGTATGGAGCATAAAGAACGCCGTGATGAGATAATGCAGATGCGTGAAACAGAAACCTCTCGCCTGGCAGAACTGGAGGAACAATGGCAGAAAGAGAAAGATCTGGTAGATAAAATTCTGAAAATTCGAGCCCGGCTAAGAGAAGCCTCCGGAGGTGTGGTTGAAGGAGCCGATGCGAAGGACGCTCAAAGTGATACGGCCGAACCTCAGGCTGCCAAAGAGGCCGAAAAAACAGCGGACCAGGCAGGGCAGGCCTCAAACCAGGATCGGGATAAACTCTTAGAAGAGTTAAAAGGACTACAGGTCCAGCTTAGTGAATTACAGGGTGAAGATCCCCTGATACTTCCCAGTGTGGATGAGCAGGCAGTAGCCTCGGTGGTGGGTGACTGGACCGGTATCCCGGTAGGTCGCATGGTGAAGAATGAGATTCAGGCCGTCCTCAAACTCGGTGACAACATGGGTAAACGGGTTATTGGTCAGCAACACGCCCTGGAAGCCATTGCCATGCGGATTAAGACATCACGGGCCGGGCTGGATAATCCCAATCGTCCGATTGGTGTGTTTATGCTGGTGGGGCCCAGCGGTGTGGGCAAGACCGAAACAGCCCTGGCCCTGGCCGAGTCTCTCTATGGCGGCGAGGACAATGTGATAACCATTAATATGAGCGAATTTCAGGAAGCTCATACGGTTTCGACCCTCAAGGGTGCGCCTCCCGGTTATGTCGGCTACGGCGAAGGAGGTGTACTGACCGAAGCCGTGCGGCGCCGGCCATATAGTGTCGTATTGCTGGATGAAGTGGAAAAGGCACATCCGGATGTCCATGAAATCTTTTTCCAGGTGTTTGACAAGGGCAGGATGGAAGACGGCGAAGGCCGGTTAATTGATTTTAAAAATACCATCATATTACTGACCAGTAATGCCGGCAGTGATCTGATTATGGATATGTGTAAGGACCCGGCGCTCATGCCGGATCCCGAGGGAATCGCCAAAGCACTACGCGAGCCCTTACGTAAAATCTTCCCGGCGGCCCTGTTGGGACGCCTGGTCGTGGTGCCCTACTATCCTATAAGTGATGATGTATTACTGAGTATCATCCGCCTGCAACTGGGACGAATCGAACGGCGATTAATGGAAAATCAGAAAATACCGTTCACCTATGATGATAAGGTCGTGGAGCTTATTCAGAGCCGCTGTACCGAACTGGAAAGCGGGGCCCGCATGGTGGATGCCATTCTGACCCATAGCCTGCTCCCGACCGTCAGCCAGGAATATCTCAATCGGCTGATAGAAGGTCAGGAAATCAGGAAAGTACACGTCCAGGTTGATGGCGCCGATTTCAAGTATGAGTTTAATTAACGAATGACCCGAAATATCATTCGTACTATAATAATGTTCTCTTTTTCCTGATAGGAGATCAAAGAGATGCCAGATCCACAAGAAACACGATCCGTGGCAATCAGCACTCCCATAAAAGAACAGGATAAGGATGTTCTTTTAATTCGCCGGATGACCGGAACCGAGGAGCTGGGCCGGCTCTTCGAATATAAAATCGAACTGCTTAGTAAAAAGCATGATGTCAAGTATGCGGATATCATCGGTCAGAATGTTACTATCCGGCTTAATTATCAGATTGCCAATGATGACGGATCGGCGGAAACCAAGGAGCGTTACTTTAACGGATATGTAAGCCGTTTTGTCCAGACCCAGCCGGTCGGGGGGTACGCGCGTTACGAGGCCACGGTCGTGCCCTGGCTGTGGTTTATGACCCGTACGGCCGATTGTCGGATTTTTCAGAAAATGAAGGTCCCTGACATTGTTTCGAAGGTTCTTGATGATCACGGTTTTACCGATATTGATGACCAGAACCTCGCCGGTGAATATCGGGAATGGGAATATTGCGTACAGTATCGCGAAACCGACTTCAATTTCCTGAGCCGGCTTATGGAACAGGAAGGAATTTATTACTTTTTTAAACATGAAAATGGCAAACATACGCTCGTACTGGTGGATTCCGTGGCCTCGCTGAAAGCCTTTGAGGGTTACGAAGAGATTAAATATCGGCCGGTGGGAACGACGATAACCAAGGGAGAATTCATTGATGAACTGGTTGTGGAAACAAAATTACAGCCGTGTACCTATGCTTTGAATGATTTTGATTTTACCAATACCAAGAAGGATCTGTTAACCACGTCCTCGGTTACCCGTGAGCATGCCCATGCCGATTTTGAGATATTTGATTATCCGGGTATTTATACCGAATCGGCGGATGGGAACAATTATGCCAAGGCACGAATTGAGGAATTACAGACCCAGTATGAAATTGTCCGGGCGAGTGCGGATGCCCGGGGAATCTGTCCGGGCTGTACGTTTAAATTAAAGAATTATAAAGTACGCGAAGATCTCAACCGTGAATTCCTGATTACCTCGGCCCGATACCAGATCGAATCGGAAGAGTTTGAATCTATCGGCGCCGGCAGCGGACGGGGTAAGGTCTTTTCCTGTATGTTTATAGCAAACGATATTAACGAGCCCTTTCGTACGGCCCGCCTTACTCCCAAGCCCACGATCCCCGGCCCCCAGACCGCTATCGTGGTGGGTAAAGAAGGGGAAGAAATCGATCCGGATGAATACGGCCGGGTCAAGGTCCAGTTTCATTGGGACCGCGAGGGCGAGGCTAATGAGAACAGTTCCTGCTGGATCCGGGTGGCCCAGGTCTGGGCGGGCAAAGGCTGGGGAGCCATGTATATCCCCCGGATTGGCCAGGAGGTCATCGTCGATTTTCTGGAAGGGGACCCGGACCGGCCCATTATTACCGGCCGGGTTTATAATAAGGAAAATATGCCGTCCCTGACCCTGCCGGATAATAAAACCATGTCTTACATCAAGAGTAACTCCACCAAGGAAGCCCAGGGATTTAATGAAATCCGGTTTGAGGATAAAAAGGACAGCGAAAAAATCTTTATCCATGCCCAGAAAGACCAGCACATTCGCGTTCAGAATGACTGCAAGGAAACGATTATGCACGATCGTCACCTGGTTGTCACCAATGACAAGAAAGAAGATGTCGGCAACAACCGTAGTGAAAAAATAGGTAACGACCACTTCGAGAAAGTGGGCAAGGACCGTAACCTTACGGTAGGGGGCAAGGAGGCCAAAAAGGTGGATGGCAGCCTCTCCCTGATCGTGGGAGCCGATGTGAACGAGGTGTTCCAAAAAAACCACTCGGAAGAAACCACCGAACAATACAGCCTGACCGCCGATCATATTGTTATCGAGGGCAAGAGCCAGATCACCATCAAAGTAGGCGGCTCTTCTATCGTGTTAGGTTCAAGCGGTATTAAGCTTAAGACCGGCGATAAGAATATCGAGATCGATTCCGGTATGGATCTGAAAGAAAAAAGCGCAATGAATTCCACCAGCGAGGCGGGGTTGGATATGAAGCTTAAGGGAGGGATGAATTTAAAGATGGAAGGCGGATTGAACGCGGAACTCAAGGGCACCTTTACGAAAGTCGAAGGTGCTGCTACAACGGACCTTAAGGGAGGTCTTGTAAAGATTAACTAAGAAGGCAACATGTCAGTTCTTAGTGGTTAGTTGTGTGTGGTGAATGACTGACAGAATTGAAAAACAACACTATTAATCAAAATTCAGAATACACCATTACTATTTGAGTAATTTTGGAGAACAGTAAAATGAATCCGGAAAGTACCAAGCCCGCCAAGGCCGTGGAACCGGCGGAGCCGGAAGCCCCGGAAGAGGCCGATGTCGCCGATCCCGGCGAAGCGGCCGAAGCCGAAGCGGAAAAAAAGGAAAAAGAAAAAGGCGAATACGGCTCCGAGGAAGTCAAACCCCATAAGCCCACCGAAGAGGATAAGGAAGAAAAATCCTGGATTGAGATCGAAATGGTGGACGAGGAGGACGAACCCGTGCCGGGCGAAAAGTACCGGGTCACCACGCCGGACGATACCGTGGCCGAAGGAACACTCGACGAAAACGGCTTCGCCCGCATCGAAGGCATCGAACCGGGAACCTGTAAGGTAACCTTTCCCAAACTGGATGCCGAAGCCTGGGAGAAAATCTAGGTACAGAAGATATGGCCGAACATACCGTCAAACAAGGTGATTGTATCGCAAGTATTGCAATGAAGTATGGCTTTTGGGGCAAGACACTATGGAATCTTTCTGAAAATAGCGAATTGAAGAAGATTCGAAAAGATCCCAATATCCTCCTGCCCGGAGACACCGTTTTTATTCCGGAAAAGGAGATAAAGGAAGAGTCCTGCGAGACAGAAAAAAAACATCGATTCAGACGAAAGGGTGTTCCGGAAAAACTTCGCATAGTCCTTAAGGTCGAGGGAGAACCCCGGGCGGATGCCAAATGCCATATACTAATCGACGGCAGACTCACGGAGGATGTCACCGACAGCGAAGGACGCCTGACCATTGCCATTCCCCCCAATGCTCAGAAAGGTAAAGTCACTCTGGTCGACGGCGGCGAAGAATTCGAATTGGATCTGGGGGGGCTGGATCCCATCACGGAAATAACCGGCGTGCAGGCCCGGCTGGCAAACCTGGGATTTGATCTCGATGTTACCGGCCACATGGATCAAAAGACGAAAGATGCTATCAAGGAATTCCAACGCCGGCATGATCTTACCGTTACCGATGAACTAAATGATGACCTGAGGAATAAACTTAAAGAAGTATTTGGCGCCTGATAGGTAATTATATAGCAGGCCGGGGCCGATAAAGGTCTTAAAGCGGCAGGAGAATGATTTATGTCAAAGCCGAATAAAGTGCATCGAGGAGATTCCGATAACACCCTTGACGTAAAGAGAACCTATACGTTACTAATCGACCTGGAAGAGATAGATCCTGAATATAAAGATGACGAGGTGACCCTGCAAAGCGACGACGACGAATACAAACAAACACTCGTTCTGGGTGAAGATGGGGAGGAAATAGACGAAAGATGGATAAAAATTACCTTTACCAGGATTCTACCAGATAAAACGTACACGTGCATGCATGATTTAAAGCGGACCAGTACCGGAGTTACCTGTACAATCCCCTTGTTTCGAAGCGTACCCCTGGAAATGATTCATTTGAACAAGCCGGGTCAAGTTGATGAGTCACTGCCTCCATCAGAAGAAAAGAAGACCGAAGAGGAGAAAAAAATAGAATCTGAGATTTTGATAGGATTAGAGGAGGAGGACGAGAAAGAGATTTTCGATATTTTGCCTCAAATCGGGGAGGGTATATTTGAAGAGGAAGATGATGACGAAGACGATAACGAAGATACCGGTGATGATAATGAAGAGAATACAGAAAAGTCAGTGCCGGTGAGCACAAAAGACCTTGACGAAGACGACTTATGGATCACTGAAGATGATGAAGATAGTGATAAAGGATGGCTACCGGAAGATAGCGAACAAAAAGTTCGTGACGAGGAGGATAAGTATCCTTATGACACAGCTAATAATGACCAAAACATGTGACTTTGGTGTAATTGAGTTTTGATACTGCATGATTTATCGAAAGAGCAGAACCTTAAAACTGGAAGAGTACTGATTTATTTAAAATATTCTGCCGTGTAAGTGGTGAAATGGAACGCAATATTGTACCCTATATTTGTTATCAAGGAGAGAGCAGTGCCGCCAAGGGATTCTATCCGGCTAAAGAGCGTTATGTTATCTGGATTCGAATATATAAATTACTGGGAAAATTGCGCAACGATTGTTATCTGGCCTATACGGATAAGGATGGAAAACTGCATCCTTTAGGGGATGACTATCTCAACCCGACTATTAATAAAGTTACTATCAATAAGACTGCCGGCGGACCTGCCTATACCGTCCATAACTTCAAACCCTGGTCGCTGGTAAAAAAAGATAATTCCGTTACCTACAATATTCCCGTTAAAGTGGGAGCGGGAGAAGAAATAGCCATGTTCTTTGCACCCAGGGAATTGCTGTATTTTGCCCTGTCAGGTGGAAGCAGTTACAACCAGATTCATGTCAGTACGGTTCAAAAAAGAGGTATCCTTCGGACGTGGCAGGTCTTGCGGGGTAAGGATGCCGTCCCGAATTTCAAAAAAACCGACAAGTATTGGGCGGCTTTGCCGTGCGATTATGATCTTTATCTGGCTCGCATGCGCTGGGTTATCAAGGAGATGAACAAAAGACTAAAAGCGTCCCGAAACAGGCTGGGAAAATTGATGGCCATGAGCGCTGTGGTGGATCAGGCCGCCAATCTTATCGCCGCACGCGGCCGAAGTGCCTATATGAGCTGGTATCTTAAATTAGCCACCAAAAAACAATATAGCACGATAAGTCTCCATACTATTGAAACACTACTCTTGAAAAAGCATGTCATTAAACCCATGCAACGCCACCTCCGGAACCTTTTCAAGAATTCGAGTGCTTATGCTCAACGACGCCTTAATACCATGGCAAATGAGTTGGTTCGTATTCTGGAGTCTCCCGTACATCATCAGACGTTTGAACGGCGTTTCAAGTCAGATTTTAAATCAAAAAAGAATATCCGTCGTGACGTTCGGGAAAGCTACATGCATGCTTACTCACTTCTATCCCGGACGAAAAAAGGGCCGGCTCTATACAAAGCCCATTTCGGCCCCTTGTTGAACAAGTGCACGGCAAAGAATAAAAATCAGATCGCCAAAGGAATAGATGCCGCAGCCTCCAAGGCCGGCTGGGTACGGTCGCTCCGCGGTGAAATGTTTGCCGTTGTTGAAGCCTACGGTACACTGACATTAAGTAATCAACTCACTAATATGCGCACCGAACTCATGAAAGCGGCCCGATTTCTCGAAGATCGCGGCCTGGCCAAAACCGGTGACGCTATTGATACGCTGGAACAAAAATTGAATCAGTCGATTCTTTATAATCAACGAGTCGATGCCAGTGACTACTTCCAGTTGCCTAAGAGTGATATCGGATGGAAAGCATTCAATGGCATCGTATCCGGCCTTAAATTGGCCAGTGTGATGACAAAAAAACATCAAGACCTCGCAGATAAAATTGATAGCGCCAATACCGTTGTGGGAGTCGGTATCGAAATATCTCAGATAAATGCCATTAAGAATCAGGTTCCCGCTTCTGCCGTGATCGGTAAAGCCGGCGGCGTAATCACCGCCGCCACGGACTGGGGATTGAGTATTCACAAAATGAACAAAAGCGCGGATAAGGGCGAAGGGACTGAATTCGCCCTCTCTGTCACGTCCTATTGTGGAAAAGGATTGGTTCTGGGGGGAACCGTATTGATGCTTACCCCCTTTGCTCCGCTGGGATTGGCATTGGTGGCAGTAGGCGGCGCCGTCGATATTATTGGAGGCGCCGTGGGATTTGTGGTGAACTATAAAAGTGCGGATCTCCAAAAATTTGAAAACACCTTTAAAAAACTCAAAAAACTTGATTCCCGCCGTGAAATTTATATTTTTTATGAAGTCGCCTGCCGCGAAAAGGCCAAAAATACAGACTATGCCAAATGGCTGGTAAAACAGGATAGAGGATTTCAGGTGGCCATGAATAAAGAATGGACCTCAACGTTTGGCTCTCCCTATAAAGTCAGTGAAATAATTGAAAGTTATTTTAATAACCATTATTTCGGATTGATTAACACACTCAAAGATATGTAAATTTATGAGTAAGAAATAGGAATAACGATTATGCCGACCCAACATACAGTCAAACAGGGTGAATGTATCACCAGTATAGCGGATAAATACGGTCTGTTCTGGGAAACCGTGTGGAACCATGCGGAAAATGCCGAACTCAAGCAGCAGCGCCAGGACCCTAATATCCTCCAGCCCGGTGATGTTATCCATATTCCTGATAAAGAGGTTAAGGAAGAGGACTGTGCCACGGAACAGAAGCATCGATTCCGCAAAAAAGGTATTCCCGCCAAACTGAAGGTCAGGATTATGGCCGACAATGAGCCGCTGCCCGATAAGCCCTACAGTCTCTATATCGATGACCGCCTGGTATGCGAAGGGACCACCGACGGCGACGGCTTTATTGAGGCGTCTATCCCGCCTAATGCCCGGGAAGGGGAAATCCGCGTGGGCGAAGGGGATAATCGCTTGATTTTTCCCGTGAGTCTGGGTACAGTAAATCCCATAGATACCGATGAAGGAGTGGCCGGCCGACTCCATGACCTGGGCTACCCGGCCGATGAAGATATCCAGGCCGCCATCCAGGGCTTTCAACAGGATAATGACCTGGAACCGACCGGCGAAATGAATGATGAAACCCGTGATAAATTAAGGGAGGTCTTTGGACAGTAATGCCACCTGATACGACATCTGGAAGTGGGACCGGCGGGTCCCGGATACAAGATTTAATAGCTCGTCTGCAGCGAAGTTCCCCCTATTTCAATTCACTCAATGCCGTGACCATGCGGATTTATTTTCAAACATCGCCCGGCTGGCCCGATGAAAGTGATGACGACGATGTCCGGGGTATCCAGGGTCTTCAGTACCGTCTCCGTCAGGGCACCTATGTCATACAGGAAGGCACCACCGGTGATGATGGCAAAATAGAGGTTCTGGTAAGACCGGGTACCCTCCACCTGGATATTATGCATGGCGACCGGGTCGAGTCCACCTACGAAGTGCGGAATCTCTCCGGTGCCGCCCCGGATGAGGATACCATCGAAGGCGTCAAACGACGATTACGAACCCTGGGATATCAATTGGGAAATGGCGGGACGACCCGGGACGGAGTCGATGGGACCATGAACGAAGACCTGGACCGTGCCTTATTGGAATTCCAGGTGGATGCAGAGGAAACCATAAATGGTGAAGCAGATGCCGATTTGTGTGAAACAATTGACGATGAGGTTGATAATGAACCAGGAAGTTGATTATGTCAGATAGAATAAATCTTTTTCGCAGACGCAGAATTCTGGTGCCGGTCCGGTTTGAACGGGCCGCCACAGGCTTTTCGGAATTTGACAAACCTCACCCGGATAACCGTGGCCATGCCATGGGCGACCGACCGGCACGATGGAATACTACCGATGCACGTGGTACCCAGGTGGGTATTATGGTCGGTCAGGAAGTGGATATAAAACTGGTACGGGAAGATATAAGCAATACGGCCCGACTTTATGTCACCAGCACACAGACCGGAGTTTGTTCAGTTGTAACCCCGGCGGCCGACCGGGAACTGGCCCGAAACGGTATCATCCGCTTACGCGGCGTTGCCAGTAACCACACGGTTGAGACAAAAATTCAGATCCATCTCGGCGCCAGCGATGGGCCGGTCATTGCAGAGTTGGAACCACATTTATTCACTGCACGAAATCTGCCTATTCGTCCCCACCGGGTGAGAATTGATACCCAGACCGGAACAACCGTTACTACCGGAAATGTTCCCAGTAATATTAATATTGCCAATATATTAGCGCGAGTCCGTAAGATCTGGCGACCCATGGGAATCGATTTCACAATTCAGACAACTGTTGACGATACTATACGGCTTTCCCATGCTAATCAGGTAAATTGGCCCGATAGTGATAATTGGGGGGAGGTGTGTCGGATTTTAGGCATTCAGCGCGCCCGCCGGCAGGCGGCAACCGGCACAGCGCCTGCTGCTAACTGGAAAGATCGCTGTATTAACTGGTATATTATTAATGTTTTCAGTGAAGCAGGTTGGGTCGGCCTGGGCATCCGTCGGGAACTGGCCGATCGTCTCACCACTCAGTTGGGTAGTACCGTTGATCCGGGTGTTCTCACCGTTGACGACGGTGTTAATGATAATCAGGAACAGGAACGCGTAGCCCGAACCCTGGCCCATGAAATAGGTCATTTTTTAGGTTTGGAGCACTGCCATAATCAACACTCAGATAATCCGGCCAAGGATACCTATTCCCGCATGTCACTGATGTATCCCATTTCATGGCTGGAAGCGGCTCATGCCACCCCCAACCTTGCCAATCAACCCCGATATAATGATGCCGGATATGGTACCCATAATACCAGAGCTAACGGAGTTCGTGGCTGTTTTCTTAGTTTGAAGGATTTTAGTTATCATGATACCGATGGAGAATGCAGGACGTGTCTCAACAAGATTCAAAACCGCACGTGGTATTAAGCAATGGGGGCGAGCGATTTTATTCGCTTCCGTTTTGCTCTGTATTACATCGTGTTATAAAAATGATTTAAAAACAGATCAAGTGGAGCATAAAATGTCAATTGATGTGCTGGTTCAGCAAATAAAGAGTATAAATTGGGATGCCCCGACGACCGCGGCCGGTATTGGTGTGCCGGCGGTATCAACCTTGTACACTCTCGCTAAAGATGAAAACCCTCAGGTAAGGCAACTTACCCTGGCCTGCCTGGAAGCCATTGGCGGCGACAAAGCCGTTGAAATCGCCATGGATCGTCTGTATGACAGCGATGCCGAAGTAGTCGCCGAGGCCGTGGGCTTGCTGCACACGCATCCCCCGACCGGACATGAAGCCGACCTGTTTCAGGCCTATAAAAAGGTGAAGGATGCCTTCGCTCAGGAACAAATCCCTATCATCGCCGGACGTATCGACTCAGATGTCAATAAGCAGCTCTGGTTTAGAGAACTTCAAATGCAGGAAGAGGAAGGTAAAGTGGACGACAGCGTCGTTATTGGAGATGCCCGTCTGGGTAATGAATCAGCCCGCGAACAATTTGTTCACAAAGTCCTGGCCGCCAAAGGCCGTCGGTCGCCCGAGTGGATTGACCGCTGTCGCTATATGGAAGATACCTGGATTGTTCCCCATATGGTCCCCTTATTAGATCGTACCGAGATGGCCCTTAATCTTTTTCCCGATAATCCGGACTACTATTTAAGAACCTGCGATCTCGCCGTGGAAGTCATCGTCGAACTGACCGGCGCCGATGTGGGATTCCCGGTTAAAAGGGTGGCACGTTATACCGGACCCGAACTGGCCAAAGTCAAACAACTGGCGCTATCATATAAATAAAGGGAAAAAGCCAAAAAGATAAAAAGGCACAAAAAGTAAGGATGAAAATTAGTTAAAATTTAATAGATTGATAAGGAGATAAATCATGCCCCCAGCAGCAAGATTAGGAGATATGCATACCTGCCCCATGGTTACTGGTGTAGTTCCACATGTGGGCGGCCCGATAGCTGTTGGATGCCCGTTAGTATTGATTGGAGGCATGCCGGCCGCCCGAGTGGGTGATATGGCCACCTGTGTCGGGCCACCTGATACTATAGCTATGGGCTCAATGACCGTAATGATTGGGGGCATGCCCGCCGCTCGATTGGGAGACAACACAGCTCATGGCGGTGTTATTGTGGTAGGCTGCCCTACTGTCCTTATCGGTGGTTGAGAATGAGGTATAACTATTTATTTAATTACAGTATCGTATCAATTTTTTTAATATTGAATTCATGTTAAGACTGTAACATCAAGCTATTACTTTTTATGTTTATTACTATCCTTTCTCAATATCCCTGACAATAGTATGAGAACGCAAATACTGACGGTAATTATTGGTTATACTGGTTGAATTAATCAGCGATGGCTTCGTCCGGGACTTTGATGGCGAGAGATCAAAAGAATAGATGATCAACAAAAGGAATCGATTGATGGCACATATACTGGTCATAGATGATGAGACAAGCATTCGGATATTTCTGCGAGAGATTCTCCAAAAAGCAGGTCACCGGGTCGCCGTGGCCGAAGACACCGGCCAGGCACTTAAGATGCTGCTGGCAAAAAATTTTGACGTAGTATTGGCTGACATCAATCTGCCTCGGCGTACCGGGATGAATCTTCTTGAAGACATCAAAATGAAGTCATTGCATGTTCAGGTGATTGGGATGACTGACGAACCCTTGGACGAAACGGCATCCCAGGCCGAAAACGCGGGCGCCTTTGATTACCTGTCCAAGCCGATTAGCAGGGAACAACTCCTCAAATATGTGGCGCATGCGGCCAGGGTTAAGGCGCTTGACGACGAATGTCGGCGATTAACAGAGGAGAACCACCGGCATCAGGAGAACCTGGAGCATCTGGTGAAGGAGCGGGCTGAGCAGGCCCTGGTCAGGAGTGAAAGAGCATTGAAACGGTCGTTGTTGGAACTCGAAGCAATTATCGAAGCATTGCCCGGAATGGTCGCTGTAGTAGATCGCCAGTTTAATACTATTGTTGCCAACACCGCCGTGGTCGAGAGATTCGGAAACTCCGATAAGGCCGAGGTACTCGGACGCAAGTGCTACAAGGTTCGAAAAGGTCTCGACGATGTTTGCCCCCAATGCGGTGTCGCCCGCGCGTATGAAACAGGTCAGCCGGTATCGAGGGTCTCCACACCGGAAGAGGAAAAGCTCATGGGTATCGCCACCAAGGCGTACGCCATACCATTAAAAGACGAAACCGGTCATATCTGGGGCGGAGTCGAGGTGATCATGGATGTCACCGATTTGAGGAATAAGGAGAATATCCTCCTCGAAAACGAAAAACGGCTGCGTCATTTCAAAAGTGCAGTGGAATCATCCTCGAATGCGGTCAGTATGTTGACAGCCGATGGTCACTTCTACTACCGAAATAGTGCTTTCGATGCGCTATTTGGTGAAGTCGGAACTACTCCACCCTCCGAACTTTTTGTGGACCGGGAGATTGGGAACACCGTTCTCGAAACCATCGGTGCAGGCGGCGAATGGTCGGGCGAGGTGAAGATGGTCGGAAAGAATAAGGAAATTCTACCCATTCTGCTTCATGCCAATGCGATCAAAGACGACCAGAACAATGTCGTGGGTTTAGTCGCCGTCCACACCGATCTGACCGAACTAAAGCAGACGGCACAGGAATTACAACATGCTCTTATACTCCTGGAGAAAACCGAAGAAGTCGGTATGTCGGGAGGGTGGTCACAGAATCATCAGACAGGTCGGCAGGAATGGTCCCAGGGAGAATACCGCATCCATGATCTCTCAACAGATGTCACACCCTCTTTTGAAGTGCATTTGCAGTGCGTGCATCCCGAGGACAGACAGCGACATGCCCGACTATTCGAAGAGCACCTGAAATCCGATGAAACACTTTTCAGTCAGGACTATAGAATTCAAACATCAGCAGGCACGATAAAGCATATTCAGTCTAAATATCAGATTATTCGTGATATCAACGGTCAGCCGCTTTTTGTGCACGGGGTGGATATGGATATCACGAATCGTAAACAGGGTGAGCAGTAGCGGGAAATACTCATCCATAAACTGGAATCAAAAATGCCGAATGGGACGTTTCACATACACCGTATCCCAGGAATATTTGACTCTAATCCTTACCTTGTCAGCCGACTTCTATAATCTCTGAGAATATGATTTTCCCGCTTGCTAAATCAGGATAAAGTCGATATTATCTTGTTAATTGTCAAAATAAGTTATAAATGCCCTTAATAGCGTATGTTATGGATTTGATGATCTGATAATTCATCATCGTATGTTGTTAGCTTGATATACATAATTAATTGTATCATATTTTTATAA
>JAFGHE010000039.1 GCA_016930295.1 Sedimentisphaerales bacterium
CACCCCCAGACACGCTACCTCCGCCTCCAAAGTCGCCAGGTCCATGGCCACTGAGCCGGCGCCCCCGGGCCGATGCTGGCGTTCGGTAACACTGAGCACCATGACCGGAGCCTCCGGGGAAATTCGGTTAATATCCCCGTACACATAATGGTCCAGCATGAAATCGCCCACCAGTAACACCCTGGGCCGACCCACAGCTTTTACTATATCAATTAATCGTTCATACATAAGTTATGCCGCTTTTCTGCTGTGATGACATTATACAAAGGTTCTTTAACTCCTTGATATTTAATATTTTATGTAAACAACCTGCTCCTGGTCACGATTTCCGGCAAACGCTGTCAATTGCTGCACAGAACTGCTCATCACTATCCAGTAACGCGATATCTACTCTGAGCCAATACACTTCCTCCATTTGTCGCACTGATTTTATACCCTTTAGTTTAACCCAATCCTTCTGAGTTGTCACGAGCCAATCTGCCCCGCAATTTTGACGCTTTTTTTCCAGATTCTTACCCACTTTTTTACTATAGCACACATGATCACTAAAAAAATGCCGACCCGTGACTTCTGCTCCCAGCTTTTCCAGATTTTTCACGAACGATTCCGGATTACCAACCCCGCAGAAGGCCAGTATCTTCCGCTTTCTCAGGTCCGATAACGGGACCCGGTTGCCGGCTTTATCATATAATCGCACGGGTTCATGGCATGTATATAAGATGGGAATGTCCGGTCTGGTCAGGTTAATGACCTGCTGTTTGAGGGTGGAAAGGACCTCCGGCCTGACACAATCACAACGGCTGAATACTATGGCTCCTGCCCGTTTCAGCTCCTTGAGCGGCTCACGTAACAGACCGCGCGGCAGTAACCAGCCGTATCCAAACGGACAGGTACAATCAATCATGACAATATCCAGGTCTCGCGCCAGCCGCCGATGCTGAAATCCATCATCCAGCAGAATCACATCCGGATTATACTCCTCCATCGCGCGCTGCCCCCCTCGCACCCGGTCACTATCAATGATAATGGGCACCTCCGGCAGCGCCTCTCGTATCATGCGCGTCTCATCATTGTCAGGACCTTTCCTGCTTTTATAGCCCCGGTTCAGAAGTACTACTTTTTTACCCTTGCCCAGTAAATACCGGCACAGCCACATCACCATCGGAGTTTTACCCGTACCGCCGGCCGTGATATTGCCCACGCAGATTACCGGCGCCTTCAGCGATTTTTTTTTAAGACTGCCCTCGTCATACAACCGGTTACGAACCCTGATAACGGCCGAGTAGATCAGTGACGCCTGCGCAAGCAGAATCCGCAGCGCAATCGCGCCTGTTCCTCTTGATTTTCCGCTGATGATCGACCTGGCCCACATATTTTTTTCCCTACGCCAAGCCTTCCATATTACTTCATTGTTATAAAATACGTCGAAGTTTTCGAAGATTACATTTTGGCAATAATCGCCTCCGCCATCTCGCTGGTGCCTACCGCCGTCGGATCATCCCGATGCGGTTTCATGTCATAGGTAACGTCTTTGCCCTCGGCAATGATCGCCGCCACGGCATTTTCCAGGGTGTCTGCCTCCTGAGACATCTCCAGATAACGTAACATCAACACGCCGGATAAGATCAGCGCCACCGGATTGACTTTATTAAGGCCTTTGTATTTGGGTGCACTGCCGTGCGTCGCCTCAAACACGGCCTTCTCGTCACCGATATTCGCGCCCGGCGCCACCCCGAGCCCGCCGACCAGTCCGGCACACAAATCACTGAGAATATCACCATACAAATTGGGCAATACCAGCACATCATACAGTTCCGGCTTTTGTACCAGTTGCATGCACATGTTATCAACGATCCGATCCTCAAACTCGATATCGCTGTTTCTCTGGGCCACCTGCCGGCTGACCTCCAGCCAGAGCCCGTCCGAATATTTCATGATGTTGGCCTTATGCACACTTGTCACCTTCTTCCGCCCATTCTTACGGGCATAATCAAAAGCAAACTGCACAATCTTTTCCGTACCGTGCACCGAGATAGGTTTGATACTCACTCCGGAATCAGGGCGTATCTGGCGCCGGCTGTGACTGTTGATCCAGCCGATTAACTCCGCCACCGCGTCCGTATCCTTCTCGAACTCGATCCCGGCATAGAGATCTTCCGTATTCTCGCGCACCACGACCAGGTCAATATTATCATACTTACTGCGCACACCCGGATAACTCTTACACGGACGCAGACAGGCATATAAATTAAAATGCTGACGCAGATGTACATTGATACTGCGAAACCCTGTTCCTACCGGCGTGGTTATCGGGGCCTTGATGGCCACCCCGTTTTTATCAATGGATTCGATGGTTCTCTCCGGTAGTGGTGTGCCCTCTTTTTCCATGACGTCCGTGCCCGCCTCCTGAATGTCCCACTCTATGGCGGCGCCGGTCGCGTCTATGCAACGACGGGTCGCTTCGGCTATCTCCGGTCCAATGCCATCGCCTGTTATTAAAGTAACCTTACGCAAATCAATTTCCTCCCAAAAAAATATTTAAAATATCCGTCTTGGTAACTTGGTAACTTGGTAACTCAAATGGTATCGTTTTCCTTTTAATAAAAACTTCATATCACATCTTCTCTGATGCCGGCTTACCCCTGGGGGCTGGTTTTGCCGATACCTGCTTAACACACTTTAAAGACCGGTAATATTACCGGTATTTTCCCCCTCTGTCAATCAAATATCCGGCCTGCCCCAATCCCTTTATCAGAAAATTTCTGATAAAAACATTTTCGGACTTTGACACTGAGTTTGCTTTTTCAATTTTTCCTTCCTATAATGTTCCACTTTAGGACCGATAAACAATTTGTTGTTCTGATTATAATAATTAAACCCTTATATAGTACAGCCGACGAAAAAAAATATTATTTTTCATCTATATACCTGGTTTTTATTTGACTATTTACAACAACTTAGAATAAAATGATAGTGTAGAAATTAATACTTTACCGGGCGAGGAGAGAATATAAAAACAGGATAGGGCGAGAGAACTTCTTCTTTTAGAGGTCAATTCTTTACTGCGAAAGGTATGTAGTATGAAAGGTAATTTGTATCTAAAATCAGTGATTTTGTTGTTAGTGACAGCCGCCACGGTAAATGCCGGGTTCACCAAGCTGGGACTCTCTACAGAGAATACGACTCTGAACATTATGCAGCACCTTTATGGAGACAATATGGAAGGCGCTGTATGGGGAGGTCAAGTATATCAAGACCAGACAACCGGCATCACGGCCACCCGCATCGATGATATTTTTGATTACGGCAACGGCTCTTCCATGAATCTTATCAGCGGTACCCCCGGCGGCAGTTTATCAGATCAGTATTGGAACGACGGCATTGCCGTTACCTCGGTATCCGCCTGCTTTGCCGGTTATTCCCAAACCTTCGGATATGTTATGGAAGGCGTCTATCGGGAACTGTTCAAGGTGAAAGGCTCCGGCTTTGCCGTATCCGGCGCCCAGCAGGATGTCGTTTTTGATCCCCCGGCTCAATGGCAGTGGGTACGCGGTGGGGACGGACAAACATTCTATTCCGCCAACCAATCCAATACCGATGGCATGGACCACATGATCACCTATCAGATTACCGGCCTGGATAATGTCTATACCACCTGGCTGCTCATGTGGGAGGATCTGCCCGGCGATGCCCTGCGTTCCGACCGCGACTTCAATGACCTGGTCGTGCAAATACAGGCCAAGTCCAGAATAAATACCGTACCCGCACCGGCCGCCCTGGGATTAGGACTCGTCGGCCTCATGGGTATCGGAGTCCTCCGCAAAAATAAAACCATTTAATTATCTTATAAAGATTTACCCTTACACCAGCCGAGCCCCTGAGCCCGGCTTTTTTTTATTAAGTAAAATCCACCTCCGCACAGAAGGCCCTGAAATTCAGTCATAATAACGCCCCTTCCCTGTTCATTAATCATACCATATTTCCCATATCAATAGTTGTAATATAGTTGAAATATGATACGATAAAGACTGGACAAAATTTCTGTGTTTCCTCCGACTTCGACAAACTCAGTCGAGTCGTGGCTAATAAAAACAGGCTAATTAAAAATGTCACAAATACTAATCTGTTTTGATGAATCTGTTGATCCTCTCTGGCAGCGGCATTGGCCGGGTGTGGCTGCGGACAGGACGGTTATTGATCTGAGCCGGCCCGGCGGGGGTGGACTGCCGCATCGCAATAATGTCATCGGCTGGCGCCGATGGCTGCGCAAAGAGGGGATTTCACATATCCATATCTATCAACCGGACATAAGAAGCTGGCCCGTAATGATGGCTGTACCTGCCGGTGAAATCAAAATAACAGTCCACCTTACCGGCGCCCTGAACGAGCCGGTAACTAAAACCATAAAACAGTTTGCCAGGTGTATCAATAGTGTTTCCTGTCCGGCGCACTGGATTGCCGCTGCCTTAAATAAATCCGTCTTCCCAATCCATAGAATATCCGTTGACCCGCTCCAAATTGACCTGGAGTCCATTGACGCCTCCTGCCGCCAGACTATACGGGAGCGTATTGGAACGGGTAATTCTCAGACGCCCGATGAAGTACCACGGGTACCCCTGCTGCTGGCCCTGCCCCGCCCTGCGCAGTTCCATGCCCTCAAACCGATTCTCTGGGCCGGCGCCATAGTAAGACACATGATGAAAAACATGAAACTCGTAATCGCCGGCGATTATTCACCCACCCAGCGTGACAGCCTCCTCCACTGGGAAAATATCTTCGATTCACCCGATATGGTTTACCTGGACCATGAAACTCCCTGGCAGGCGCTCGTACAAACCTGCGACGTCCTTTTAACCGGGGACCGACCCCCATCCGACCTCCTGCGCCTGCTCTATGCCCACGCGACCGAAACCCCCACCGTCATCGGCGCCCGACCCCACGATCCCTTCCCCACCGAATACCAAAACACCACCCACATCACCAACCCCAAACCACGAACCCTTGCCCACGCCGTCATAAACCACCTCAATCAATACCAGACTCTTACACAACATTCTTAGAAAAACCATTGTACCACGGCCGTGTCGGCCGTGCTGACCATGTCATCCCCGCGCTAAACTGTCATCCCCGCGCAGGCGGGAATCCAGGAAATTCCCTCGGCACTGATATAATCAGAAAAAGTTTATCCTTTTATCCGGCTCCACATTACCATTGACTGGGAATATCATTTCGATTTCCAGCAATATAAACCACCGATAAATATACCCCAAACTCTCCCCTGACTTTTTAACTGACATAAACGAACGTTTTCATCTGAATTCTCTGTGTTCTTCTGTGTCCTCAGTGGTTCAAAATAATTATTCTTCACCACAGAGGACACCGAGAGACACAGAGGCGGAAATATAATACTATTCAGAAAGACTACGTCCCTGTCTCCGGATCCTCTTTCATTTTAAAACTATGTGCCTCTGTGCCCCTGCGCCTTTGTGCCTGATTAATCTTTCTTTTCCTCTTCCTTTGCCGGCAGTTTGGGGGAAATCCATTTATTGATGGCCTTGCCAATGCCCTGGGCGAGTTCTTTGGGGCCGGTGCGTACCGAGCTTTTGGCCTGGGCCACGCAATTGGCCTCGGTAATCATCTCGCCGGTGGTCTCATCAAGGATTTGCACGCGGCAGACCACCTCGTCCAGCGGGCTGATCGCCTTTTGGATTAATCCTTTGGTGTCGTACCCGCTCTGGTCATAGTGGACGACCTGGCCTTTGATCAGCAGGTTTCTGCCGGCCGGGCCGGTAAAGAACGGACCCA
Source organism: Sedimentisphaerales bacterium (assembly GCA_016930295.1). Classification (GTDB taxonomy): domain Bacteria; phylum Planctomycetota; class Phycisphaerae; order Sedimentisphaerales; family SM23-30; genus JAFGHE01. The sequence goes on from JAFGHE010000039.1 coordinate 5,806, forward strand.
TTTCCTCTTTATCCTTGAATTTCATGACATCGCCGGAGGTACGCGGGCGGAATTGCAGGTGTTCGCGGATGGCGTCCGGCAGGGCCGGAATGAAATCCGGGTGGCAAAGCTGGCCGATGGTACTGGTGAAGGGTTCCACCTGCACCCCGCCATAGTGCTCAAAAAGCATTTCGTTGTGTTCCTTATCACCCTTGATCAGAAAATAGTCGCCGGAACTGCCCTTGATGGTATAAAATCCCTCTTTCAGCCCGCGCGAACAGCCGGTAGTCACAACCATCAAAATAATCAAAACCAGAATAAACCCTGATCTCGATGAAAATAAACGCAACATGCCAAAACTCCAATATAATATTAATCAAATAACGTTCCGTGTAATCCGCGCAATCCGTGGTTAATTATATATTTTCATAATACTATGAGTCCTCGTCTTCCCCATCATTTTGCGTGGAAAGGCTCAAGGTGTCAAGATGCAGCTTTCCGCTGTCCTTGACAGACCTGTCCGGCCGGGAAAAATGCCCGGTTACGGTTTGCGCCAAATCCCCGGCCGTCAGGTCGAGTGCGTATTTCACATACACCCCCTTGTCGCGGGGGATCTTGCGGTAAAGCAAATGCGACGACCAGGCAAAGAGCTGATGCCGGGCCGGGGTCAGAGACTGATTGCTCTCCTGGAATAACGCCAGGTGAATATGGTCCAGGAGCTGTTTACAGCCCTCGGCCGCCTGGGCCAGCGGGAACGATGCAATCTGATGGATCCGGCCGGGCCCGATCAGAAACGGGCTGACAGTCGGGTGCCTGCCTTTACTGCCCTCTATTTTAATTTTAGGCCCCGGCTGAAACGCCAGCACCAGAAATTCCTCGAGAGGCGCCACCCACCGAAAGGCCGGCGTCAGTAATTTTTTCGCTTCGTCAATCAGGGCCTTCAGGCGCTGCGCCTTTTCAAATTCCAGAGCCGCCGAACAGTCTTGCATCTGGTTCTCCCATTTCTCGATGGTGCGCTGGGGATGATTTAAAAAGTCAATCGCTCGCTCTATCACCTCCCGATACGTTTCGCATGACATGGTCCCGTTGCACACCGCCACGCAGCGATTCATCTGGGCATAGGAACACGGCCGCCCCTGCGGCGCAAACGCAAGAACCTCCGGACACCGGCACAGATCGAATATATCCTGTAAAAGCTCCACACACCGCCCGGCTGATTTCCCGTCCGCAAATGGACCCCAATAGAGATGGCTGCCGGCCTGCATCTGACGGGTCCGGGCAAAAAAGGGATACGCTGCATCCCGGTCAACCTGCACCAACCAGGCATCCAGCTTGGGGAATAACTCCTGATACGTATCCGGGTACACCGCGCAGGCAATATGAAAATAAACCAGATGCGTTTCAAACGGCGAATAACAGCGCCGATACCACACCTTCTCCACTACCGATCGAATCCGCGTACGCCGGGTCTTCTCATCTTCGGCATCTTCCGCCAGGCGCCGGCGCGCCAGAGTCCGCAGATTCCCGCCCACCAGCAACTGCACCGGCTGATTATCCGCCGCCGTAAACAGACACACACCCCCACAGGTCGGCAACTCCAAAGTCACCTGCCCCACATCCGCCTGGGCATCGATCTCAACAGAACCATCAAACCAGTCCATCAATTCATTCCTGCCACTGCCCTGTTTAACATTGGACCTCTGTCCTTTGACTCTAAAACCGTTTATTATTTTGTAAATGTTACGTTTTTAAGGTGCAAGAGAAAAATCAGCTTCCTCAGAATAATATATACAGAATATCAGCGCACCATCTGAGTAGCATCTTTTTTTGTTTGATTGGGTTGGGATATCGGGTAAAATGCATAGTTGACCTGAGTACACCCGATTTATCGGGGCGGTCCTGCCGGTACAGCGCCTCACCGGCGAGAAAAGAGTTTTAACAGGAAACATACCATGCAATCAAAACATTTAACGATAATAGATAATCCTGCTTTCAGCCATGCCCGCCTGCTGCTGGGATTCTCCGGGTGGATGGACGGCGGGGAAGTCTCGACCGGCACGGTGGAGTATCTGGTTGATGACCTGTTTGCCCCGGAACTGGCGGAAATCGCCTCGGACGAGTTTTATATCTATAGCTTTCCGGGTTCCATGGAGTTTTCCGCCCTGTTCCGTCCGTATGTACATTATAAAGAAGGCCTCATGCTGGATTACGAAGAGCCGTCAAACAGGTTTTATTACAGCCAGGACCACAACCTCATCCTGTTTGCGGGCAAGGAACCCCATCTCAAGTGGCCCTCGTATGCCGAGTGTATCTTTAATGTCGTGGAAAAATTTAACGTAAAAGAAATTTACTTTATCGGCAGCATTTCCGGCCTGGTGCCCCATACACGCGACCCACGCTTTACCTGCAGCGTCTCGAACAACAAATTAAAGGAATCGCTGGCGGAATTTAATTTTAAATACACCAGTTATAAAGGCCCCAGCAGTATCACCACCTATCTGATGAAACTGGCCGCGGAAAAAAATATCGATATGGTCAATATCATCGCCGAGATACCCGCCTACGTGCAGGGCCGTAACCCCCGATGTATCGATGCGACCCTCAAACGCCTGGCCAAAATACTCAAACTGGACATCCAACTGCATACACTCCTGGACCTGAGCGACCAGATGGAAAAAAAACTCGATAAACTCGTCCAGGAACACGAAGAACTCGCCGATCATATCCAGAAACTCGAAGAAAGCTACGACCAGGAACTCTTCGATACCGACATGTCCGATTTCAAATTCTGGCTCAAACGACAGGGCATCCGTCTGGATTAATCAAAACATATAACCCATAGGGTGGCATGCTTACGCGCAGTGAAACGAAGCTTAAGCATGTCTTTATCCAAATGTCATCCCGAGCTTGCCGAGGGATCTATTAAATAAAGAGTAAAGGAAATCCCGGGAGACGAAACAATCAACAACAAATACGTTACCTCAGGTCACAGTCTATGGCGCCTTTCATCACGGGCAGGGTGATAAACAGGATCAGGTCTTCATTTATCATTTATATAAATATTATACATTGATAAATGAAGATACGACCCCGATGCTCACCCTTTCTGAATATATCTACGTCCATCTGCGACATCTGCGGATAAAAAAACACTTTCCGTGCCACTCACAGCACACCAGCTTATATAACCCGCTGCAAACAATGAAATTACAATTATTTTTAGAATGCGGCTTGCGTTTTATTAAATTTCAGGATATAGTAATAGATCGCCAAAAACGGACAGATGATATAACTGAGTGCTAGAACAGGAGATATGAATGAGTAAGCCCAGACGTCGTCGCAAGGTAGGCAGTAAGAAACGCCGGGCCCGCTGGAAAACCCGACATCGTAAATAATATGAACACCGCTAATCAGTTCATATTATCAACACATCCTATGATTTAAAAATCCGTCTTTTGGGGGAATTGGATTTTTAAGCCCTGCCGATACGCCAGATCGTCGGCTATCGCCGGATAATGGCTGAGCAACATCTCATAGATATTACACGCCGTATCGATGTATTCTGCTATCGTGGGATCAATTTGCGCCGCGAGCTTCTGGTGGATCGTGTCCATAAGAGTTATTTGACCAATTGAACTGCTGGTGTTACCGCCTGTATTCCATACCATTTCAAAATTCCCTGCACTAAACCATAAAATAAATTCAAACTCCTGTCTATTTGTTAGATGGTCTCAAATAGTTTCTAAACTGATAGGCGGCCCGACTCGCCCCCCTGTTTAATTATCAGACCCTCCCGCTCATACACTAATTCATTATCAATACTACAATATAAATAATCAGCAGGCAAATTCTCAGGAATTATTTCTTTTAGAAATTAGCCAATGGCATGAATCAGGGACTTCCTATAATATTATCAGACCAAACTCAACCAGCTCTGTCGTTCGTATAAGCCTTAATTAAAACCTATAAAAAGTGCGAAATCGCACTCAGACTATCAGGGTGGAAACAAGGTATCAATATTTGACGGCGGAATTTCAGAGGCGCCATAGCCGGCCTGTTGAAAATAGTGTTTGGCTTCCGCGATATCAGTAAAAACCCTGGTGGCTGTTTCGGTAATAAACGGCGAGGGCAAAACCCTGGGCCGCCAGACGACAAACACCTCCCTGGTGGCTTCATGGGCATGCTGGAGTTCGCGCTCCACCCCGCTGGAGAGGCCGGGCTTACCGTCGGCCAGTTCCGGAATATAGCTGATAATCATATCCGCCTGATCGATTAACTGGAAATCCCGTGCATAGATCTGGGCGTTAATATCCCCGGCCGCCTGCAGAACTTCAGCCACATCAAACCGTATCTTCTGATCCAACACTTCCAGCTCGATCACCTTCTGACCCCACTGCGATGCGGCCGCGGCTTTTTGATAAAGCTCGTGCTCCTCGACATCCGCCGGATCAAAAATGACAAAATGATCCCACATCTGACGCCGGAACCGGTCAATTTCATCCTGAACCTGGGTTACATCCGCAACGTGGGTCATGGGAAAACTCAGATAGGCACGGGCCATATCCGTACGCATCATCAAACGATAGAGCGTCTCCGCCGTAGAATACTCCCGGCCCAGCGCCAGCACATAAAACACGCTCGGAGCACTCCGGCGGTGAAGTTTACATCCCAGCATCATCATCTCCGTGGCCAGGATCTCCTCTTCCCGCCAGACAAGCAGGTCCTTGAGCGAATGATTGATCTGATGCTCCTGGATCAGCCGCGCGTGCACGGCATCGACATTATCAATCAGGCAGACATACATATCGGCATCGAACTGTATCAGTTGATCGAAATCAAACGCCGGGAAAAGACCGTGTTTCCAACGAAATGTGGCATGCGTGTTGACAATGACATGTTCATGTTGGTCCGCTAATACCAGTATGTCCTTGATCACACTGCGGCGCAGTTGATGCAGCCGGGCCAGGGGCAAATCCAGAATCCGGCCCGGGGCCACATCCGGCGCTTCGTCATACATACGCCGGCCCACATGACAGACGGCGACATCCTGACCCTGGAATCCGGCAATCTGCCGGACTTTCTCCAGATACGGGCCCTTATCGAGCCCCACCGTTCCGGTAACAATGATTCTCATAGTGATATTCTGCCATAAAATACCAGCCAAAGCAAGAGCTGCCCCCGAAAATGAACTTTATTGCGTTCGGAATAATCCAGGTTATAATAAATGGGTCATGGAAGAACGCGACACCAACCACACTGTCGATGATGATATCTCCCGGCTATTACCGCCGGAACTCCTGCTGGTGGACGAAAAACCGATTTTAGCTCTCAAGCCGTCCCGGTGGCTGGTCCTGTTTTTCAGCTTCCCGGTCATCTTCATGGCCGGATGTACGGCCCTGGCCGCCATGCTGTTGGGCCCCACCTTCGAGGATGTCGTTTCCCCCGCTTATATCATTATCTCCTGTACGGTTTTGATCGGGCTGCGAGTTGTTTTCGCGTACCTGCAATGGCTCAGCCGTACGTATGTGTTAACCAATAAACGCGTATTACGAGTCAGGGGTGTATTCAGAATAGACATCTTTCAGGCCGACCTGACCCACATTCAAAATACCTTTCTGGTCTTTACCCTGCCCCAGCGAATCTTCGGCCTGGGCAGCATCGTCTTCACCACCGCCGGCACCGCCCTCCCGGAAGCCACCTGGCTCCATGTCAGCAAACCCCTGCCCCTCAACCAGAAAGTCATTAACGCTTTAAATACCAATCCACCCAAGTCCAATGAAGGCATCTAGGACCGCATTTGTGAAAATAAGCGCCCGTCATTAAAAAGGATTTTTCAGGCTGATAGTCTCCATATATATCCCCTTCTCATCGCTTATGACATAGGCCACGTTGGCGCCGAAATGATGTTTGATAATATTAAACTCGGGGAGATCGTTCAAATTACAGTATTTCTCCAGCTCTATCTCCTCAAAAACGGCGTTCCAGGGCGATATAAAGGGATCCTCGGACCCCGCTTCCTTTACCTCTTGAGCAATCTGAAGGATCACTTTCCATATTAATTCAGCCTGCTTCTGGTTATTTTGATATCCGTATGTACCGGCCTGGGCCGGCAGGTAACGACTGGCATATTGAAACATCTTATCGGCATTAATACTCGTCGTGGCTTCTTTCTGCAGGTTGCGGATCTCCTGCTCCACCTTTTTAACCTCACTGTAAATAAGATTATCATTGGTCACGGTAAACCCCGCCTGGATACGTGGTCCATTTCCCGACGGGGGCGGCGCCATCATCAAAGCATCGAAAATGGTCGACTCCGGCAAAATATAAATAGTATGGTTGAGAAGCTTCCTTTGTAACTCGGAATTGCCCATGGCTATATAGGCACTGTGTAATCTGCCCAGCGCCGCATCAAGTGTTTTACTGTCCTTCACTCCGATAGCAAACAGGGATTTGGAGCTGTTGATGTCCACGATAGGAGTATCTATATATCCGATCATGGTAAGCGGAGAGGCCATCTGTTCAAATACATCCTTACGCAGGTCAACCGGCGGTGTGCCGGAAACACTCTCGCCGGTACCGGCCATGGCGCCCTGTAAAACCATGTCAATGTTATAATTCGATGTCTCCATCACTAATTTTTGAATGCCGTCATATATCCGGCCCGGGTCATAATGAGCCACGACAAAACTGGCCAGGTCTTCTGTTAAAAGCCGGCCCGGCTGTGTACTCCGGGTTGCCGGCGCTATCAGGGCCGGGATACCCCGCTTCTCGCCCTGGATACCCAGTAAGACCTTGATTCTCACATCCTCATTTTGTTTCGCCGCCACCTGAGCCGACAGACCCAATCCATAGACATTGTCAAAACCCAGCGTCTGCATCATTTGCCCCGCCCGGCTCTTTTCCTCCGCCGGCGCCATCGCGATAATGATATCCTTTATCGCCTGGGCATTGACATAACAAAACAGGTCGGACCCCGTAAGGGTGCGTGACATGGTAATAAATCCGCTTTGACGGGCCAGGGTCTCACCGCCGGAACCTTCCATGCGCATCACGACCTCATTGATATATTTCATACTGCTGCCCGCAATCAACCAGTTATCTTTAAACCCGAAACACAATGTATCATAATTCTCATCCACCTCGACATTATCTTTTATGATATTGATCTCAACCGAACGGATTTTCTTCTTCTGACGCACCTGTCCCTCTTCAACAGCAACGGCCATTATCTGCCGGGCCAGTTTTTTCGCGGAGTCGGCATTCTCGCCCATATCCGCCAGGACCACCACCTGAAAGTCAGGGGCGCGATACTCCCGTTTGGGCAGCTTCTCCACGTCAAAATCGTCCCCTATCTGCTCAAAATCCACATTGGAAAAGTCAGGTACCATAAACCCGCGCTCCTGAACAAAAAACGCCGCCATGATGCGACCCTGAGGCCAGGGAAAACTCTGGGGCGGATTCTCCAGCTTCATCTCCTGCCATAACTCTTTCATCATCTCGTCCATCTTCGCGCGGATATTTTCTTCGGCAGGCGCCATAAACAGCTGCATGGCCGGATCTTTGTATAAGTCATAATACGAGGTCTCTTTGAATTTCTCCCGAGCCTGGTTCACTGATTCCAGGTGCACCATGACCATGGTATCGGCCGGCAGCCAGCGCGCGGAATCCTCAACCGCCGCCGGCGCATAAAGGGCCGAAAATAAAAAAAACCCTAAAAAAATAATTCCACAAACAATTCTATTTCTCTTCTGAGTAAACATGTCAGTCCTCCAATGAGGGTAAGGTAATGTCCAACGGCTTATCGTGGTTTTTTCGCGGGCCGGGCTGGAGATAACGGAAACCGGCGTTGGGATTATCTTCGCTATAGGCAAACGCGTCCCAGTTGTCTATAAATCGTGTCACAACGTCACAGGGTATGGCAAAATTAAGGCCGCCCAGGTATATATATCCCATGCTCGTTACCCCAATCACCTCGCCCTTCAGATTAAACAAGGGCCCCCCGGAATTACCCGGATTGATATCGGTCGTGGTCTGAATATAAAGCCGGCCTTCAAAGTTACGGTTTTTTGTGGATACAATCCCCTGGCTGACCGTACGCGTCAGCCCCAGCGGATTCCCAATCGCAAAAACCGACTGACCCACCTCGACCTCATTCATATCGCCCATATACACATACTTGAAAGGGGGCGGCTCATTATCCCCTTCGGATTCAATTTTCAATAACGCCAGATCCACAAACGGATTCAACGCGATAATTCTCACTTTTTTATACTTCCTGGGTTCGAACCCCGCCTCGCTTTTCTGAAACACCGTCACCTGAATCAGGGTCTCCTGTGCAATGACATGATAGTTGGTAATCAGGTATCCCTGCTCATTGATAAGAAAGCCGGACCCCTGACCTCCCGGACTGCTGACCATGACCACCGCCTCGCCAAACCGTTCGGCATCCTTCTCAATGGTGGTTTTCTCCAGAATCGCCGTACGATACAACTGCTCACCGGCCGGCTTATCTTCCGTTAAAACCGGACCGGATACCTCGTTGGGCTCGACTCCCTCGTCCGCCTCGACGATTTCCAATACATCCTTTTGTGGAACCCTGATTACATCAAAACCCAGATCCAAAACAATGAATTCATTATTCGATTTGAGAACCTCACCCTTGATCTCATGGCCGTCCTTTAAGGTAATCGTCTCGGCCGACACCCCCGTCAGCACGGCAAACATGAACCATCCTGAAATCACTATCAAACACTGGTATTTTTTCATCGCCAACCTCTTCTTTATGTTTACTATATTCATCCGCCCGGCCTGTTCCTCTGCGACCGGAACATCCGGATTTCGTATATTGTTTCCACCGCGGAAAACACGCCGAGACTTCAAAGGTTACCCCTTTGAAGAAAGGGGCTTTAGCGCGTTTTTATGGGAATACACTAATATATACTTTATCAAGCTAAAACTCGAACTCTAAACGCTCTTTCCGCAACGGAAACCAAAAAATATTAACAGTATTATACCAGACAAAATTTCTTTTGCAAGCAAACAAAATTGTCTATATACTGATGCCTGACAATATGTTATACCACTGGTATGAAATAAATGCCTTGTACCTGGATGTTTCTGCCAAAAGTAGAGTGTTCCAATTAAAATCGTTGTTTTTGTCCCAGAATCAATGCTTCGCAATACTTTTGACGCCGGCGTCTATTGGAGGTAAAATCCATGAAATATTCACCCTGTCCCGTTCCTGCTGGAAGCCGTAACTGGCTGCCGCTGATTATATTATTTTCTCTGCTTATCACTCGGATCCCGGCCGGGACCGCACCAGAAACGCCTGAGGATACAACGGGCAGCCTGGCCCGGTATTACGGATTCAAAGACATGGAAATTCTCAAAATGGAGTGGGAGATGTTCCGGCCATTCATCGCGGATATGAATAACGACGGCCTCAACGACCTGGTCGTGGTCAACAACCGAAAATCACGCATCGATCTGCTCCTCCAAAAAAAAGATTTCCAGCCCACGGCGGCGAATCTCCTGGAAGCCGGGGACGAGCAGGAAGACATTAACGACATCTTTGGCAGGGAAATAAACTGGCGTTTCAAACACGCCACGTTTCCATTGGACGACCGAATCCATAGTCTGGCGATCTGCGACCTGAACCAGGACGGCCGCATGGACATGGCCTGTTTCGACGGCGATAACCTCCAGATCATCTTACAGGAGCCCCCCAAAGAATCACCCGGCCCCGGAGACGACGAACCGGTTGAGCCGGCGTGGAATACCCCGCGCAAAATAGACATCAGCCGGGGCCTCAAACAATTCCCCGCCTTCACCCACGGCGATCTGAACGGAGACTCCAAAGAAGACCTGGCCCTGCTCACCGAAGAAGGCGTGTTCCTGCTCTTCCAGGAAGACGAAGGCCGACTGTCACAGCCGGTCAAACATCATATCGCTTCCAGCCGACTCCGACAGGTGGATATCGCCGACGTCAACGGCGACGGCCGAAACGACCTGATTATCCTGACCGCCGAACATGAAGAGTTCCCGCTGCGCATCCGGTTCCAGAACCCCGATGGTCAACTGGGCCCGGAACAGAGATTTCCTATCCAGGTCCCCTCCGCCTTTGAAGTGAAAAAACTGGACGAATCCCGGCGCAGCTGTTTTTTCACCATCGCGCAACAAAGCGGCCGGGTCATGATCTATGCCCTCTCATCGAAAACCGATCTGGAAGAATATCCCGTGATGACCTATCCGCTGCCTCCCTCCGAAGATGCACGCAACCGTGATATTGTCGCCGGCGATATGGACGGCGACGGACTCCTGGACGTGATCGCCTCAAACCCCTCCCGCGCAGAGTTCGTCCTCTACCGCTCCCACCCCACCGACTCCTTAACAACACCGGAAACGTTCCCCAGCCTCAAGGACATCCGGAAAATGTGTGCCGGCGACCTGGACCGCTCCGGCAAAGACTCGCTGGTCGTGTTCAGCTACAATGAAAAACTCATCGGAATCAGCCGCTATCAAAACGGCCGACTCAGCTACCCGCAAACCCTGCCCATCCTGGGCGAACCCCAGGTCATGGACGTGGTCGATATCAACGGCGATGAAAAACTCGACCTGATCTATATCGCCCGCGCAGAAACCGACGACGGCCAGACCCAATATACCCTGCGCACCCTGACGGCTCTCGGTCACGACTCCACGCCGGACGACGGGCTCGAATTGCTCCTGGAAGACATCCAGGACAAACCCCTGGACCTCTGCTGCCGGGACATCGACCAGGACGGACGCATCGATGTGATAATCCTCCCGCCCTACGGACCGGTGATGCTTATACGCCAGACCAGCCCCGGCGAATTTGTCATCCAGGAGGACAGGGATATCCACAGCGGACTCGTCAATAATATCTATCCCAACGCACTCTCATTTGCCCCGCTCGGCGACAGAGGCAACGACCTCATGCTCCTGGCCCAGCAGAACTTCGCCCGCGCCCTGGCCTTTGACCCGGACACCGGCTGGCACGTGAAAGACCAGTATCAGGCGCCCGACCCACAGAGCAACCTCACCACCGCCGGCGCCTATCGATCACTCCAGGATAATCTGATCCATATCGTCACCTACGACAAGGCATTCGGTAAAATCGTCATTCTCAAACCACAGCCGGACGGCACCTACCGGACCGAACGACAGATCAAAGTGGGCTCGATTAATGCCAAAAAAATCCTCTCCGGAAACTTCGGCGGCCCATCCGCTCAGAGTATCCTGCTCTGCGGCGAAGATATAATGATGCGACTGCCCCTGGCTGCACCCGTCCATACCCTCCGCCAGATCGCCAATTTCGAGCCCGATATCAAAAACGGACGTCTCGGCGACCTCGACGTCGGAGATGTTAACAACGACGGGTTCCCGGACATCGTTATCTGCGAACAAATCAAAAACCATGTCCAGATCCTCACCTTCAACCACGAGGCCCGCCTGGTCAGCGCCACCAAATTCAAAGTCTTCGAAGAACCCCGCTCCCAGGATAGCTCATCCTTCGACCCACGCGTCCCCAGAAGCGCCGAACAACCACGCTACGTTCTCATCGCCGACGTAACCGGCGACCAAAAACCAGACATCATCCTGCTCGTACACGACCGACTTATCATCTACCCCCAGGACTAAAGTAACTCAAAGTTTACCCCTTTGAAGAAAGGGGATTTTTCGGGTGGCAGCGTTTGTCTGCCGAAGGCAGATAAGCGATGGGTAAAACAACTCTTAACCTTGTCATCCCAAGCCTGCCGAGGCTCCTGATAAAATATATCCCTTACCTTATAATAAGTCTGCCTTCCATCTTCCGCCTTCAGTCTTATACCTTCAACCTGTCTCGACGGTCATGGAATGACTCATCGCATCTCCTCTATCAAATCCGTAACCTCCGGGAACACCTCCTTTTTAATTGACCTCAATGTGAATGAGCTGTAGGATAATAGGGAACAGTCCAATAGATTAGAAAATTCACAACGACGGATAAACATAATGAAGGAACCCGAACCCACCCACCGGGAAACCATCCAAGCCCTCTGGCAGGAACATCTAAAGACACCGTTTCCCGAACAGCTCTATGACGATAGCGAGAGTGTCCACATGGATTTCACCTTGTCCAAACATATCGCACAAGCCATGCTGAACGAAGGACAAGCCTCACCCGAAGTCTGCCTCATGCTCCATATCTACTGCCTGGGAAGCGACTGCCCAATCCAAACACTCCTCGACCGCCTGCAGGACGAAAAACACATAACCTATTTCCAGCGACTCCGCCTGCTCGCCCTGTACATCATCCAATACTCCGACCCACAGAACCAGCTATATTAGATGCTACCGTCAAACGTGAATATTGGCACTTAAAACCGTTGTTTTTAATCCAGAAACAAGCGTTCGCAAAACTTTTGACGCCGGCGTCATATTAGGATACCAAGAATATCATGCCTCAGCCACCAATAACCAGCCTTACTGTCTTCTCAACGACACCACCGATAAAAAATCGGTTACAAACGGAATGCCTCATCCTGATCATGACAAATATTTGTCTTGACAATTCAGCTGCTTTTGAGTACCATAAAAGCTGTTTTATTAGTTCCGATTTCAATACCACCTGTAAGACTGGTGGATGGAAACAGCCGCCGTCAGGCGGACAGGCAAAGCCTGTTACGGCAATATTTTAATTTCGCAGATTCCCGTGTTCTCGCCTCCAACTGGGATACTGGAACTCCCTGCGATTAATATTTCTATTCAATTAAATAAACTATATGGCGGCTAAATTTATGTAAGCGATTATTAGAGAATAAGAAGAAAGGTTTTGTTTATGGCGAATAAACATTATTTAGTTTTATTAATGGTTTTGATGGTTATTCTTCCGGGATTTGCCAAGGTACATGGTGAGGATTTTGGCAAGGTTATGCCGCTGGGTGATTCAATCACCTTTGGGGCAAATACGCCCGGCGGTTATCGCGATCCTCTTTATCAGTTGCTTATCTCTAAAGGCCATACATTGCAGTATGTCGGAACGCTAAACACCAACTCCACTGCATTGCTGAATGCTGATGGCCGGCAGTATCACCAGGGCATGTCCGGCTGGGTTATTGCCACAGGAGGCGGCCGCACGGGGCTTTATGAATATATCACCGACTGGATGGCAGCGACTGATCCGGATGTGATCTTGCTGATGATCGGGACCAATGACTGTGGCATTGGTTATGATATTCCTAACGTCCATGTCAGGCTTGATGCTTTAGTGGAGCGTATCTTTACTAATAAACCAACCGTAAGGCTTCTTTTGGCAACTGTTGTGCCGAGTTCTGATCCACCCACAGAGGCCAATGTTGTGATACTGAATGCGCAGATACCGGCAATCGTGACAAATCACCAGGCTTTGGGCAGAAATATCCAGCTTGTTCCCATGTATGATGCGCTTAATGCTTCAACCGATCTTGTTGATACCTTGCATCCCGACAGGGGGGGGTATCACAAGATGGCGACTACCTGGTACGAATCGATGACTGGCGATATCCCGTCGGATATTATTCTTAGCGGACAAAGTGTTTCAGGGCCTGACGGTTCCAGTGTGGAGGAGACGTACGCGGTAGATATCGTTACAAACGATCTGATTAGCGACAGCTCAACGACCCTGCTTTCATGGAGCAGGGGGGAAGTAAATTTTGAGCATAATACGCTTAATGATGGCGGATATGGAGGAACTTTGGTTTCAGAGACTTTTAACGAAGGTTATTTGCCTTGCACCTATACGTATGAACTTGATACCTCTATTGCCCCCTATGGTTATAATATAACACAGATCCGAACCTATGCCGGTTATCCCAGTGACGGACCGTGTATTGCCAATCAAAAATATGCGATGTTGGTAGATTATGTCGATGGAAATCCTGATTTTGTTTGGGTTGAAAATTTTGAATATTCACCATTTAGTAGTAGTAACTCAGACCCCGTTGCCGCCACAAAAGTGACATTGACGTCTAAAACGGGTACCATTGTTTCGGGGATCTCGCGTATTCGGTTCGTGTTGCTGGACCATGGGCATGCAAGAGGGCAATATGACGGCTCAATATACCAGGAAATCGATGTTTTAGGCGTGCCGATTGCTCCTCCTGATCCCGCTCTGGTGGCTCACTGGCAATTCAATGAAAATGGAGGTTCCGTAGCCGCCGACTCTTCCGGCATTGGCTATGACGGCCAGCTTATGAACATGGATCCGGCCAGTTGGACGGCCGGCAAACAGTGCGCGGGATTATCCTTTGACGGGACCGACGACTATGTGGTAATCTCCGGCTATAAGGGGATCCTGGGCGTCGCCAGCCGGACCTGTACGGCCTGGATTAAAACCACCGCCACCTCGCAGAGCACTATCCTCAGTTGGGGAACCCGAGACTTCGGACAGCATTGGACGTTCCGTACCGAGGCGGACGGTACCCTCGGTGTGGGGATATGGGGTGGGGTAATACACACCACGGCCACGGTCAACGACGGCCGGTGGCACAATGTGGCCGCGGTTCTAATCAATGACGGCAGCCCCAGTGTCAATGAAATACTTCTTTTTATTGACGGGGTTCTGCAAATCGATGCTACTGCCAATACCACCCAGTCGATTAACACCGCCGGCTTCCAGGATGTCATGATCGGTATGTATGAGAGTGCCACTGGTCCCGCTTTGCTTTTTGACGGCCTGATCGATGACGTGCGGATTTATAACTATGCTTTGAGTTATGGGGAAATTCAGGGTATTTATCAACAGTATGCATTAATAGCAGATACCGAGCCCGATGGAGATATTGACCTGAATGATTTTGCGTTTTTAGCCGGCTACTGGCTAATTTCCGATCCCTCTCCCGCAGATCTGACCTGTGACGATACCGTTGACCTCGACGACCTCATGATCCTGGTAGATGAGTGGCTTGGTTCCATATAAAAGATACGATGGCCGTCATTATTCCCACCGCCAGGCGCCAACCTCCCCGTGGGCGCGAAACATTTCAGAATGTCCCACGTGGGACAATCGTGTTTTTTATCTGAAGTTTACGGGTGGTATGCTTACGTCCGCCGCAGGCGGACTTAAGCATGTTTATAGTTGTTATAAGGTTTTGGTAATGCATTGGTTAGGCTTTCTTTATTCGAAATATCAAACATTAAAAATCAAATATCAAAACCACATATTAAAATTTAAAAATGGGGAACGTATAGCTCGGGGGATATCCCCCCC
>JAFGHE010000040.1 GCA_016930295.1 Sedimentisphaerales bacterium
CAGGCCGGGACGCAGCATCGTTCGTGTCCGGCGGTACGGGAAGCCGCCCGCGACATAAAAGCCGGCAAATACGGCAAGGTCAAATGGATCCACTGCTCACGGCTTAACACGAACAGCCGGGGCCCTATCGGAAAAGTTACCGAGCCTCAGCCTGTCCCGGACTATATCGACTATAATCTATGGGCCGGCCCGGCTCCGATGACACCGGTTATGCGAAAGAGCTTCCATTACGACTGGCACTGGCAGTGGAACTGGGGCGACGGTGACATGGCCAACTGGGGAGTGCACTATATCGACGACCTGCGGCATATTATGGGCTGGAACGATGCCCCCAATAAGGTAGTGACGGCAGGGAACCGTTTTGTCTGGGACGATAACGGCCAGACGCCGAATATGCACTTCGCCCTGTACGACTATGACAGCTTGAAAGTTGTCGTCGAGTTACGGAATCTGCCTGATCCCCAACGTCGCGGCGGGACAGCCGGCGCCGTTTATCTGAATATGCGGGAAGGCAACTATATCATGTGCGAGGAGGGGCACATTCAGATTGCCCGCGGCGGCGGCTGGTACTACGATAAGGACGGCAACCGCAGCTATCAATACAAAGGTGACGGCGGGGCCTCCCATGTATGGAATTTTATCAACGCCCTTCGCAGCGGCCGCCGGGAGGACCTCAACGCGGAAATCGAAGTCGGTCATCTGAGTACGGCTATGTGCCACCAGGCCAATGCCGCGTTCCGCGCCGGCGCCGAGGCTTCCGTAGAAGAGATTCGCGAGAGTATGAAGGCACATGAAGACGCAGTTAATACACTTAACGATGTGGTCGAGCAGCTTGGCGGTAACGGCGTAGATTTGGTGAAACAGCCGTTTATTCTCGGCCCGGAGCTGACTTACGACCGCAAGCAGGAAAAATTCGTCGGGGCGAACTCCGAAAAGGCCAATCAATACATCAAATGCTCCTACCGTGATCCCTTTATTTTGCCTGAAACAGTATAATCGGTATAAATTTGAAATAACACAGGATTCCGCAAAACGAATTCGGCGAGTTTTGTAACCAGTTGCTGTTATTAAACTTATCACTACTGTCACGTTATACCAACAGTCTTAATTAATTTTGTCCTTTGTGAACAGAACCAGGGTGGGCCGCCCATCGATTTTAAATTAATCGTAAGGGGACATACTTCCCGGCATCGACCTGATAATCCGTTATCTGTGCTGTGCCTATTTTAAGGTTTCTGGTTTGACAAATAGATACAGACAGAACACTGCGATAGGATGCAAGCTGCCCATCAAGATAAATATTGGAGCATAGCCGAATGTCGTAATCAACCAGGTCGATACCGCGCCGGTGATTATCACTCCTCCCACGGCACCGGCAAAACCGGCAAGACCGGTGGTGGAGCCAACCCATTCTTTTTTAACGCAGTCACTCACTAAGGAGAAATTGTTGTTAGACCAGCCGGTATGTGCAGAACAAGCCAGAGCGACCAGGAGGATGATCATCGCTCCATTACCCGTAAAACCGGCCAGGGCGGAAATTGGCATACAAGCAGCACAGATCAACATCATGCGTTTGCGGGCCTGCAACGGGTGCATGCCCCGTTTAATGAGCCATCCGGTGACCCAACCCACTACGACACCTATGAGAACCGTAGAGCCATAAATGATCGGCAACGCATAGGCGATACCCTTGAGATCGAAACCCCGTTTATCCAACAGGTAAGCAGGCAGCCAGGATAGATAAAACCACCAGACCGGATCTCCACAAAATTTACAGATCATAATGCCCCAGGTCTGACGAACCTTAACCAAATCGACCCAGCGAACTTTTTCGTTCGGCGTCTCGACTTTGTTTTCATCGCTCCGGATAATCCTGGTATTTGAACGATACAATAAAAGCCAGAGAAACGATAACACTATCCCCGTTGCGGAAAACAGGTAGTAAGCCCACTTCCAACTCAAGCTTAGCCCTGACTTTGAAACTATCCAGGTCACTATAATCCCGCAGGTCATGATAGCAATACTCGGACCACAGTTAACAAGTGAAAAGGCAAAAGCACGTTGACGCGATGGAAACCACTCCGCTACACATTTATTCGCAGCCGGAAAATGGCTGGCCTGAGTAAATCCTAACACCCCACGTGAGAGGCTGAGTGAAATGGGGCCTTTGCTCACCGCCGTCAGCCCCCCCGCGAGGGACCACAGGAACATGGACAAAGACAATCCCGAACGTGTGCCCATCAGGTCGATCAGACGCCCGGCAATGAGAAAGCCGATCATGTAGGCAAACTGAAAGGAAGTAACTCCATAGCCGTACTCCAGGTCCCCAATCTGAAGGGCTTCCTTGAGATACCCCACGGTAATACTATAAACGACACGGTCATAGTAATTAATCAACGTTGCAAGAAACAGAATCGTTAATATAATCCACCGGTAGCTTGGATACGAATTCGGTTTGAGTGTTGTGCCGTTTGACATTGTTATTCTTCCTTTCAGTAAATCCACAGCTTGGAATAGCTCCAGGTTATCACATTATCGATAATCAGATAAAACTTCATGGTGTCCCCATAGGGGTCTGCCAAGCGATCGGATGTCGCCACTCTCACGCATAAGGATATTGGCGCAAACCACTTTCTACTTGGGAATAAATGGGGATGGTTACCGACTGTCAAATCTTTGAAAAGTAAATCTAAAATGTCTCTTTCATGGTTCACCATTACATATTGTACCAACGGTCACAAAAAAATGCGAGTTCTATAATCTACCTTATGCTTTCATAAAAAATACACATAAAAGATTATCAGGAAATTACTTAAAAGGAGCTGATTTTGGAAATTTAGTTATATTATCACAAAGGGCGAAATTAATTAAGACTGTTGGTTTCACGGGATAGTAGTGATGGGAAATGTGAAATAAATATTTTCCGTCTTCGAGCTTTTTCTTGTGCGAACAGTATATAATGTTGTATAAATACGACAGCTTTTTTATGTTAAGAACCTTGGTATATCACATGAAAACGATTTTCCTATCAATGGAGGCATTTATGGCTGTGAAATCAATTTTCCTATCAGTAACCTCGAAAGAAAATTTTCAACGAAGGGGCCTGAGCTTGTCTGCAATTGCGTGTTTACTTACGGTTCTGCTGATGAGTGTGACAGGCCAGGCTCAGATGAAAATTCAATCCCGCGAACTTATAGCGAGGCTGGAACTATCGAATAGCGCAGATTATGTGCGCAAGGATGCGGCAGTGTATCTGGATCTGGAAAGTCTGGGGCTGGCGGCCCACGATCAGCGGGGCCAATTCCTGGTGGTGGAGGAAAAGTCAGTGCAGACGCAGAGCCAGGTAATAGATACGGACGGCGACGGGGTAATGGACACCCTGCTGGTCTTGAGCGATTACGGACCGGCCGAGGTGAAACAATTCGCGGTTTATTCCGATGCAGTGGCGGCACATGCGCGGGCCATGCCGCAACGCGTTTATGCGGAACTCTCACAGAAGGTAGGCGGGTACTGGAAGAAAGGCAAGTCGGATGGTAACAAGGAGCGGGGTGGGTACGAGTATCTGGAAGGCCACTTCGTGAATGTGCAGCGTTTGGAAGTGCCGTCCCAGCACAGCGACCACGCATGGTTTATCCGCTATGAGGGCGTTGGGATCGAGTCGGGGCAAGTAGGCTACCGGCAGTATCTGGACTGGCGCAACGGCATCGATATATTCGGAAAGAAGACCACCTCGATGGTGCTCTCGGGTGTGGGGCAGGACGGTTTTGATTCCTATCACGAACCTGCTGATTGGGGTCAGGACATTCTGAAGGTGGGCGATGCTCTGGGATTGGGATCATACGGATATTTTGACGGCGAGAAGGCACTCAGGGTCTCGGATTTCAGCGGATTGTTCTGCCGGATACTGAGCAACGGACCGGTTCACGCCTCCTATGAGGTCGGATTTCAGGGCTGGCAGGTCGAAGGCTACGACACGGATATCACGGCGAAGGTATCGATGCATGCGGGCAGCCGGCTGCCACATGTGGAGTTGAAGCTGAGTAAGCGTTTGCCTATGTTGTGCACCGGGATCGTCAAGCTCAAGGGAGCCAATTACTATCAGGGCGACCTAGAATCGATTACGGGGGAAGCGTATTCCTACATGGCAACATGGGGACAACAGAGCCTGGCCGGAGACAATCTTGGGATGGCGGTGATTTTCAAGCACAGAGATG
>JAFGHE010000041.1 GCA_016930295.1 Sedimentisphaerales bacterium
CTCTGCGGGCAGGCCAGGCGAGGAGTGAGGAATCAACCATTAAGGGCAACAAGACATTTTCTTCCAGGGTCAGTTCCGGCAGGAGATGATAAAACTGGAACACGAACCCAATTTTTTTTCTGCGGATTCTGTCCTGTTGGGAAGCGGACAGTAACAGAAGCTGCTGATCCTGGAATCGGACCTCGCCTTCATCGGGGGTATCCAGCAGGCCCAGGATATGCAGGAGTGTGCTTTTCCCTGAACCGCTGGCGCCGGTGATAGCGACAAACTCACCGGCGGGGATATCGAGATTCACGCCATTTAGAACCCGCTGTCGTGAGCGACCGATTCTATAGTGTTTATGAATATTTTTAGCGCTTAAGATGGTATTATTTTTAGTCATATTCATTATTCCACGCGCAGGGCTTCGATGACATTGAGCCGGGCGGCGCGCCGTGCCGGTATAATGGCTCCTGTCAGGCAAGCCAGGACCGCGGCGGCGGCAATGGCCGTTACCAGATTAAAATCCACTGTATTGGGGATTCGGTCAATAGGGTAAATCTCAGGCGGCCAGAGCCTGAACCCAACCAGATTATAGAGAAAATCTTCTATGGAGTTAATATAAAAAACAAAAACGCAGCCCAATATCATGCCAAGCCCGGCTCCGACCAGTCCCACGAGCAGTCCGTAGCCCAGGAAGACCTGTGCCAGTGACCAGCGGGACGAGCCCAGGCTCTTGAGGATTCCGAGGTCCTTGATTTTCTCAGTGACAATCATATAAAAGATGGCAAATATAATAAATATCGCGACCAGGGCGATCATGGAAAAGACAACAATCATCAGATTTTTTTCTTTTTCCAGTGGAGCGATATTGGCCCTGCGGTATTGTTCCCACGTCTGAACGGTCACATCGTTCATGAGATTCTGATGGATATTTTCCCTGCGGTCGGTGAATTGTTGCCATAAGTTTTCTATATGAGTTCGGGCGGCTTGCAGAGGGGTATCTGGTTTTAGTTTAATTCTGATTTCGCTGGTTCGGGGAGGTCTGCCGTCCTGTCCGGCCATCCAGCATAACTCCTGGAGGACATCAAAATCGACAAACATGGCACTGCCGTCCAGGTCCACCAGGCGGGTTTTGGCGTCGTCCACATACCAGAATTGCAGGGTGTCACCGATCTCTGAGCCGGTGAGCGTTCCTTTGCTGTCAATGGCAAAGACGGTAACGGTCTGCGTTTTTAAGACATACAGGGTATTTTCGTTTCGCCAGCGAGCCCATTCGATAGCCTCTCTATCCTGTGAATGAACACCATAGATACAGCCACGGCGTTTCTGTTGTTGGGTTAATGTCTCGCGGTTTATGCGCGGGCCGGCGAGGTCCGGCACGTAAAATCGGGGATTGGGACTATCCTGCTGATAATGGAGGGTGCGGGCAAAGCTGGTAACCCGGCAGAATTCCGCCAGTCGCAGGCCGAACAGTTGCAGGGAATTATAGGTAACGTTTCTGGAATCCAGCAGGCCGAACGTTTTAATGACCGGCGTGGCGGCCTGGACGGTATCCTGGAGTGTGAGCAGTTCCCGGATAAACTCGTCATAAAAAGGGAATCCCACCAGGGAAGCGCGGGAGATAACGATATCGCCGGACCAGTTGTGGTTGTGCCGGCGCGCCTCGTTGAGCAGGCCGGACATGACAGTAAGCACTACAATCACCACGGCTACCAGCAGCATGACTGACACGATGGCGATATAGGCAATGCGTTTTTTTAGAAAATAGCGCCAGATTAGTAGTAATTTAAACATAGTTACGTGGAGATTTATAACGTATTCTGGGAGTAAAGGGAAGGGGAAAATCAAGAAGTTGGCAGCCGGGAATCAGGACCTCCTGAACCTTTCGTTTTTTATTCATCTTCTGGAAATTCAAATTCTTGTTGATAGGCAATATCAGGATAACATATATGAAGCGCAGGATTCCCTAATTGATTATCAAGTTTAATTAGACCTTCATCAAAAGTATTTAATGTGTCGATTTTTTGTAAAATAGCAGTAGCAACATGAATAGAGTCTTTGGGTTGTAATGCCGAATATTTCCACATTAGTTGCCTGGCCTTTGACGCTATTCTTCGGTCGACATTTATAACACTTATAAAATCATTTTTAAAAAAGTCTGATATGGTTTTTTCACTGGCCTGTGTTAAATGTGGTTTCTTTTTAAGCCTAATAACTTCAGCAATAGTAATGGCCGATATTACAATTATTAATGTGTTATTTTCGGCTGCCTGTATTGTTCCTTTGCATTTTTCAATTTTATCCACTTCTTTATTTAAAAGGCCCAAGAAACAATCCGAATCCCAGTAAATTATCCTTTTTTTTGCCATATTAGTTTTTATATAATCCAATTATGTCTTTAAATTTTGGGAGTTCATTTTGGGGGGGAAATATATCAATTTCTTCTATATCAACACTGATAGGACTCCCATTTTTTTTATATCTTATCTGCCCATAAATAGACACACGTTTCCCCATGGCCGATATTATATAATCCAGCATGCTTTCATCAAAATAACACCTGATGGCTTTTCCGGTCAAAGCATCATATACGGATATTTTTGGTTTTGTGTGGATATTAATTGCATCTAATTTACCTTCAATAGAACCATAATCAATATAATTAGTCCCCATTATATTATTTATATTGTCTATTAGTTTGTAATTTAATTCGAATTTCTTTCTATTGATACCTATATTAGAATCACCAATGGAACATAAATCACTTATTATTTTAAGTGAATCTATATTAAAATGCTCTGGATAAGCTTTATTTTTCTTATCAGTTATCATTCTTAGACCATTATCTAATATGCTAATGATATCGCTTTCAACTTTTTTAGAACCATTCAAACTCACCGGTCTTGCCTGTAATATGATACTACCCGGTTTAACAGAAACTATCCAATTAATCTTGTTTTTATGGTTCAATGCCGCATCTGATACGTTTTTAATAAACGAAAAAAACAGATTCGTTTTTTTGATAAATTTATAAGCAGTAACTTCCTTATCAGTGATACGATATTCCACTGTCTTAGAAAGTATTCTGCTTTTATTGATATTTTTTTTCATTTTTACGACTCCCGGCACATCAGTCGTTTTCTGTCAATACCTATAACCGCTAATTTAGTTCTTTCTGCATCATTTATTTTTCTCATATCATAACGAAAGTCAAATTCATTTAAATAACTCGGTAAATTTTCTTTACTTACGTGATGATAAACACTGTTTATTCCACGTTTTAGGATACTAAAGAAAGCTAACTCAATAAAATTTCCTTGTTCTGCCATCATTATATCCCTTATGCTAATTATGTTCTATTAAAATTATAGCACAAGATTTGGGTTTGCCAAGTATATAATTTAGCTGTTTTTTATTATAATATACATCCGATTACGATAGATATTAAGTTCCTCGATAGATGAGGGTTCGCAGCGTTGGCGCATCAAGTGATTGAGAAATTTAAGGAGAACCAACGGGGGTTCTGGCATGAGAACCGCTGGTATATCCTGATATTTACCATCGCTCTATTATGTGATGCGGCCAGTACGATATATTTTATGATGCAGGACGGCAATGCGGATTCGGAACTTCATCCGGGCATTCGCATAATTTCAAAAATTACGGGGCCGTTTATTGGCCCTTTACTGGGCGGGGCGTGCAAGGCACTGGGGGGGTTGGTGGTTGGTATCTATTGCCGGCGTTTTGCGCGGTATATCTTTATAGCGGCGTCGCTGATATCGTTTTGGGCGGCGTGGTATAATATCTGGGGAGTCAACCTGTATGTACCCATGATTTTCAGGTGGCTCGTCTGGTTTTTTTGAAGAAGACAGGGAAAGAGTGGATGAGCCAGGTCGGGACACAAAGGCGCAGGGTGGTGCAGGCCTGAGTGTCCTTCCGGCAATCTTGATTATCTATAGAAATGCGTTTAATGATTAACCGCATTCGTACCCACCCCGGTATCCATTTGATAAAGTTCTCTCATGATACCTATTCAGGGAATTTCCCTCACGGCCGTCACGGCCGTGGTACACATAGTATATCATTGGCACGAGAGGTTATTAAAACGCAGCCGGTTGAGCTGTTATAAAACTACCGGCCGGCCTTCTACTTCCTCGACATCTTCATCGTCAGTTGCATATGAGGATGGTGCGTTTTTGTCCAGAGGGGACCATTTTCTCCTGGCCTTGATGGCAATATCCACGGCCCGGGTGATAATAAGTTCCGGGGTATCGTCAAAAGGATCCACTACAAAATCTTTGAGCTTTTCATACAAATCGTCAGTAACCTGGATGGTTTTCATGACTTGCCCCTCCTTCTGGAAAAGGTTGTGAAAAAAACACTACATTAAACAATAATCCGTTCAGACGTTATAGTGTAAAATTCACAGTGGCGATTTCCAAAAGCTGCGTGTGCTATTTAGGAATAAAATCCGATTTTTGCTCTCCCATAATCCCTGTAACTGTTATATTCGATATACATTAACACGATCAGTCCGATAAAGGCTGATATGAAGTAAGGAGTCTTTTATAGGGCAGACCCATGAAGAAATTTCGCGTGTCATTATGGCGCCGGCGTCAACAGTATGTGGCAGCTTTGATACTGAGTTATAAAGCCTGTTTTACATTGGAAAAAAAGACTTTTGACGGCGGCATCATTATACAATTGCTTAAGCCATTGCAGGTGTTATAATAAAGGTATTACAATATCATTAATTACTGTCTGAGGTGTCTGTTCAGGGACAAGGCTGTTTTATAATACGATAAGTATTTTGTGTGAAGCAAGTTATGTAATTCCTTGTATTTCAGGAGGAAAAGATATGAGTAGAAGAGTCAAAAGAAGTGTATGTTTACTGGTCGTGATTTTTTTGTTTTATGGCGGGCTGTTATCAGCCGAGACCAGTGTCTGTCCGGATGCGGATGTTACAGATGACTGCTGGGTAGGCCTGGAAGATTTTGCCCTGTTTGCCAGTCAGTGGCTTGCGGGCCGAGTTTATTGTGCCGGCGACCGGGAGGATTGTGACGGCTGGTTTGAGAATGGCTGTGAAACAGATATCGCTGGTGATCCGAACAATTGCAGTGCCTGTGGCTATGTCTGCAATCTCTCCCATGCCACGGCCGGCTGTGAGGATGCCAATTGCGTGGTTTTGGAGTGTCAGGATAACTGGGATGACTGTGATGAAATAAGTCTGAACGGCTGTGAGGTTGATCTGGATACCGATCCGGATAATTGCGGCACATGCGATTATGTCTGTAACCTGCCGCATGCCATAAACGCCTGCGAGGAAGGGGAGTGTACGGTTGGCGATTGCCAAACCAGCTGGGGCGACTGTGATGAGATAAGTTCTAACGGCTGTGAAGTCAATGTCTGGAGCGATGTGGATAATTGTGGTTCGTGCGGTAATGAATGTGATTTGCCGAACGCCGTTGCGGAGTGCCTGAGTGGTTATTGTTTTATAGACAGTTGCTATAATTACTGGGCAGACTGCGATGGGAATCCGGCCACCGGATGCGAGTTTAACCTTCGTCCTTATGGTTCATGCGCAAGCGCGACCAGTTTGGGTTCGGTCTGCGGTGATGATGGCTGTTATCTGGCATACACCCGGTATGGTCATGGTGAGCAATGGTTTGAAGTGTATGTCGAAGACTGTGATGCGGGCCAGTTCTTAATTACTGACGAGATGAAGCTCAGGGTGGAATTAGATGTTCCGGCCACGATGGATTATGATATTGTTTTGTATAATGAGAACTGTAGCCAGGTGGCACAAACATACGGAGATACGGGAGTCTATGAGATACTGGACTATTCCTGGGATGATGACTATGGCATAAATGACAGCCGATGGATGTATATCAAAGTAGAACATTACGGTGGCACATTTTGTGCAGACTGGATACTGAAGATACGGGGCGATTGTCCTTAAGGCAGGATTACGTTTGAATTAATATTCTGAATCTTTATAATGGATATTAGAATGTTTTTCCGAAGAAAAAAAGCTTTACGCACTCACTCATCGGGCACAGACGAGGTCTCCAGTCTGCCGGGCGATGTGCCGGGTGAAGAACCGTTAGATGAGATAGAAAAGGCCCGGCGTGATATTATGCTGGCGTGTCTGGAGTCAGCGCGTCAGGAACAGGCTCAGGAGAAGGTTGCGTCGACCGAACCGTCAGATGACCGGCCGGTCCGGCCGGGGATTGACCAGGAACGGCAGGCGCTTTTAGATAAGCCGGCACCGGCAAAAGTCGTACCCAAATCGGAAGGCCGGGCTCAGGTAAATGTCCGTCAGGAATTTATGAACAAAGGGCTGGAGCAGGAAAATGTAACCGCCAAAATCGTAGAGTCTCCGGGCGGGAATGTAAAACAGGAGATAAAAAAAGCTCCCCCTGCGTTACCGGTCGAGACGGCCGCAAAAAACAAGTCGCCGGTCACCCTGGCCGAGCAGATACGAGCCGCCGGTCAGGCGGAACAGAATAACAAGAACGCGCCTCAAACGACCCCGACGAATTCAAGGGGACCCGGTTTACCCAAGCCGGCCCCTACTGCCGGGAGTCCTTCCCCCCCGGCGGGTGTGACCGAACAACAACAAAAAATCTCCGCACCAGTAACCCGGGCTGAGGTATCCAATCCATTGTTGGATGTCATGATGACCGGGATCGTTTCAGACGATATCGCCCGGTTCCGCAAGCAACTGGCCGCCAAAAACCGCTGATTACGATGGATTCCCCCTGTCCGGTTAATAAAAACATTGAATCGGTCAAATCAAGGTGGTATAATAGTATCCTGGGTATATGAGTTACGGTGATGCTTTTGTAACTCTTAAAGGCATAATAGATTACAACTCCATTATGACATACTGAGCATAGTGATTTGGTATAAGAGAAAATCAAGCACTGAAAATCTTTTAGTTGACCGATAAAGGCAGGACGAGAAGGAGAATGAGTTTTTCGCAGTCTAACCAGTCTGGCCGCTGGGCGGCGGCACTTTTGGGTGCGGTGATTGCCTGTACGATTGGCGGTTTTTTTTTGCTGTTTTGTCTGCCTAAGGATCAGGTGTTGTGCCAGGCATTTCGTTTTTCCGTGTCGGGTGATGTTGAGGTTGATCAGGAGCAGTGGGGATTTTTCGTTAAGGAACAGGAGCTGGTAATCGCCCGGCTGGTCCATGAGTCATGGCCTCATCTGAAAAACCGCTATGTCCTGGTAGATGGTCCGGAACCGTTCACACTGAACCTGCGATTCCGTTATGCCCAGAACGGGGATGACTGGCGTGGTGATTTCCGTCACCTGGTGGCGGCTTATATTAGCGACCGTGCGGGCGTGGAGGCCGGCACTCATAACCCTGTTTCGCCGGTGGGGCCGCCGGATTACCGGGTGGCTTTGGAGAGTAAGCTGGAAGAGATAACCGCTGACTATCAGCTCTGGCAGGAGAAATTAGCACTTCTGCAGAGTGAATATTCGCGTCTGTCGGCCAGTTGCCTGGCGCTGGAGCATGAGTTGCGATCCAGGCAGTCGGATTCGGACCCGATGGATTTTGTCAACTTTGTTGAGCCTTATCAACAGCAGGTGTTAAGCAATGACGAGGTGTTAAAGCAATTACAGGAGAATATCAGTCAGTGGCAAAAGGAGATCATAGACCTTGATATGCAGGCGGGCCGGAGCGATTCGGATGAGGAACTGGACAGGATTTTTCAGCAGCGTCGGCAGCTCAGGCGTCAGTGTGAACTGGAACGGGAAAAAATTAACACGCGTCGGGAGCAACTCAGCCAGACAGTCAGGGAAAAATTCTGGCCGGAATATCAAAAGGCGATAAAGGGTGAGATTCGTGACAAACAAAAATTTCTGGAGGCCCTGTCTGATCGACAGTGGCTTATCAAGGCAGAGACGAACCGTATCCAGGAAGATATTGAGCTGGTCAGGTCGCTGCTGGGTCCGGGTGTCACTCCGGAGTCAGCCCGTGTCGTACACGCATTGACGAACGATTTACCTGCCGCTGGTAACGGTCTGGAGGAGGCGGAGTTTTGTCCTGTGTTAAACCAGCCGGTGGCGGAGATGGTCGGGTATAGTGTTTATAGCAGGGTCCAATTCCTGATGCTGGCATTATCGTTATTAGTGGGTGCGGGGCTGGGCCTGATAATCTATTCCTCTATTATCCACGGCAAAAAAGAGCAGGCTCCGCCGGAGGATCTTATGGAAATGGAACTATCAGACGACTTCAGGGACAGTTTGATCAGCGACGTTGACGATTTTGAGACGGAAGAGATGGCGGCCGATGAAGAACCCATGGCGACTGCTGAGCCGGAAGTGGCGACCAGGCCGGGTGCGCCGGCAGAACATGTTGAAGGCGCTTCCCTGTTGGATGATGAGGAAATTGAGGCGCTGTCATCCGATGAAAGCAAATCGGCGGCGGGCGCAGAAGGAACAGCAAGGGAAAAACAGACACCTCGGCAGCAGGGCTGGTCGGTTCAGTATGATGATATGGCATGGATCGTTACGAAATTAAAAGAGCAGACCGGTTCGGCAGTTATCCTGATGAGTGCGGTCCGTTCGGACGAGAGTTCGCCGCGCCCGGTAGTGAATCTGGGGATTTCCCTGAGCCGGCAGGGCCTGAAGGTATTGATTATCGAGGCCGACCCCGCCGGGCGTGATTTGGCGGAGATATTTGAGCGAGGGCCGGAGCCGGGCTTTTATGAATGGCGGCGCGGTGATATCTGGGCCTCGAAGGCTGTGGTGGACACGCCGCTGGGAGGCCTGAGCTTCATGCCGGCCGGCGTCCCGTCCGCACAGCAGCAAAGTGACGACCTGGACGTGAGCCGCGAACAGCATCGCTGGGGAAATCTGCGGCGCAATTATGAGGTTATATTACTTTACACACCCACCGGCCCGTTAGCTGATGACCTGACGCCGGGACACGGGGCAACCGTCAAACTGCTGCTCCTGGTGGACGGCGTCTTTATGTTAGCCGGCAAAAAATGCAATCAATCAAAGAGTCTGAAAAAACTGGAGCCTCTGCTCAAGGACCATAAAGCTCAGTTCCTGGGATTCGTGGATTTGGCGGTTTGATGTTGAAAAGTAGTCCAAGCATCCTGCATGAGATATGAATGGATGACGCCAGCGTCAAAAGTGCTGCGAGCGTTTGTTTCTGGATTATAAACAGCGGTTTTATTTGCCAATATCCACTTTTGACGGTAGCATCAATGGATACATTGAATAGCTTTGCTTTTAACAGAGACAAACATGCCACCCATTTTATGGGCTATTCGCGAAATTATGTCTCAAGGATTTAATTATGGAACAGATACACGAGGGGAGATCATGGATAAAATATATATACCTGCTCATCGTGCGGAGGATTGGAGTGAATTTCTGGCGGATCCGGAGAAACACTGGAGAAAGGGTAATTCCGCTCGTACGCTTGCTTATTGCTGGCAAGAGGCGCAAGGCTTTCCCGCGGAAGTGAAACAGGTACTTTCACCTTTATATCCCGATATTCAACCGCTAATCATTATCCCTGAACATAAGGTAACACTGCCAGGAGGCGGCAAGCCATCACAAAATGATATTTTTATTCTGGCCCGGACAGAATCGCAGTTGATTTCCATTACGGTTGAAGGAAAGGTTTATGAACCGTTCGGGCCCACGGTTGCAGAATGGCTGACAAACGTATCGTCCGGCAAACAGGAGCGACTTGAGTTTCTATGTGATCTTTTAAATATTGATAATCCACCTGAAGATACTTTACGGTATCAATTACTTCATCGTACTGCTTCGGCTATCATAGAAGCCCGGCGGTTTCATGCTCAACAGGCCCTCATGATGGTTCATTCTTTCAGCCCGAACAATCATTGGTTTGAGGATTATGCCAACTTTGTACAACTTTACCATAAAGAAGTCCGGACAGACGAAATAATTACTATAGGGGAGATATCCAATATTACTCTTAGTGTGGTCTGGATAAGGGGTGATAAGAAATACCTGGATAAGTAGAAAGAAATTCTATAAGGGTATTATCTAACAGGGATGCTATACGGTAAGAATTGGGGTAATGGATTAAATTCGATAGTATGGAAAAACACATCCTTCGACTACGTTCAGGTCAGGATTTATCCGTGCCACGTCATGTGTGTTACTCTTAAGGTGCCATTTTGGAAACTCAAATTGTTGAGTTTGGGGGAATTTATCCTATAAGGCGTAAGTGGGAGTTGGTTTCAGGTAAAAATTGCCGGATTTGGGGGGTGGAAATTGCGCAGGAATTGCGCCGGGGATATTGCTTTGGGAGTGATTATCTTTTTTTTGAGGAAAATCGGGGTAAATTTAATATTTCATAAATGTTTTATGTATAGGCATTTACAAATTATCAGGGAAATATTTGGGAGGTTTTGGGCCTTAGTTATCGGCGTTTTGGCATGGTGGTTGCGTTAGGTTACTGTCAACAAGGACTGTGAATGATTGAAACTTTCTTGCTGCCGCTCGGAGAGTAGCAGTAAGTTTATTGTTGAGCCTGAGAAGGTGTAGTTATGAAACAAGACAACATTGACATAAGTGACAACAAGGAAAGCCGGGAAATGGATGTCCGGCAGTCAGTCACATCAGCGTTGGAAAACTTTTTGAATAACAGCGAAGAGGTGGCCGAGCGAATCATGGATGTGGCTCGAATGGCCGGCGCGTATGAGATGTTGTTAAAGGCTCAAGAAATTCAGTCCTCCGTCGAGGCGGAGAACTCGACGCATGTCGGCTTAGAGATGGGCCAGCCAGTGGAAGGTTTACTTCTGGCAGGCCCAACGTTAGGAGAAAGTAAACGAGCTGCTCCATAGACGTTATGAATCTAAACGGCAAAGAAGCTTAAGGATGAGCTATGTTATATGGAATGTATGTATCTGCAGCCGGTGCGATGGCCAATTCCTATCGACAGGATGTCATAGCGAATAATCTGGCCAACGTTGAGACAGTTGCTTTCAAGAGCGATCTGGCATTACTCCAGGCCCGTCGCACCGAAGCGCAATTAAGCGGGCAAAGAACGCACACCACCGCCATGCTAGAAGGCATAGGCGGTGGTATCTTCGCCCTGCCTACGGTCACTGACTTTTCTCCCGCCACACTTGAGCAAACCGATTCTCCCTATGATCTGGCCCTGACGGACAAAGGTTTTTTCCAGGTTCAAAAGGACGACCAGGTCTGTTACACCCGTGATGGTCGGCTCACCTACAACACGAATAATGAATTGGTAACGATTGCGGATAAACTGCCGGTGTTAAGTGACGCCGGAAGTCCTATAGTAATTGATCCTCAATCGGGCAAACTTCATGTGGATGAAGTGGGTAATGTAAGTCAGGGCGATACCGTTATCGCGAAACTGGGGATCGTGGATTTTGAAGATACCCGGGTTTTGCGTAAGCAGGGTAATAATCTATATATCTCAGAGGATGCTCCGGGTCAACCCACGGAGCCGGTTATCAAACAGGGATTTATCGAGACTTCGGGCGTTAATCAGGTGGATCAGTTAACGGCCCTTATCGATACGTCCCGTCAGTTTCAAACCAATCTTACGATGTTACAGATTCAGGATCAGACCCTGGGTTTGGCGGTAACCCGATTAGGGTCCGTTAGCTAAGCCAGGAAAGACAGCAACTATTAAACGGAAATAACTATGGCAATCACAGCATTACATTCAGCGGCGACCGGCATGAAAGCGATGGACACCCAGTTGGATGTCATTGCCAACAACCTGGCCAATTCCAACACGCACGGGTTTAAATCGTCGCGTGTGAATTTTGAGGATCTTTTTTACGAGGAGATGCGTCAGCCGGGCAGTTTAAACAGTCAGGGTTTATACAGCAGTACGGGATTGTTTGTGGGTCTGGGAGTTCGGGTATCCAACACGCAATTGAATATGGAGACCGGCTCGCCTGAGAATACCGGTCGTCCACTTGATATTGCCATTCAGGGAGAAGGATTTTTCCGGGTACAAACGCCGGAGGGGATAGGAGAAGGACAGGCATATACCCGGGCGGGCAATTTTATTGCGAACCAGGACGGGGACCTGGTGCTGGGCACCACGGCGGGGCCTCTGCTGGATCCTGCGATTACCCTGCCGCAGGGTACGGATTTAAACAGCGTTACCATAGAACAGGATGGCACAATCACCGTGATGGTAGATGGTGTGGATCAGGAAATTGGACAAATTCAGTTGTTCCGGTTTCCCAATGCTCATGGTCTCCGTCAGGAAGGGGGCAATCTCTACACGGAAACCAACGCCAGTGGCTCACCCATTGCCGGGCTGCCGCTCGATGCGGGATTCGGTGGTCTGCTGCAGCGTCACCTGGAGGCCAGTAACGTGGATCCGGTTCGTGAGCTGGTACAGATGATTCGCACCCAGCGGAGTTTTGAGCTCAACTCGCAAAGCATTCGGGCCGCGGATGAGAATTTACAGGTCGTAAGTCGTTTACGGAGATAGGAGCTAAAGAAGGCACATAGGCACACAGGCACACAGAAACAAAGGTAATAGTAAGAATAGATGATAGGCAGACATACTACAATTTGGTTTATTATGACAATAATCATTCCGGCAATTCTGTTGTCGGCTTCGAGTGCCGGCGGGCAGATGTGCCGGATTCGGGTAAAATCCAATGTTGATATGGAGAGCGGACCGGTACGACTGGGTGACATTGCCGAGGTTATCACCGAAGACAGCCAGGTTAAAGAGCGTGTGGAGCAACTGAGCGTTTTCGAACCATCTGAAGGCATAACGGAAATTGAGCTGGGTTTATTTGAGATTTCGCGGGCTTTGGCGCGGGGGGATATCAACCCGGTGACGGTGGATATATACGGAGCGAATGTCTGCCGGCTGAGCCTGCCTGAGGTAACGGAGACAGAGAAGCCCTCCATTCATGAGATTATCGACACACCTGTCAATAAAGAACCGTCCGCCCGTACGCTGGCGACCGTTTTACAGCAACGTATATCCCAATCGACCGGCCTGGAGAGTGCCCGGCTGTGCATTACCTGGGATCCCCAGGATCAGGAATATCTGCAGCAGCCTTACGAGGAAAAGCGATTTGAGATAAAATATCTGCGGCACATTTCTCTGGGGCCGTTGAATTTTGAAATCAAGGACAATGATTTTTCGTCCGTGTCTGAGAATGACGCTATAACTAACGAGGGTAATAAATCAAGAAGGCGGGTGAGCGGCCGAGTGGAATATTTATGTGAGAGGTTAGTGGCGGCACAGCCGCTGCCGACCGGCCATAAAATATCCGCCGCGGATGTGAAGATTATACCTGCGCGCATTGATTCCATGAAGGATCTGAGCACTGAGGACCTGGAATCCATCCTGGGTAAGGAAGTGGTGCGTCCGATTGCGGTCAATCAACCGATACGGGCGGAACTGCTGCGTAAATTACTTCTGGTGAAGCGCAGGGACCCGGTGAAAGTGGTTTCACGCAGCGGGTGTATCAATATCAGCTTAACCGGTGTGGCCCTGGAAGACGGGTCAAAAGGTGATATTATCTCCGTGAGCAGTAATTCGGATCGGACCAAAATAATCCAGGCCCGGGTCACAGGGGTCAATATGGTCAGCGCCATAACATACCCAGAAGAGGTCCATGCCGGCGACGTGTCGAGTGTGCCGGTAGCCAAAGCAGAGGATTCCAATATATCTTTAACGAGGATGTAAATGAAACCTACAGTTAAATATTTATTATTGATTATGTTGACCTGGCCGGCGGCGTTATGCCAGGGGCAAAACAACAGTCTGTTTTTACGGGCGGAGCAGAAGTATCGGGCCGGCAGTATCCGGGGCAAGAATATGGATATGTCAACCGGCAGTCCCGCCGGCTCCGGTCCGGTGCAGGTATCGGCGACCGACAGTCGGGAATCCGCCAACAAGATAGTACTTGACAAGAATATTACCCCGATTATGGAAGCCCACTGGTTTGCGGTGGAAGAGCCGGCCCCGAAGGATTTTCGGGTTCATGATCTGGTAACAATCATTGTTAATGAGGTCAGTAAACATACGGTCAAGGCCGAGTCGGAAGCTCAGCGGGAGCATTCCATCGACTTTGCTCTGGAGGAATGGATACGTCTGACGGACGGGAATCTGCGTCCGGACAAACAATCGCGGGGCGATCCCAAGATAAAAGGGTCGGTGGAGCGTGAGTTCCAGGGTGAGAGCGACATTCAGCGGGAGGACACCCTGATGGCCCGTATCCAGGCAAAGGTAATTGACGTGATGCCCAACGGGAATCTGATTCTGGAAGCCACACACACGGTGGTCGTGGATGATGAAGTGACCCGGATAACGCTGACCGGAACGTGTCGCAGCAAAGATGTGGGCATTGATAACAGTATTATCTCGTCGAAGATCGCCGACCTGGAGATACAGAAAAAGCATACCGGCATGGCGCGGGACGCGACCAAGCGCAGTGTGCTGATGGAAATACTGGATTTTCTTAACCCGTTTTAATCAAGGACTATGAACACGAATGAAAACCAACCCTGACAATCCGGTTCATACCAGACTACGGATACGAATCACCGCGTTATTTATGGTGATTTTGCTGAGTACGTCCCCGGTATGGTCTCTGACACGGGTGCGGGACATAGCCCGTCCGCTGGGGGAACGGAGTAATGAGCTTTGGAACTGGGGTCTGGTGGTTGGTCTCAATGGTACCGGAGACGGGGGCGATGTTCTGATCAAGGCGCGGGCGCTGATGACCTGGCTGGAGAATATGAACAATCCTCCCGGCAGCCTGGACGAGCTTAAAAGTGCCAAGAACGTGGCGATCGTATCATTGAGCGTGGAACTGCCGCGTAACGGGGCGCGAAACGGTGATCAGCTTGATGTGAAGGTGGCCAGTTTTGGTAATGCCAGCAGTCTGGCCGGCGGCATTCTGTTGATGACCCCGCTGCGCAGTAATCATCCGCTGGACGATACCATCTGGGCCTGGGCCCAGGGCGAGGTGAGTATCCCCGATCCGGATAATCCCACCATGGGTATTGTCAAGAATGGTGCGGATATGGAATTCGATATTAAACATGATTATACGGCGGTCGATGCCAACAACCGGGTGTATTTCGATCTGGTTCTGGACGAGGAACAGGCCAACTGGCAGACGGCCAATGCCATTGCCATGTTTATTGACGAGATGAACACGGTGCCGGAAGCATTTGAAGATGAATCCCTGGTGGACGCCGCCCTGATGACTCAGCGGACGGCGGAAGCGCTGGATCCGCGTACGGTACGCATTTATATTCCGGATAAGCAGGCCCGGAATCCGGCGTCGTTTATCTCGCGGATTATGAGTATGGCCGTGGAACTGCCGGATCCGGAAGCGGTAATCGTCATTCATGAAAAGACCGGGACCATCGCGTTTTCTTATAATGTTGACATTGCCCCGTGTACGGTTGCGACCCGGGGATTATCGATTCGGATCGTGAATCCGCCGCCGCAGCCGGTGGCGGGCCAGCCGGTTATCACTCAAAGCGAGTG
Organism: Sedimentisphaerales bacterium; assembly: GCA_016930295.1. GTDB lineage: Bacteria > Planctomycetota > Phycisphaerae > Sedimentisphaerales > SM23-30 > JAFGHE01. The sequence continues at coordinate 15,502 of JAFGHE010000041.1, forward strand.
GGCGAAATTTGACACCAGCAAAGAAGGGACCGCCAAACTGGACGACCTGATAACAGCGCTGGATCAACTCAATGTATCGATAGATCAAAAGATAGCCGCCATTCATGCCCTGCGTAAGGGCGGCCATTTACGGGCACGGGTTATAACGGAGTAAGTAACAGCATAATGAATGCAGATTCAGTAAATAGTATCAACCAGCCGGCCGCGGCCTATGAGAAATACCGGCAGCTTCGTCAGAAGGCCTCTGAAGTGGTAAACCAGGTATTTTATGGCACGTTGTTACGCGAGTTTCGCGAAGCGCAGCAACCCACGCTCCTGGACAGCGGGCCCGGTGTCAAGACATTCATGCGTCAATTGGATATGGAACTAATCCATCGGATCTCCCAACGGGGCGATGCTCCGCTGGTGAAAGCTTTGATAAAGCAACTGGGAGGAGATCGATACAAACTGGAAAGTAATCTTTCTGAAGCCAAAGCCATCCGTCCGGTCACGGTAAGGAACAGGATTCAATAAATGTTAAAGTCCGTCGACAATTTGATTCAGACTCTGCAGGACGATTTGCAGTGGCACAGCGATCTGGCCGTGGTGCTGGAGAACAAGCTGGATGCCATGCGTCATTTTGATTTATCGCGACTGGAGGCTCTGACCGGCAATGAACAGCGTCTGGCGCAGGCGATTGCACTGAATGAGAAGAAACGGCGGGACGCGGTTCGGGCGGCGACGATGGCGGTATGGCCCCAGCGACGTGGACAAACGGCCACGGCGAGCGAACTGGCTCAGGCATTAGCTGAGCCGCAGCGGTCAAGGCTTATGTCGCTGACATCGATGTTACGAGAAGTGATGGAGAGGGTGGGTCGGTTGAATCGAATCAACGCGATAGCCACCCATAAGATCATGGGGCATTTCGATCATATTTTTCAAATTATCGCCCAATCCGGCAGAGATATCGGGCTTTATGGTAAAAGTGGAAAGAAGTCGTACCTGGAACAGAATCGTCTGGTGGACGCCATGGCATAGGCGGCAGAGGTCACAATCCAATGGTACTGACATCAGGTAACAAATGAATATAAAACAAAAAAGAAATATGAGTTTTTCAGGCAAGACATATAGAAAGGTGACGTTATGGCACTGATTAACGGTGCATTACAAATTGGTCGCAGCGGATTAACGGCATCGCAGGCGGGCCTGGCCGTCACCGGTAACAACATGGCCAATGCGGCGACACCCAGTTATTCGCGTCAGCAGGCCCTGCTGGCGCCGACCCAGGCCACGGAGATTGTGCCGGGTAAATTCACCGGCACGGGTGTGGCCCTTTATGATGTCTTGCGTAAGGTGGACGATGCACTTAATGGCCGGATCCGTACGGCGGTGGGGGATTCGTCATCCTATATGGTCCAGCAGCAGGCCATGACACGCGTGGAGGCGGCGTTCAATGAGCTGACCGAGCAGGATTTATCATCGCGGCTGAGTGCTTTCTTCAGTTCCTTCTCCGCCCTGCAGAGTCAGCCGCACGATATTGCCACGCGTAACGTCGTCTTACAGGAAGGGGCCAACCTGTGCAATTTCGTCGTGGAGCTTCGAGATGAACTGGATAGTATCCAGGAGGACCTTGATACCCAGGTTCGTTACCAGGTGGAACAGGCGGATGCTCTGGCCTCTCAGATAGCCGAATTGAACCAGCAGGTAGTAACGACGGAGGCGGGCCGGGCCGGGTCAGCCGCGGCCTTACGGGACCAGCGGGATGACCTTCTTAAACAATTAAGTGAACTGATCAATATTCATACGCGCGAGGTAGAGGGCGGCTCGGTAAATGTGTTTATCGGTAACGAACCGTTAATCCAGTATGCCGACAGCCGGGGAATTGAATATAAGGAAACCACGGATACCAATACGAACAATCGGCTGGCGCAGGTGGTTTTCAGTGACAATAAGGAAGCGGTTGACCTGACCAGCGGCAAGATTCACGGTCTTATCACAGGACGGGACACACATCTGAGCGGTGTGATTTCAGACCTGGACACCTGGACGCAGTCCCTGATCCATGAGGTGAACAAACTGCATACCCTGGGTCGCGGGCTGGATAATCACACCTCCCTGACGTCACAGTTTAATGTGGATGATCCGGACGCTTCCCTGGCCTTAATGGCCGATACGGACCTGAAGTGGGCGGCGGATAACGGTGTTTTTTACGTACAGGTGTTCGACAGCAACGGAGAGCCGGCCGACAGTCCCCAGATGGTCGAAGTCAGTATCGGGATGGATGCCAACGATACCACGCTGAATACGCTGGCGGCGTCCCTGGATGCCATCAATGGTATCTCGGCCACGGTTAACAGCAGTAATTACCTGGAGATTAACGCGGCGGCCGGCTACACGTTTGCCTTTTCCTCCCCGACGGATGCCGACGATGCCAGCAATGTATTAGCGATCCTGGGGATCAACAGCTTTTTCGAGGGATACAATGCCGGCACCATTTCGGTCAATAGCGACCTGACCGCACGCAAACTGGCGGCCGGCGCCAACAGCCTGACCGGAAACGGTGACGTTGCCGGTTCTATTGCCGACCTGGCCCTCAACGGGGTAGATTCTCTCAACGGCATAAGCCTTACTCAGAGTTTCACCTCCCTGGTGGGCGAGGTCTCCACCAACAGCAAATCTGCCCAGGACAACTATACGGCCTCGAACGTGATCATGGAAACACTTGAATTAGAGCGCCAGACCATCAGCGGTGTATCCGTGGATGAAGAGGCTCTGAATATGATTACATTCCAGCGTGCCTTCCAGGGTTCGGCCCGTTATATCAACCTGGTGAACCAGATGATTGATGAGGTATTATCTCTACTATAATGGAGAATTGTGTAATTTTTATTAATTGTCAATGAGACATAAACAGGACTTAGAAAGGAATTCCGTAATCGGAACAGAACCATGGCTTCAGCAGTAAGACCGACAAATGTATCGCGAGTGAGTATGTTGATGGGGACGAGTTTGCTTTTGAACAATATTCGTTCGAATTCTGTTGACCTGCTCAAAGTACAGACACAGCTTACCACCGGTCTGAAACTGGCCCGACCCAGCGACAATCCTGCGGAAGCGTCCACCATTATGCATCTGGACAGTCGTTTGGAGCAGCAGGAGCAGTTTTTTGATAATATCAGTTACGCGGCCGACTTTCTGGCGTCCACGGATGACGCTCTGGCCCAGGCGGGTCAACTGGCGGATGAGGCCCACACCCTGGCCCTGGCCAGTGTCGGCAGAAGTCAGGAGGAAAAGGCGAGTAACGCCGTCATGATCGACCAGATTCTGCAACAGTTAATTAATATCGGAAATTACACCTGTCGCGGCAGTTTTATCTTTGGCGGCCAGAATAATACGCAGGCGCCCTTTGAAGGGTATGAAGGCGGGGTCGTCTTTAACGGCGACATCTCCGACCTGCAGACACGAGTGGCCCAGTATAACATGATAGGTTTCAATACGGACGGCAACGATACCTTTGGCGCGTTAAGCTCTCAGGTGGAGGGTATTGTGGATCTGGATCCGGATATTGCCGTCGGGACCCTGTTAAGCGACCTGAACGGAGCTTTGGGCCAGGGTATCCGCAAGAGCAGTATTCTGGTTAGCGACGGGCTGGGTAACAGTGCCACGGTTGATCTGAGTAATTGCGTCACCGTGGGGGATGTTATCAAGAAGATAGAAGATGCGGTGCCGACGATATCGGTTTCGGTAGCCGGGAACGGCTTAGATCTTACGGCCGCAGGTGGTAATATTTCTGTTTTAGAAGTGGGAACCGGTTACACGGCGCGCGATCTGGGTATTTACTCTAGCGGCGCCGGTGTAACCTTAAATGGCCAGGACGTCGATGCTCGCCTCACAGCGACTACGCCAATTGCGGCACTGCTGAGCGGGGCGGGCATCGATACTATTAATGGTCTGCAAATCACGAACAGTATGATGCCTCCGATCAGTCCGATTGACATTTCCGCGGCCCAGACACTGGGAGATGTGCTCAACGCCATTAATCTGGCGGATATCGGAGTTCGGGCGGAGATTAACGCCGATGCCACGGGTATCAATGTATTCAATCAACTGAGCGGTTCGGAAATGACCATCGCTGAAAACGGCGGTACGACCGCCGGCGACCTGGGGATCCGCTCCTTTCATGGCCAGACCCTGTTAGCCGATCTCAACGGCGGGACGGGCGTGGCCACTACGAATGACAATATCCCGGGGGCAATCCGTATTACCGACCGGACGGGCGCCACCTATGATGTGGACTTGAGCACGGCGGTGACCATTCAGGATGTTATCGATCTGATAAACGCGGCTACCGGCGGTAATGTAATCGCGGCCCTGGTATCGACGGGTAATGGCATTGAGCTGACGGATACTACCGCAGCCGTTGCGTCGAATCTGTCCGTAACGACCCTGAGTGAGAACGGCTATTTTGTGGCGGAACAACTGGGACTGAACAAATCGGTGGCCGCGAATGTCCTGACCGGTGATGATGTCAATCCGGTGAAACCGAACGGCTTGTTTTCCCATCTGATCGCCCTGCGGGATGCCCTGCTCTCCGATGACGACCAGGCGATTGAAGACATGGATAATGCCATACAGACGGACCGGGTGAATATCAGTAATTACCGGGGGGTGGCAGGCGCCACCTTACAGGCCGTGGAAGATCGACGGGATCACACGGAAGACAATATCCTGGCGACGAAAACCCTGCGGTCAGATATCCGGGATATCGATTTTACGGAAGCCATCACGAAATACCAGAATCTCTACACGGCATTACAGGGAAATTTAATGACAGGCAATCAGTTAACCAATGTTTCTCTACTGGATTTTCTCATATAAGGAGAAACCTTAAGATGTATAAGGACACGATGTTATTTTTTAATCCGAAACTCGTTCATTGTTTTACGAGACATGGAGGTTTAGCGCCATGAAGGTAGAAACGACACGATTCGGCCAGATTGAAGCGGATGAGAATCGGCTGATACAGTTTCCGCACGGGCTGCTGGGCTTTCCGGAACACCGGGAGTATGCCCTGGTCCAGACTAATGATGAGGGAAACTTTTTCTGGCTACAGTCGATTGACAGGCCTGAGCTGGCCTTTGTGGTCTGCGATCCCCTGCTGTTTATTCCGGACTATCAGGTACCGGTCAAACAGGAAGATCTGGACAAGATCGACATCAAGAGTATGAATGATGTCCAGGTACTGATCATCATTAATAAGATTGATCGAACCCTGACCGGGAATCTGCAGGGACCGCTGGTCATTAACGTCGTCAATCGACAGGGCCGCCAACTGGTTCTCTCAGAGAAGAAGTACAGTACGCGGCATCCCCTGATCGAACTGGAACCGACCGAACAGGTCATATCGAAGACCGCCTAACCACTGATTATCCGGTTTTCGTGTGGGTTGGCAGTTTGCCAGGGGAGCCTCGGACGGACAGGGTTCGCCAAGGCTGGCCACCATCAGGGTTCGCAAGGAAGCGAACTGTGTAACGTACAATTAATAACCGGCAAAGACTCCCATCATGGCGGGTTTTGCCCCCAAGGGCTTTAAGGAGCTAGAGGATGCTGGTTCTAAGCAGACAAAAAGATCAAACGATTATGATCGGTGATAACATCGAGATCACAGTCGTCGATATCCGGGGTGATAAGGTACGAGTCGGTATTACCGCCCCGCAGAATATACCGGTGCATCGTAAAGAAGTTTACGAAGCGATCAAACAGGAAAACAAGCAGGCCGCAACCATCAGATTGGAGGATATAACGAATCCCAAGATACCTTCTTCCTCTGATCAGGAAGGTAAAGACAAGCCGCCTGATAATAACGGACAGTCGCAAGCTGTATCGGAGTGATAGACGTTTTTAATGGAATTGAAAATGGATAACTATTTAAAACTGAAACAATTAATTCATAGCAGCGTAAAGGCCCGGTCGGGCCCAGGCAGGACGCCGAAGGTTCCGGCCAGGACGGGTGATTTTCGCTGCCCAGTAGGCAAGATGCCACCACCGAAAGGCGGATTCTAGTCAAGGAGGATTATAACCATGACCAGAATTAATACAAATGTACCGGCTTTAACCGCACAGACTCATTTGAGACGTTCGAGCGAAGATATGAACGCCACCCTGAACCGGCTGAGCAGCGGCCTGCGTATTACGCGCGGTGCTGATGATCCGGCCGGGTTGATTGTCTCAGAGACACTGCGTTCGGAGATAGCCAGTGTAACCCAGGCGATTGACAATTCCGAACGGGCATCCAACGTGATTGCCACGGCGGAAGGCGCGTTGGCGGAAGTGGCCGCCCTGTTGGTCAACATTAAGGAGTTGACCGTAGAGGCCGCCAACTCCGGCGCTTTGAGCCGGGAAGAAATTCAGGCGAACCAGTTACAGGTGGATTCAGCGATCGAGAGTATCACTCGTATCGCTAACGCCACCACCTTCGCCGGTCTCCATCTACTCAATGGAAACCTTTCTTACGTCACCAGCGGGGTTGCCACCTCGGCGATCAAGGCACTGGATATCTACAGTGCCCATATACGCAATCAGAACTATTTCCCGGTTCGGATTTCCGGTGTCCAGTCGGCCCAGCGGGGTGAATTACAGTTCCGGCTCAGCTCCGTGGCCCAATCTGTTACTATTGAGGTTGCTTCCAACAACGGGGTTGAAGTATTTAGTTTCGTATCGGGGTTCCGGGCATCGAGTATGGTCTCTGCGATCAATGCCGTGACCGATGCGATTGGTGTTTCCGCCACGTTTATCAACGCGGCCAACTGGAATTCCGGTGTGTCCTTCCGCAGTATCGACTACGGTGGGGACGCCTATGTATCCGTGCGCCTGCTCCCCAGCAGCAATGGTACCTTTACGGTCTATGACAGTCTCGGTACGGCCAAGCAGCGTGATTTGGGCCGGGATGTCTATGCCGTTATTAACGGAGCGGCAACGGTGGGTGACGGACATGAAATCACGTTAAACACGACCTCCCTGGATTTGAAGGTCAAACTGGACGCCCAGTTTGGCGCCGGCAATGTGACTAACTTTGCTGTTACCGACGGCGGCGCCATGTTCCAGTTGGGTCCGCATATCAATTCCTCGGAGCAGGTCAGTTTCGGGATTAATTCCGTGGCCGCCAGTCGGCTGGGGTCCATTGAACTGGGTTACCTCAATGAAGTGGGTACCGGCGGTGCGTATTCTCTGGTGGGTGGTCAGTCCTCGCGAGCTGCAGATATTATCGAAAAGTCGATCCAACAGATATCCACCCTGCGCGGGCGTCTGGGTTCATTTGAGCGCAATACGATTGATACCAATATCAATTCTCTGCGGATTACGTTAGAGAACGTGACGGCCTCTGAATCGGCGATCCGGGATGCGGACTTTGCGGTGGAAACCTCCAACTTAACGCGGGGCCAGATTCTGGTCAACGCCGGCACATCCGTTCTGGCGATGGCCAACCAGACACCTCAGTCGGTATTGGCCCTCTTACAGTAGAGGTATTATCGGAATAATACCCTATAAACGACGTTCCCATAACATTCAACTGAATGACTGTTATGATTATGAATACAGCAATGAAACTGAGAATTACCCGAATGGGTCTCATTATGCTTATCCAATAGCTATCCCCGGAACTTTCGTCCTAAGTTCCCGGAAAACAGCTATCCTCCGTGACAAGGCACAACTTGCCCAGTTGTTCCTTGTCTTTTTTATGCCTGCCTCTATACCTTATTTTCAGGGTATCCTTTCATTAAAAAGCCGCGCTTCTTATAGGACGTCTATAAAAATATTTTAAAAAAAACGTCCCCTAAAAGTCCTTTTTTGACCCTTTTATGGCCCATAACCGGCCTTTATCCGTCCCATAAGGGTGAAGGTCTTTATTTACCTAAAGTTGCCTATCTTCACAAGACGATGTGTGCCGTGCAAACATAATTTCCAAAAGCTTCTCGTGAAGCAGCCCAAATTTTGTTTGGAGAAAATGATGAAAACAAGAACAGACAACAGAGAGTGGAATTCACAGAGGAGGGGCTGCCTATGAAGTAAACTCCGAGCCGTGTCTGGCGGAAAGCGCGACTCTTTCGTTATAGAATTTGGTTTGTAGAGTAAGTAAGAAAAAACACCCTGGTGCATACGGCTTTGGCTCTTGGACGGAAACAATAAAATAGTTGGTGTAAAATACTGCAAAAGAAAGCAGCCGTCAAACCCAAACCCAGCAAGATAAAGTCGTAGGTACCACAACCCGTGGAGGTTGATTACAATGAGCAGAATAAACACTAACGTAACAGCATTAATTAGTTCTCGAATCTTGAATGACAACACCAAGTCATTAAACAGTTCTCTCGAAAAATTAAGTACCGGTCTTCGCATCAATCGTGGTGCGGATGATCCGGCCGGCCTGATTGCTTCCGAAAACCTGCGTAAGCAGATTAGAGGAACCGAGACGGCCATCAAAAACGCCGAGCGGGCCATTAATATTATCGGCACCGCGGAAGGCTCCCTGGGCGAAATCAACGATATGTTGGTCGAGTTACAGGCGATGTTAGGCGAGGCTGCCAATAAAGGTGGTATGAGCACGGAAGAGATCGATGCGAATCAGTTGCAGGTGGACTCCATCCTCAACAGTATCGATCGGATTTCCAATGCCACCGAATTTGAGGGCATCAAGCTCCTCAACGGCAACCGGGCCTATAATACCAGTTCGGTTAGTTCTACGTATATCGCAGAATTAAACGTCAATGCCGCCAAGCTGATCGACGGCGCCACCATGGGCGTAACCGTCACCGTCACCAGTGCCGCTGATACCGGCAAAGTGTACCTGAGTTCCAATGCTAGTTTAAAGCTTTCCGCCTCTCTGAGCATTCAAGTGGGCTCAAACCGCGGCACGACGGAGTTGACCTTTGCAGCTTGTGCGACACTGACCTCAATAGTATATGGTATTAATCAGGTTAAGGAAGTAACCGGCGTATCCGCTGCCTTGAGTACGGACGGCGCCCAGGGCTGGGCCCGCCTGCGCAGTGTGGACTTTGGCACCGATGCTTATGTCAGTGTCAAGACCCTGGCAATCGGTGCAACCATGACCGGATTTGCCATCAATACGACCGTGGCCGGCGCCAACAGCACCGATGCCAAGGATTATGGTGTCAACGCACGTGCTACTATTAATGGTACCAGTGCTACCGCTTCCGGTAAGGTACTGACCGTTCGTACTGCCATGCTTGATGCAGAATTAGAGCTGACCACTGCTGCAGCCTTATCCACTGCAGATCAGACCACAACCTTTGGTATTACCGGGGGTGGCAGTGATTTTGCCTTAGGCGCCCTGGTCGATGCCATAGGTCTGGAATCCATAGGGTTGCAGAATGTTGCCTCAACCGCGCTGGGTAATCCCACGGACGGGTATCTCAATACCCTCAAGAGTGGTGGCGCTCAGTCATTGAGCAGCAGCAACCTCTATACGGCCCAGAGAATCGTGACCGCAGCCATTAAGGATGTTTCCAAGATGCGTGGTCGTCTGGGTTCCTTCCAGAAGAACACTCTGGAGAAGACTATCAGCTCTCTGAAGGTTACTAATGAGAACCTCAAGTCAGCAGAATCGGCTATCCGTGACACCGAGTTTGCCACGGAAACCTCGGCCCTGACTCGGTCTCAGATCCTGGTCCAGGCTTCTACGAATGTATTGGCCCAGGCAAACTTTGCACCCCAAAACGTATTGTCCTTGCTGGGATAAAGTTTGATACATAATTCGGTTGACGGGTTCCTGTCTGACATGTTCGCATAAGTCCTCCAGCGGCATGCCAGACAGGACCCGGCACTTTCCGAACGAGATAACTCATTTTCCTGACCGGTTTTCGGTTGCCTTGAGCGTAAGTAAAGGGTCCAAAAAGCCGGTATTTTTTTGTCTATATTATTTATTAGATAAAAAAATCCAGACGGGTATTCAATTATCGGGCTTAAAATTCCTTATTTATGCGATTATCAAAAACACCCATTTCTCATCTATCACCTCTCTGGCTTTCAGGATTCCAAATTTTATCTTACCACACGTGGACCTGTCCATTATTTGTATCTTGATGGCATTTAAGTCTATATTTTACAATGAATTACAAAACTGGCCCTACTGTTTGTCCGGCCTGGTTAGGAAAACAGCGGGGAATTTCTCTAACCTCAATGGATTCAACATGTTACCAAGCCAGGGATTTATCGGACGCAATATATATAAACTATTTACCAAACACTCAGGTCCTATAAAACAATTTAAAAAATATTATCGCTCTTACTAAAGTTTTTGCCACGGCCATGACGACAATCTCAAAGCAACAGGCATGATTGGAAAAACAATCAATACCGGGTTGATTGTTGGAGCCTAACATGTTGCGAGTCAGTTGAGACTCAAGGAAGAGCACCGGTTGACACTATTTCGGGCGAAATAGTACGCCGGCTGTGAAACGGAGTTTGCAACGGAGTTGCTACTCATTTCACCTGTCATATAAAGATTCTGTCACATGATAGTGTACCGATAATTTCGGTACGATGCTTTCGTGAGGTGGAACCCACCACGCATCTTTAACTTATCTGAATCACTTTTTAAAAATTCCAAATAATGTGTATATGAATTGGTTTGCTCGCAATAGTAAACCGGTTCAACTGGACAGATTTGATCTGTTACGGCACAGGACGGCGATATCTTGAGATGCCACTCGAAGTACGAGTAATAGGACGCTAAGTGCATATAGAATTCGCGTCGTACAGATCAGAAAATGGTTTAGTTGCGTAATAACTAAACTGTATTTGGGCATTAGATCCGACAGACTTGTTCCAGGACGCGTAGTTAGGGTAACGGTCTGTTCACGACGAGGTAAACTCGTTCGCCTTGTCACGGAGGATAAGCCATGTCACGTATCAATACGAACATAGCATCCATGAATGCGATGCACAAGTTGATCGCAAACAACGACGATCTGACTACCAGGATCCAACGATTGTCTTCTGGGTTGAGAATCAACGTAGGCAAAGACGATCCCGCCGGCCTGATAGGGTCTGAGAATCTCCGGTCTGAAATGGCCGGTCTCAGATCTGCGATAAATAACTCTATCCGGGCTTCCAGCGTGATCGCGACAGCAGAAGGTGCCTTGAATGAAATCTCCGCCCTACTGATAGACATAAAGGAACTGCTGGTCACATCCGCCAACAAGGGCGCCCTCTCTGATGAAGAGATAGACGCCAACCAGTTACAGGTAGATTCGGCGATTAGTAGTATTCAACGAATTGCCAATGCCACGGAGTTTGAGGGCATCAAGCTACTGAATGGTAACCGGGCCTATACCACCAGTGCGGTCAGTTCCGGGTTTATATCCGAACTGAACATCAATGCCGCCAAGTTGATTGACGGCGCTACGATGGGTGTGACGGTTACCGTCACCAGTGCCGCCGATACCGGCCAGGTCTATATCAGTACCAATGCCAGTCTCAAATTATCCGCGGCACTTAGCATTCGGGTCGGCTCCAATCGGGGTACCACCGATCTTACCTTTGCCGCCTGCGCCAGTCTGACCAATGTGATATATGGTATCAACCAGGTCAGAGAGATAACCGGTGTATCCGCGGCTTTGAGTACGGACGGCGCCCAGGGGTGGGCCAGGCTGCGCAGTGTGGACTTTGGCACTGATGCCTACGTAAGTGTTAAGACCTTAAACGTGCAGGGCACGATGACAGGGACTGTTATTAACACGAGCGTGGCAGGCACTAACAACACCGACGCCAAGGATTATGGTGTCGATGCCAGGGCCAATATCAACGGAACGTCAGCCATTGCCAAGGGTAAGAATCTGACAATTCGGACCAATATGGTAGATGCGGAGATTGAATTAACCGCGGCGATCGCCTTATCGACTACAGATCAAACGACTCTCTTTGGCATTACCGCCGGGGGTTCTGATTTTGCCATTGGGGCACGGGTCGATGCTATCGGTCTGGAATCGGTAGGTATCGAAAGTGTGGCTCCCAGTCAGCTCGGACACCCGGACGATGGGTATTTACATACCCTCAAGAGTGGTCAGACAAACGCTCTCTCGGGAGACAACCTATACACCGCGCAACGGATCGTGGATTACGCGATCAAGGACATCAGTACGTTGCGGGGTCGGTTAGGCGCATTCCAGAAGAATGTTCTTGAGACGAACATTAATAGTCTCAGGGTGACTCTGGAAAATGTGACGGCATCCGAGTCGGCGATCCGAGATACTGACTTTGCCAATGAGACAGCTGCTTTGACAAGATCACAGATATTGGTCCAGGCCAATACGTCTGTGTTATCCATAGCTAACAGTTTGCCGCAGAGCGTCCTGGCGCTGCTCGGCTAAGTATCGACTCTCCGGGGAGAATTCCTCAGAGTTGACCGCTTACCGGGCAAGCCATGATTGCCTCAGGTGTTCTCTGTAAGGTGAATTCTCTTGGTCCGTACTAAAGTCAGCAGTGTACCTTAACGAATTGAGTTCACACGGCCAGGTGGACTCGATTCAAGACCGAGGCAGAGCAGGACGATTGCGGAGCTCGAAATTGGACTGCTCGCTCGGTTCGACGAGAGTTTCTTTACGGCATAGGAAATTCTCGAAGGCCCGGGCCTCCAGCAGGGAAGAATAAAACCTGTTGTGAGGCCTTGGCCGTTTTTATTGCGCCTCGTCGGATGCCACCGTCAAAAGTGGATATTGCCACTTAAAATCGTTGTTTTAAAATCGTTCGAGATACTTTTGACGCTTGCATCCGTCGAACCGCTATAATCATCCACACATTTCAAAGCCGCATTTCCTAGGATGGTATTTCTTCTATTTCAAGTATGAAGCATGCTAACGCATGCTATAAAGTGCACTGCGGGGTTAAAAAACTTTTCTCATTTTTTTATCCTTTATAATAAACAATGACGAAAAAGTAATAGAAGATCACGTAAAGAAATATTTTATCCAAGTATCGTATATTACCTATTTAACCTAATCTATAGATTTTTACACACATTGTTTTTTCAATGATAACTTGGGTAATAGCAAATACTTGTGAATAAAAAAAATTTAAAAATATCGAAATTTAATTTGCTTCATCGAAAATCTGTTATAATATTAAATAGAAGAAAAATATAGTTGAAATCGGAATTCTCTTTTCTCCTCCTTTGCTGGTGAGGCAGGGCAACCCCTCCTGTTCTGCTTCACCATTTTTTATTCTATTATTTTCATAATCACTTTATTTACAATCAATTGCGGCATCTTTTTGCCTGTCGGGGTAAATTAATCAATGTTTATGCTTGTGTATAGTGTCCAAATCAAGATAAAATGGACGGAATATTTATACAGTATCAAGAGCATCAGTCAGGCAAATGATAATGATTTACAGTTTAACTGATAGTTTATATGGCACAAAAATACATAAGCATTAAGGGCGCTCGGGAACATAACCTTAAATCTATAGATATCGATATTCCCCGTGACATTCTGGTAGTAATAACCGGTCTGAGCGGATCGGGCAAGAGCTCTCTGGCATTTGACACTATTTATGCGGAGGGGCAGCGAAAATATGTTGAGTCACTGTCGGCCTATGCACGTCAGTTCCTCGAGCAAATGCAGAAGCCGGATTTTGAAAGCATTGAAGGCCTGCCACCGACAATTGCCATAGAACAACGAAGTGGCGGACATAATCCCCGATCCACGGTTGCCACAACTACGGAAATATATGACTATCTGCGTTTATTATACGCCCGAGTGGGCGTACCACACTGTTGTATATGCGGCAAACCGATAAAGACGGTTCATGCCAGTCAGATTGTCGATGCGCTCATGGCTGAGCCGGAGGGCAAAAGAATCCAGATCGCAGCTCCCATCATCTCCGGCCAGAAGGGCGAGCACGTGGAGGTTTTAAGGCGTATCCAGAAAGAAGGTTTTGTCAGGGTGCGAGTGGACGGTAATGTCTGTGATCTCAAGGATATTACACCTCTGGGTCGAAACCAGAAACATACTATTGAGATAATAGTTGACCGAATTATCATAAAATCCAGTGTACGGACTCGGCTGGCTGATTCGATAGAAATGGCCTTAAAACATTCGGAGGGACTGGTCCTGGTTTTGAAGGAGGACAAACGGGGCCGATGGCGGGAAAGTTACTATAGCGAGCGTTATGCCTGTCTGGATCATCCGGAGGCCTCGATGCCGGAGTTGTCCCCGCGGTGTTTCAGTTTTAACAGTCCTTATGGCGCCTGCCGCAGTTGCGATGGCCTGGGCAATACCATGGAATTTGACGAAGAACTCATCGTGCCGGACGAGACTCTGTCATTAAATGAAGGCGCGATCGATGCCTGGCGCCGGGGGGGCAAGCGTATGAATATATTTTATAACCGCCTGATCCGCCGGTTTTGCCGGGAGTTCGATATCAGCCCGGATACGCCGTTTGCCAACATTCCCGCATCGATACGAAAAATATTCATGTACGGGACAAACGATGATTACGAGTATGGTATCAATTTTGAAGGCGTGATTCCCAACCTGATCCGACGTTTCAATAAAACCGACAGTGAATCGGTCAAGACCCGCCTGCACAGTTACATGTCGGTTCAGCCCTGTCCGGAATGCAAGGGGGCGCGTCTGCGTCCGGAATCACTGGCCGTGATGATAGACGGTAAAAATATTAACGATACGACCCGCATGAGTATCGGCCAGGCACAGCAGTTTTTTAAAGACTTAAAACTTATCGGGCAAAATCGCGAGATTGCCCATCCGATTATAAAGGAACTGCGCAACCGGTTGGAGTTCATGGTAAATGTAGGCCTGGATTATCTCACGCTCGACCGGATGAGCAGTACGCTATCCGGCGGTGAAGCGCAGCGTATCCGCCTGGCAACCCAGGTAGGTTCCCAACTGGTGGGAGTCTGCTATGTCCTGGACGAACCATCGATTGGCCTGCATCATCGGGATAACCAGAAATTAATACAGACCCTGCGCCAACTGGTTGATCTCGGTAATACCGTGCTGGTGGTGGAGCACGATGAAGACACGATGTATGCGTCGGATCATCTGATAGATATCGGGCCCGGCGCCGGCACGCACGGGGGCGAGATTGTGGCCCAGGGCCAGGTCAAGGATATTATTCAGGAACCGCGATCTATTACCGGTAAGTATCTCTCCGGCGAGCGGGAGATAGCCCTGCCGGAAAAAAGACGAAAGGTCAATCTGAAATATTGCGTGGCTCTGCGCGGGGCACGCCAGAATAATCTCAAGAGTATCGATGTAGATTTTCCGCTGGGTACCTTTATCTGCGTGACCGGCGTAAGCGGATCGGGCAAAAGTTCCCTGATCCGGCAGGTGCTGCTGCCGGTTTTGCGGCGTAAACTCTATAACGCCCGTGAAAAACCGGGCCTGCATAAAAAGATACTGGGCACCATGCGGATTGATAAAGTGATCCAGATTGACCAGAGTCCGATCGGGCGCACGCCGCGTTCGAATCCGGCCACCTATACCGGAGTTTTTGATCTGATCCGGCAGCTGTTCAGTAAAACGCGGGAAGCCAAGATTCGCGGTTACGCCCCGGGACGATTCAGTTTTAATGTCAAGGGCGGTCGCTGCGAGGACTGCCAGGGCCAGGGTACCAAAAAAATCGAAATGCACTTTCTGCCGGATGTGTATGTGGTATGTGACCAGTGTCAGGGCTCGCGCTATAACCGGGAGACCCTGGAGATTAAATACCGGGGCATGAGTATCGCCCATGTGCTGGATATGCATATCCAGGAGGCGATGAGCTTTTTTGAGAATTTTCCCAAGATCAAGCAGTTGCTCAAGGCGCTCTATGACGTGGGACTGGGCTATATGTCCCTGGGCCAGTCATCCACCACGCTTTCCGGCGGCGAGGCCCAGCGAGTGAAACTGGCGACCGAACTGGGTAAGAGCAGTACCGGCCATACGCTTTATGTGCTGGACGAACCGACCACGGGCCTGCATTTTGCCGATATCCATAATCTGCTCAATGTGCTCAACCGGCTGGTGGATATGGGCAACACCGTTATTGTTATCGAACATAACCTCGACGTCATCAAGATGGCTGATTATATTATCGATCTGGGCCCGGAAGGCGGCGACGCCGGCGGCCGGATCGTGGCCCGGGGCCGGCCTGAAGAAATTACTCAGATAAAAGAAAGCTATACCGGACAGTTCTTAAAAAGTAAATTGAAGATGTAAATGCAGTTGTGAGTTGTGAGCAAAAGGTAGAAATATAATTTTATCAGAGGAGTTGCCATGGAGTTGAAGGAATTTCAACAATTAATTAGTGATAAATACGAGCAGCGGGACCGGCAGCGGGGCACATCGGCCACATTTATGTGGTTTATCGAAGAAATCGGCGAACTGGCCACCGCTCTCTCCGGCGACGACCACGATAATAAAATTGAAGAGTTCGGCGACGTCCTGGCCTGGCTGTGCACTCTGGCCAATATTAATGATATCGACCTCATCGAAGCCATCCAGCGATACCGCGATAAAGACCATAAAACATTTAAATAACTCAAACTGACCGATTTTGTAGAAATCGTTCAGTTTGAAAGGCACATCCGTCTTCGTCTGCGACTACGACGGGACAGGAAGGCACAAAGAAGGAAAACAAGCCGGACTGGTTGGATATTATTAAATGAATTATTTATAACATCCTGTAAATACATTATTTAGTCTTCCTGTGCAAGTTGAAATATATTAATACAGTTAAAATTTTCCAAGTATCACCCCCTTAGCTATTAAAATTCTTCAAGCGTTACATATATCACTGTATTTTGATATTTTGTTTTGGAATCGTTGATATTTTGGAAAAATGGGGAAATCTGGGAAAGAGGGTAAACGGTTAGCACGTCCGATACGGCCGTGGTACACCCGTTTCAAACTTACTCTATTTACTTTTAAATGATCTGGTATTACGCGCAGAGATTTCAACCGCGAATGGACGCTAATAAACGCGAATTTATAAACCTTTAGTAACGGTAATTATTGGGGGCGTGGGTTTGACTTGCTCCGTTAGCAGAGGTCGGTTCGGCCCTGATGTATGAAGTATAGCACGAGAAAGTTAAATGTCGAGTTAACTTTTAAATTAATTTATTATTTTTACCACAGAGGGCCCAGAGAGATTAACTATTTAATATTAATGGGTTTATGATTTTTATCCGCAGATTACGCAGATTTACGCAGATTTTTTGCCACGAAAGGGCCCTTGGCACGATATCTACAATTCGTGAGATTCGTGGCCGAAATTCTTATTCTGAGGATCGTGTAATCATGTCTAAAATGTTCTGGACAGGTGGGCGTGCCGGGGGGTAATATTGAGTTTATGACCTGAAGGCCGGAGGGGCCGAGGGTTGGTTTGAATTTATTATTTGTAAGTTAGGCATCTTGGAGAAGCATTGGGATTTAGTTCTTTTAGAGGAAGAAATAATAATAAAATAGACGAATGTCTGTTTTTAAGTTAAAACTAGGAAGAAAAATCCTAAAGAGGTGTTATCTAGAAGCGTTATAAACAGAAGTTAGGTTGGAAGTACTAATATTTACTGTGAATGATACTAACCAAAGAGTGAAAAATAATTATGAACCGTGCAAACTATTTTAACTTCATTGAAGAAAAACTCTGTTTGCTTGCTCTCCGCATAGAGATGCGAGGGGGCTTGAATATTCTGGACCATCATCTGCATTCAGAGAATTTTTATCTACACTTCTTCAACTTGCTCTTTGATTGGCAGCTTCTAAACATTAATACTGTACAACAAAATGCTGCAGGTATTGATTTAATTGATACTACAAATAAGATAATTGTACAGGTTTCTGCCACTGCAACAAAGCAGAAGATTGAATCAGCCCTTGCTAAAGACCTTTCTATCTACCAGGGCTATTCCTTCAAGTTTATATCCATCTCTAAAAACGCAAAGGATTTACGAACTAAAAAATTTATGAATCCTCATAATCTAATATTTTCACCCGAAAAGGACATTTTTGACATCTCCTCTCTTTTAGCATTAATTAAGGAGCTGAAGGCAACCCGGCTGAAAGAGATCTATGAATTTATAAAAGATGAACTCAAGAGCGAACCTGATCCAGATAAAGTAGAGTCCAACCTGACGACAATCATTAAAATTCTGTCCAAAGTGGATTGGGAGCAAGAGATACTGGGCTTTGAAACTGTACCATTCGATATTGAAGCAAAGATTACGTACAATCAACTGGATACCGCCAGAATTCTTATCGACGAATACAAAATCCACCATAGTCGCATTAATAAGATCTACTCTGACTTTAACAAACAAGGTGTGAACAAAAGTTTTTCAATTTTAAATGGCATTCGCAGTGAGTATTTAAGTCTTAATTCAGTTGATTCTCCCGATCAATGTTTCTTCACGATTATCAAAAAAGTTGTTGAGAAGATTCGTGCAAGCGCTAATTACACTCCTATTCCTGATGAAGAACTTGAGTTATGTGTGCAAATACTTGTTGTTGACGTCTTCATACGATGCAAAATATTTGAAAATCCTATAGGAAATAACAATGCTTGTTCCTGATAATATACACCCCGAGCAGACCATTTACTACAACGGTGCTTTTGTGCTGAAGGCGATTAAAACGCATCAGGTGATGGATATGCTCGATTTATACATCCAGACAAAGAGTGAGCGAGAAATGAGTATGCCTGTTTTTATACTATGTCTCGATTGGCTTTTTCTCCTTAATTTGGTTACAATGAATGACAACGGCAAGGTTGAACTATGTTCTTAAAATCACTAACAATTACTCATGGCGATGGCGCAATAATCAGAGACATCCGATTCCACTCAGGTCTTAACCTTATAGTTGACGAAACTCCAGTAGTAAGCGGTAAAGAGACAGGAAACAACGTTGGTAAAACAACGGTCCTGAAATTGGTAGATTTCTGTCTTGGTGCTAAGGCAAAGGGAATATACTCAGACTACGAAAACAAACGGAACGAATACACGCTTGTCAAAGAGTATCTTATTAAGAACAAGGTGTGTATTATACTTGTTCTCACGGATGATCTTTTACATGAAGAGTCTCAGAAAGTATGCATTGAACGAAACTTCTTGCCCCGTAAAGACAAAATATTACGCATAGACGGTAATAATAAAACTGAAGATGAGTTTGAAGAAACACTAACAGAACTTCTATTTCCAGGACATTATGGCAGTAAACCAACATTTCGACAAATTATTGCTCATAATATCCGCTATAAGGATTTGAGTATTAATAATACGATTAAGAATCTCGACCACTATACCCGTGATGATGAGTACGAGACACTCTATCTCTTCCTTTTTGGTTGTGATTTTGAGCAAGGAGATACCAAGCAGGAACTGCGTTCTCAAATAAGTATCGAGGAAAAATTTAAGTCACGCCTCGAATCTGAACAGACTAAATCAGCATATGAGACTGCGTTAGCTCTTCTTCAAGCAGAAATTGAAGAAATTGAGCTCAAAAAGGCATCACTCAACCTTAATCCTAATTTTGAATCCGATTTGGACAAACTTAATAAAATCAAATATCAGGTAAATCTTACTTCATCTGAAATTAGTAGACTTGAACTTCGGAAAGATTTGATTTTAGAAGCCCAAATGGAAATAAAATCGGGAGTTTCTACCATCGATTTGCAACAATTACAACAGATATATCAGCAGGCAACATCTTTGGTAACTGGAATACAAAAGACTTTTCAGGAACTTCATGATTTTCACAATCGTATGGTGGAGGCCAAGATTCAGTTCATTACCCAGGATTTACCGAGGATTGATTCGAAACTTACTAAGCAACGTGAGCATTTGAACCGCCTTTTGGCTGAAGAAACCAAATTAAGTAAGACTATCATCCAAAGTGATTCCTTTGATGTACTTGAGCAATTGATTACCGAGCTCAATGCAAAATACCATACAAAAGGTGAATATGAAAATACTCTGCGACAATTGAGTTCTGTAGAATCAAAGCTAACCGAACTCAATAATAAACTTATCAAAATTGATGATGAACTATTTTCTGATGATTTCGCTCTTAAAATCCGAGAACAGGTCGATAAATTCAACATACATTTTGCATCTGTGTCACATGAACTTTATGGTGAAAAATATGCTTTGAAGTTTGATCAAAAAATAAAAAAAGGACGTCGTCTTTACGAATTCTCAGCGTTTAACCTCAATTTCAGTACAGGAAAAAAACAGGGCGAAATATCCTGTTTTGATATCGCATATACGCTCTTTGCTGACGAAGAAAATATCCCTTGTATGCACTTTCTCCTTAATGATAAAAAAGAACTAATGCATGATAATCAACTCTTGAGAATATCCAATCTTGTCAATACAAAGGGGATACAGTTTGTAGCATCAATTCTGAAAGATAAGTTGCCAAAAGAGTTAAATAAAGATGAGTATGTGGTGCTGAAATTGTCACAGGACGACAAGCTTTTCAGGATTGAAAAGGAAGTTGATGCTTAACATGGAGCAGCATCTAATTACTATTTTATTATCAACCAATAGCAGCAGTTGATCTTGGATGCTGAATAGCATGTTGATAATGCACTAGCGAAATTTTAAGAAAAGAACAGCATGAGCGTAGTAGCATATTATCGGGAAGTAAAATCCATGAGTGAGTATATTTGGAAAGTATATAAACAGGAAAATTGCAAGAGAAATAAATGAAGATATTAATAGCAGTTATCGTAATTGTTGTGGCAATTTTGGTGATCTTGATGGTCAAAGGCGGTTTCCGTTTTAGTTCGAGTACGGACTCTGTTGCCAATCAGCAGATGACTCTGGAACAAAAGCTTGAGGTGCTGGCGGGCTGTGGTTTGAGACTGGCTGAGCCGTTTACAGTAGATGATCTCCTCACTTCATGGAATCGTGAGGATTACGAAGGAGCGGGATTTAATTTGGTGCTGGTTGGTCTTGGTATGACGGAGGAACAAGAGCCATGGCGGAACCACTGTGTGAATCTCTGGCATTTTGATACGGAATGTATTCAAGATCATGGAGACTATAAACGGATTGTCGAACGTATGGCCGAAATGACACAGGGCTCTTTGCTTCTTGAGAATATCCAGGATTATGTTGACGTGGAGGAGGGGAAGGCCTGGTTTTCCTTCTCGTGCCAAGGGAAAGAGATAAAAGTAGACTGCAAGGTGGAAGATGATTGGGTGGATGGGAGCATCTTTGCCACCTTTATTGATCTTCTCAATACGACAGATCCGTCCATGATATACGTTTATTATGACCTTGGAGGTCAAGACTGTATCATCGGATGTGTATCCAAAGAAAATTTGAAGGTATTGCAGGAGAATGGGATCAAGTTTGTCCCGTTGGCATAACCAGTGAACAACGTGCTCATTAGTTGTAGAATGGCGAAATGATGGGACTGAGAAGGGGAGATGGGACTGAGAAAGGGGGACTGAGAAAGGGACATATACTTTCTAAAGACAACCACCCCGGCCTTCGGCCACCCCTCCTTGGTAAGGAGGGGAGTTTGAAAAATTCTCCCCCAGACAAAGCGGAGGGGGATAAGCCCAAAAACTCTCCCCCTGTTTCAGGGGGAGTACCCGAAGAAGGGGGAGGGGGTAAAATGATGAATCGTCCTGGTACTGAGAAAGGGGTACTGAGAAAGGGACGACTATTTAAAATTCCAGGCGCTAAGTTTATGTCGGTTTTTGTTTGACTGAGAACATTTTTCCGGTATGATGGCGGCACGATGGAACATGACAGGACACCTGACGAATACGAACAGGCCCGTTTGGCTAAGCTTGAGCAACTGCGCCAGATGGGCGTGGATCCTTACGGCGGCAAATTCTCCGGCGCCGAAGCCCTCCAGGCCATAGCGGACAAATACGACCCAAACCATGAAGATCAAATCGTCTGCGGCGCCGGCCGGATTATATTACTGCGTGATATCGGCAAACTTATTTTTATTACCCTGCGTGACCGGACCGGCACGCTCCAGGCGGGATTAAGTAAAAAAATGCTCGGTGACGCCTGGGCCGTGGCCAGGCTGCTGGACCTGGGTGACCATATCGGCGTCGAAGGGATGCTGGGCAGGACCAAAACCGGTGAAATTACGATATGGGCCAACACACTCACCCTGCTGTGCAAGGCAACCCTGCCTCCGCCGGAGAAGTGGCACGGCTTACAGGATGTGGAACTGCGTTACCGGCGTCGTTATGTGGATCTGTTCAGTAATCCACAGGTGCTGGCCACCTTTCAGGACCGCGTGGCCATTATTCAGACGATTCGAGAGTTCCTTCAGGACCGGGGATTTCTGGAAGTGGAAACGCCGATGATGCACCCGATCGCCGGCGGCGCAGCGGCGCGCCCGTTCATTACCCATCACAATACCCTGGATATCGACTTATACCTGCGGATCGCGCCGGAGCTGTATTTGAAACGCCTGCTGGTAGGCGGCCTGGAACGGGTATTCGAGATCAACCGCAACTTCCGGAACGAAGGGATCAGTACCCAGCATAATCCGGAATTCACCATGTGTGAACTCTACCAGGCATACGGCGATTACCATGATATGATGGACCTGACCGAGGAGTTAATCTGTCTGCTGGTGAGCCGGCGCAGCGAGGATATGAAACTGGACTTTAACGGGCGATCCATCGATTATACGCCGCCCTGGCCGCGTAAGACCTATGCCGAGCTCTTTGCCGAACATGTCGGCTGTGAGATGTCGGATAGTGCCGCCGTCCGGCAAAAGGCCCGCTCCCTGGAAATCGGTGAGGCCAATATGGACGATACGGTCGTGGTCAATGAGATATTTGAGCATACCGTGGAAGATAAACTCATTAATCCCACATTTGTGATTGATTACCCGGCGGCCTTATGCCCGCTGACGCGGCGCAGGAAAGATAATCCGAATGTCGCCGAACGATTTGAACTGTTTATTTCTTCCATGGAGATTGGCAATGCCTATACGGAACTGAACGACCCGGCCGTGCAGGAAGAAAACTTCCGGCTGCAACTGCGCGGGCAGGAAGAGACCATGGCCACCATGGACGAGGATTTTATTCAGGCGCTCAAATACGGCATGCCTCCGGCCGGCGGACTGGGAATCGGCATCGACCGGCTGGTCATGCTGCTGACCGATTCACCCTCGATCCGCGATGTCATCCTCTTCCCCCAGATGCGCCCGACCGAATAATGACGCCAGCGTCAAAAGGATTGTGAACGCTTGTTTCTGGATTAAAAACAAAGATTTTAATCGCCAAAATCACCTTTTGACGGCGGCATCGAATAATATAATGCAGGATACTGTCATTCCTGCGAAAGGTTGTCACCCGCGCGCAGGCGGGGGCAGGAATCTAAATCGTAATGACGAGACCCCTGGCTGCGCAGGGGTGACAAATCAGGGGCAACTTAAAAGACATGCACCAGTTATTCTTAGCACTGCGTTTTTTATGCAAGAGGCGGATCGCCTTTTTTGGTATCGGCGCAGTGGCGTTGTGTGTGGCACTGCTGATAGTGATTACCAGCCTGTTCACCGGATTTCTGGACTCCTTTCATACCAGCTGGCAGAGCAAAATGGGCCAGGTTATCCTGGAACCCTACCGGCCTTTGTACCAGTGGCCGGCGCTGGCCGCTCATATCGAGTCACTTGACGACGTGGCCGACGCGACGGCGGTCGTGGAGACGGGCGGTCTTTTATATCTGGGCCGCGGCGACCTCCGCGCGGTGAATCTGGTCGGTATCGATCTGGATACATGGAGTGAGGATGATACGATAAAGCAGGGTTTACTCCTGTATAATCAGCAGAATAAACCGCTCAGCTTCGAGCTATCGGATAGCCAGCAGCAAAGGGCCCGCCTCGTGTTGGAGAAAAAATTACGCCGGGCGGTTACCGATAAGGATATGCCGGTGGGAGCCATACTGGGTATCGGCCTGCTGGGCGAACCGGACGATTTGACCGATGAATACGACCAGACCGCGATAATCGAGTACCTCCGGAACCTGGACCGGCCCATGACGATTATCATCGGCAAGGCGACCCAGCCGGCCGGAGATAATGTAACCGGATCCATAAAAAAGATGACCCGCACCTGCTGGCCGGTCGAAGTAGTACAGACCGGTATGTATGATGCCGATACCCAACAGGTCTATTTACCGTTCGATTATGTCCGGCAACTGACCGGGTCACCCGATGAGAATGGTCAAATCCTCTGTGCGGGCCGTATCAAAATCGTTGGTGACAAAGGCGTGGACCAGGCAGCGCTCATCGAAAAAGTGCAGCAGGCGTGGGTGGAATTTGCCCTTATGGAATTAAAATGGCCGGGAGAAAAGATTATCTCCGTCAATATCTCTGCCTCTATGGAAGCCCCTCATGTGAAAATGCTGACCGCCGAAATCCGCAAGCAACTGTTCATCCTGCAGGGCATACTGGGGCTCATCTGTCTGGTGGCGGCCCTGCTGGTATTTGTCATTCTGCAAATGATCGTGATCCAGAAAATAAAGGATATCGGCATTATCCGTGCGCTGGGTTCGTCGCGCTGGTCGGTCGCCCAGGTATTCCTCTGGTGGGCCGGATTCATTGGTGTGGCCGGGGCCGGCCTGGGGCTGCTCCTGGGTGTCTGGGCCACGCACCATATCAA
>JAFGHE010000042.1 GCA_016930295.1 Sedimentisphaerales bacterium
GCCCAAGGGCAAACGGGGGCCAAATCCCAAAAAGGGCCCGCGTCTGCCGAGCCCCCAGAAGATAGCGTCTTATCGCAAGAAAGGCTGGAAAGAAATAACGGTTTACAAGCAGGGCTATCAGGTTCAGCGTCTGGTTTTGGGTATTACCTGCCTGTGGTATCATGTCTGCCGAGACATTCCCATTCGTATGGTGATCGTTCGAGACCCGACAGGCAAAGAGAAAGACGACTTTTTCTTCTGTACCGATGCGACCGTGCCGGACGCGGAAATTGTTCAGCGGTATTACGACCGCTGGGGCGTGGAAGAAGTGATTATGGAATCTAAACAATATATGGGTTTTGAATCGACACAAGGCTGGTGCAGCAAGACGGTCAATCGTCAAGCTCCTTTGGCTCTGATATTGGTAACGCTGGTAAAAGTCTGGTATGCCCACTGCGCTTTGAAAGAACCGTCTTTGTTGCCGGAGATAATGCCGTGGTATGAACATAAACGCCATCCCTCCTTCGTTGATATGCTGTCTGCCTTGCGTCAAGTTTTGTGGCAACATCGAATTTCACCCAACTTGAGGTTTTCTTCACGAGTTAAAGAATTAATTGAAACGGTTTCCTATGCCCTTTTCGCCGCATAGAAATTGGCTAAACCGCACAGTTGGTCCATTGCCTTTTTTGAATACATGCTGCAGGTTCCGGCCAATCGGATCGGCCATACCGCCTTCAGCGTGGCGCACCTGAAGATTCTGCAGGAAGTCATTACCCTGCTGGTCTTTGTGCCGTTTTCCGTCTGGTATCTGAAGGAAAGTTTCCGCACCGATTTCATCTGGGCCGGCTTATGCATCATCGCGGCCGTGTATTTCATCTTCCGTAACGGCTGATCTATTCCGCATTCCAAGTGTATAGGATATTAAAATAGGGAATTGAGAAAGGGGAAGTGAGAAAGTGATACATTCTTTTTGCCCTATCTCAACTCCACGGGGAGATTCCTGGATGCCTGCCTCCGCAGGCATGACAGACAAGCGCGCGGATGAAAATCCTGAGGGTGATGATAGTCATTTTTATTCAGACAAAGGAACAATAGACTATTCAGCATGTTGGGTGTGAGCTTTTTTATAATTCTCGATGAGTTTTTTATAATGGCCCACCGGCGGTTGGAAATCAATTGATACATTCAGGGTATCCAGATCCTCTGTGCCTGATTCGGCACATTGGTAATTCAGCCACACCGATATAATTTCATCTGAATTACTGATCCATTCCGCATTCCAAGTGTACAGGAAATTAAAAGACGCATGATGCAAGTCATTATTAAAGGAATTCCATCCTTTCGTATGGGAAGATGGATGGTATTCAATGGCGGATTTCTCTTCACCAGCAGCATACATGTTTGAACGAAACAGACTATCTTCCAATTTGACCAGTCCTGCCTTATCCAGGGTTTCATTAATATATTTCAGAGTCGAAACGGCAGGATAAGGGTCTTTCGTTTTATAATTAAGACTCTGCGAATTATCATGGTGATTTGTAATATAATCAATGTCGAATGCTCCCTCAGGCGGAATCAGCCAGTCCGGCCAATCAGCCGGCTTTTCAGAACTTGACGTAAATCCTTTTGTGAAACTCCCGCGCAAAGATACATCGAAGAACTGTGCCGTAAGCATGAGTGAAATAGGTATCAATACAGCCCCCCAGCGCCATAGCCGGGGAATATTCTTGAAACATGATGCCAGAGAGGCAAGAGTAAATATCGGCAGCCATATCAATATGGTATCAAAAAAGGAAACCGAAAGTGCGGATATACACGAGACGATAGGTGCTCCTGTCTCAGGATTTTCTGAAGCGAATAGAGACGTTGCGATTAGAGGAAGAAATAGTGAGACAACCGACATGCTTATGGCGGCCAGGGCAGTGAAATACCGGCGGATGAAACACTGGCTGATCATACAGGTAATGGTAGCGATCAGCACCATATAGGTTGTTACTATTTCAATTTCCTGCCACAATCCTTTAAGCAAAAAACGATTAAAAACACGAATAACAATCACGAGATAGAAAAGACCATTCACCAGGCTGACAATATCATGTTTGATATAGTCAGTAAAAATATCGGCCCATGAATGCCCATACGCGAGCGTTATTAAAGAATGAAATATGACTCCGAGCAAACAGATAAAGGCTAGTATTCGTAATACTTTCCCGGCCGTGGACTGCTGCTCGGATAATTTAGTCTGATTTTCAGAAATTCCCGTCTCTGCCATATTACGAGTTTCGTTATTATTGATGGTTGTTTATTAAAACTTTGTGCCTATGTGCCTTTGCCAGTTTGAGCTATTTACATTCGAGCCAGTTTTGGCCGGCGGCGATGTCCACGATGATGGGGACGTCGAGTTTGAGGGGGTGTTTCATTTCGTTTCGGATCAGGGCGGTGTATGGTTCGAGTTTGTTTTCGGGCAGTTCGAAGACCAGTTCGTCGTGTACCTGTAGGATCATTTTGAGGTCGAGATTTTCTTTCTGGATTCGCTGGTGGATGTGAATCATGGCCAGTTTGA
This sequence comes from Sedimentisphaerales bacterium, assembly GCA_016930295.1. GTDB lineage: Bacteria > Planctomycetota > Phycisphaerae > Sedimentisphaerales > SM23-30 > JAFGHE01. The sequence goes on from JAFGHE010000042.1 coordinate 2,543, forward strand.
TCATGTCGGCGGCGGAGCCCTGGATGACGGTATTAACGGCCAGCCGTTCGCCCTGTTTTCGCCGGCTCGCGTTGGAGCTGGCCAGTTCCGGAATAGCGCGCCGCCGCCCGAGGATGGTCTTTACGTATCCTTGGGCGGCCGCCTGGTTAATGACTTCATCCATAAAGGTTTTAATCTGCCCGTAGCGTGCGAAATAGGCATCAATAAACTCCTGGGCTTCCCGGACCGGGATGCCGATCCCCCGGCTGAGCCCGTAGGCGCTCTGGCCGTAAATAATGCCAAAGTTCACGGCCTTAGCCTTGCCGCGCTGGGTTTTATCAACTTCATCCAATGGAATATCATTGACCTGAGCCGCCACAAAACGGTGGATGTCCTGGCCTTCTTCGAATGCCTGGCGCAGGGCCTTGTCGCCACTGAAATGGGCCAGCAGGCGCAGTTCGATCTGGGAATAATCCGCGGCCAGGATGACATTATCCTCTTTCTGGGCCACAAACGCGCGCCGGATCTCCTGGCCCTCTTCGGTTCTAATCGGGATATTCTGGAGGTTCGGGTCAGAACTGCTCAGGCGCCCGGTCGCGGTTACGGACTGGTTAAACGAGGCGTGTACACGCCCGGTATCGGCACATATCATGGAGGGCAGTTTGTCCACGTAGGTATTTTTAAGTTTACTGAGCTGGCGGTATTCCAGGACCAGGGCCGGGACCGGATGGAGCCATTTGAGGGTTTCCAGGACCTCCTGGTCGGTGGAGAAGCCGGTCTTGGTTTTTTTGACCGGCTTTAATCCGATTCTCTCAAAGAGAATTTCCGCCAGTTGCTTGGGCGAGTCGATATTGAAATCACTTTTGGCTTGTTCATGAATTTTTTCGGTCAGTTCATCCAGGCGCTTACTGAATCGGGTACTGAGTTTTCGCAGCCAGGCGCTGTCCAGTGCCACGCCCTGAAACTCCATCTCGGCCAGCACCTCAACGAGCGGCATCTCGACTTCTGTAAACAGTTTTTTAAGATCCGGGTCGGTTAGCTGCGTGTCAAAGTACCGGCCCAGGCGCCAGGTAATGTCGGCGTCTTCGGCGGCGTAGTCGCAGGCCTGCTGCGTATCGACCAAATCAAAGGTGAGCTGGTTTTTGCCTTTACCGATCAGCTCTTCCAGTTTAATGGTTTCATGGCCGAGGTGGTCCATGGCAAGGTTGTCCAGTTTGTGACTGGTCCGGCTGCTGTCGAGCACATAGGAGGCCACCATGGTATCGAATTCCACGCCTTTGAGTTGGACCCCGGCCCGGCGCAGGATAATCATATCGTATTTGATATTCTGGCCTATTTTTTTTATGTGGGGATTTTCCAGGATGGGTTTGAGTTGTTTTAGAGTTTTTTTGGCATCCAGATGCTGCCGGCCCAGCGGCGCTTTGACCGGCAGGTAGAATCCTTGCCCGGCGTTCCAGGAAAAGCTCATTCCCACCAGTTTGGCGGCCACCGGATTGAGGCCCGTGGTTTCGGTATCAATGGCGAAAATATTTTGCTGAGCGAGTTTTTTTAAAAAGCCGTCAAACGCTTTATCGGAGTCCACCAGGATATAGTCGGCCGGTCCGTTTGGTCCCGGCAGAGTGAGCGTCGGTCCGGCGGTCTCACCGGTAGGTTGTACTCCGGCCTGGTTTGAGATACTCTCCAGTAATTTGCGGAAGTTGAGTTTCTGAAAAATCTGCTGCAGGGCCGGGGCATTGAACTGTTTAACCGTAAAGTCGGCCAGGTCAATGTTCAGGGGCACGGCGCAGTTGAGCGTAGCCAGTAGGCGGGACAGATGCAGTTGTTCCAGCGAGGCCCGGAGGTTTTCTCCGCGTTTGCCTTTGATCTCATCTGCATTTTCGATCAGGTTGTCAAGTGAGCCGTATTTACTAATCCATTGCAGGGCGGTCTTGGGCCCCACATCGGCCACGCCGGGGATATTGTCGATGCTGTCACCCTGCAGGGCCAGGACATCCACTACCTGTTCCGGTTGAATACCTTTATTCTCCTTTAATGCCGCGACGTCCGTGACAATATCTTTTTTGGGATCATACATGGCCACCTTGTCATTGATTAATTGTTCTAAGTCTTTGTCTTTGGAACAGATATAGACCTGAAGGCCCTTTTGAGAAGCTTGTTGGGTCAGTGTTCCGATAATGTCGTCCGCTTCATAGCCGCTGACTCTCAGTACCGGAATACGCATGGCAGCCATAATCTCTTCGATTCGCTGGATCTGGGGTGGCAGTTCCTCGGGCATGGGCGGGCGGTTGGCTTTATAGTCTGCAAACATCTCATGGCGAAACGTAGGCCCGGGAGCGTCCATGGCCACGACC
>JAFGHE010000043.1 GCA_016930295.1 Sedimentisphaerales bacterium
CAGAACAAAAACGAAAGCGAATTTCCAATTAAACCCTCTTTTGGGCATAGACATAACCTTTCAACCGTTTTGTAAGTATTCCTGTGCCGCTAATTTTAGAAGTGCCTGACAAAATCGACGATCAGCTTTTTGGTCGTCTGCCAGAAAATCCATAGATCCAGCTTGAATGTCAGTTCCCTAACATATTTAACGTCATAATGAATCCATTCCTGGAAATCCTGCCCCTGCTGCCGGGTACGGCAGATCTGCCAGAGCCCCGTGATTCCCGGACGAACGGACAATCTGGCATCCCGCCAGGGAGGACACAATGAATTTTCCGATACCGGTGAGGGTCTGGGTCCGATCAAACTCATCTGGCCCAGCAAGACATTGAAGAATTGAGGTATCTCGTCAAGACAGGTATCACGCATAAATTTACCCACGGTAGTAATACGGGGGTCATCTTCTATTTTGAACTGAGGACCATCCACCTGGCTTATTGCCCTCAGCTTACTCTGTATTCTGTCAGTACCCGTCATCATGGTCCTGAATTTCAGGCAACTGAATTCCTTGCCATGTAATCCCTGTCGTTTATCCTTGAAAAAAACAGGTCCCGGAGAAGAAAGTTTTACCGCCAACATAAGAATCGGAAGAACAGGAGCAAAAAGCACCACTAATACCAATGCCGCTATAATATCGAAAAATCGCTTGAAGCACCCCGCATAAGAAAATCGCGGCCAGGTACGGAAAACAGTAAATCTATTTTTTTGTCTAAAAGCCTGGGAGGTGATACAGTATCGTCGTAAAACACTTCCCTTCTGCTCCCTGAAATGTTCGCCATTTAATTGGGTATCATCTGTAACAACCCGGTTCCTTATATAGTATTTTTCAGGGACCGTGATATGGGGGCCTATTACGGATGATTTAACGGTCACTTCGTTTGAAATCTCAACATTGTCACCGATAATGGCCGGACCAACGATTATGACATCCTGACGTATACGGACATTATGACCTAAAAATACTTTACCAAAAAAGCGGGCATTTTTGTCAACAAGAATATTATTAGAGCCGAGCAAGCGCATATATTTTTGATGATTACCGGGCCAGATACTATTAAGATAAAAATCGATCAAGGCAAGAAAGTCATCCTCTGCCTCCAGGTCCAGCGCCTTACCGGCAATGCTTATGCTGCGCAGAGTCAATGATTTTTTAATACCTCCGGACAATATCTCTTGAAAATTCAAGGGAAGCATACCATCCACCAGCAGTTCCTTGAGAATATCAATATTAACAAAAAGATGTTGGGGCCAACTATCGGGAACGGGAAGTTCTTGTGCCGTATCAGAGTACAAGCGACTGAAACCGGCTATATGCTTCTGAGAGGTAATGCGTATTTTTTCTCTGAATGCCGTCAATCCTGAATCCACATTGACAGATATAACATCAGCATTCAAGTCCGTTAAAATTCCAAAAAGCCATTCGTGATCAATATCAGTGATAAACCGGCCATTGGATATAATAAACCATTGATTTCGTTTAGTATTATTTACTCTGTCAAGCTCGACGGCGATATCTTGCTTATAAAAGTTGATACTGGTTTCGGGCAGAGATGTTTCAATCTGCCATTCCTTTGGGATTGCTATGAGGGGGGCCTGACTGAAATGATTAAAGGAATTAACACGCGTCAATCCATCCAACAGAAGAGTCGCCAGGGACTCACTTGAAAGAACCGAATGAAGAATACCACTACGGCCTGGTGCGAAATTTTCCCTATGAATAACAATAAGCTGCATATTTTTTAATTTGATTCCGGTTACGAAGTAATTTCCTCTGTATTCTCATTCTTTGACTGGAGTGACGGCAATAATGCCTTATATGTCCTTCTTTTACCATTGCGTCTGGATTTGCCGGCCGTTTCGTAGTAATCATAACCGTAACGATTGTAGCTGTGCCGGGCCGATACATTACTCAACACGTTGCCCAGAATCCTGATATTTAACTGTCCCAGACGATCCAGGGTTTCCTTCAGATCCGAACCGATGGATTGACCGGCCAGGCTGCTCAGAATCACGGCATCGGCCATTTTGGCCCACAATAAGGCATCCGGAACAGCCAGTACCGGCGGAGTATCAATAATGACATTGTCATAATTACGGCTCATTTCAGTAATAATATTTAATGATTCAGGATTCGACAAATGTTCAATCGCTGCGGTATTTTTTCTTCCATCAGAGGTCAACACGTCCAAGCCGGTTAATCCTAAAGAATGAATAACGTCTTCTATTCGTTTACTCCCTGACAACACCTCAGATAAACCCAACGAATTCACAGGAAGGTTCAGCAGACGAGCGATATCGGGTTTCCGTAAATCACCGTCGATCAACAGAACCTTATTGCCTGCCTGGGCCAGACTCGAAGCCAGATTGATTGCCAGAGTGGTTTTTCCTTCTGCCATCCTGGGGCTGGTAACCACAAGAATCCTGGGCATTTTGCCATCGTTTAACAATCTCAGGTTGGCTCGAATTGTTTGATAGTCATGAGCAATATGTTCTAATACATCCGCTTTGTCTATGTGTTCCAGCCTGGTCGAGGTTCCAATGACGGGTACGCCAATACTCCGGATAACGTCATCCGGAGTATACATACTTTTATCGGCTTTATCTCTTAGAAATGCCAATAACATACCAAATGCCAGTGACCCAAAGGTTGCAGCCGCAATCAGTTTTTTTCGTTTGCTGGGGGCTGGCGCCACTGAAGCCGGGTAGGTTGTGATTCGGGGATCTCTGTTCTGTTCCATTTCCAGCATCTGAATACGCCGCCTGATATTATCATAGGTTTCTTTAATGATAGCCAGTTGCTCCTGTTCCTCTCCGATGTCCAGGTGTTTACGACCGATACCTATGGTCTTACTATTCTCCTCATCTAATTTTTCTCTTATGATATCTTCGCGTGTTATTAAACTCTCCAGTTCCGCTTTGGCAGTGGCAAGTTCGATGGTTTTGTTTTCAGAGGCCTGCTGAGCGACATCTTCTTTAAAAGTTTTTTCAAGATATTCGCGGCGTTTTTCAAGTTCCGTTCTGAATTGTTCCAGAAGTTCGGCTTTTACCTTCAGTTCAGGATTACCTTCTGCCAGGGTTTGTTTGGCGCTAATAAGATCCTCCTGTATCTGTGCGATGCGCTGTGTCAGGGATTGTATCAAAGGATCGTTTTGAATAAGCATCTGATGTCTCTCCAGTAAATCCCCGGGGACAACGGGGCGATCCATGGTTTTTTCGAGAAATGCTATTCTGGCCTCCAGGGTAAGCTTGGAAGCTTCCAGTTGCGTTAGCTGATCTTGTAAGAAAGCAACGCTGCGCAGCATCATCTCTTCGCGCGGCGTCAATTCAGTGCTGCCGAATTCCTCCGCCATCTGTCGTATCTTATCTCTCTGGCGTGCCATTTTGTCGGCATACTGTCTGCGTTCATCTTCTAATAATTGCAGTTTTCGATCACGCCCCTGGGTTATTTTGTTACCTTCAATTGCCATGAACGCTGAAAGAAACGCATTGGCAATCAATTCAGCTTCTTTGCCGGATTCACTTTGAACAGAAACCTCAATCAATTCACTACGACTTTGCGGAGCAATCCTGATAACATTACTATCAATTGCCCGTCTTAGTATTTCTATCGGTCTCAAAGGCTTTTGAGAAATAATATCTTTTTTGTTGAAGAAATTCAGTTCTTCAACCGCCAGGGAATCAACCACTTTCTCGAGCACCTGATCTCTCGTGAGAAGAACCGCTTGATCGGCCAAATTATTCCGGACAGCCAGTTCACCTGTTTCAGCATCGCTAAAAAGAACGGGGGAGACCGCCGATGCTATCTGAATTATTGCCGTCGCCGTATATTGGGGTTTAATTGCATACCACACGACTGGTATGACTCCCCCACACATCACCACAAAGGTTATCAGCACAATATACCAGCGACGTAATATACCCTGAATCAAATCAGGTGAGGATGGATCTGATTGCCCCGGGAATTCTTCATAAGGGACATAATGATTCTGTAATGGCTGGGGCCGGTGTTCTACTAGATCGTCCATTTGATTTAATCTCCAACTTTACTGATACGATAATCATATCATTGTCTGGAACGAATGACCAGTACGTCTTCTTTATGATGATCTACCGGAACAGTAATTATTCTCGTCAATACCCATAATTCAAAAACAACAATCGCCAGTGCCAAAGGCATCATGGCATATCCACCAAAATCATGAAACAGCTTTTCCCAGAATTCACCTTGAAGTATGGTAAAGGCGATGGATGTAAGGGTTAATCTTATCGTGTTGCAGAGCAGAGCAATCGGCAACGTAGAAAGTAAAACTATCAATTTCTCCCACCACTCCCGTTTCACCAGAAAAACCACAAAACCGCTGATTACGAAAAAAGAGGTTACCATTCTCAATCCGTTACAGGCCTCGGCGACGGCGACGCTTGTCTGGCCCAAATGGATAATATTGCCTTCTGTAGTCACTTCATAGGCTAACATTTCCAGAGAGAATACTGCCGATGAGGTAGCCAGGCTCTGCAAGGGCAGCGTTATTCTGGCTTCAAACGACTTGGGTAAAGGAAGCATCAGGAGTAGAAATAACAGTATAGTCAATGATTTACGAAAAACCTCCCTGCCAAACAACAGGAAAACCAGGGCAGCTATACTGACAACCAGGGAAAACCGTTCGGCCGATCCATACATAAAAAATAATCCAAAAAATCTTAATCCCTGCGCTGCCAGAAACACGGGTATTCCCCATAGCGAAGGCTGGATTCGACATCGCCTGATTTGCTTCCGTCGTGACCAGGCAATGTAAATAGCCATGAAAGGGACAAGCAGCCCGCAGGAATACTCATCACTTCTCGCCCATATCTGCCAGAGTTCGGCAATAGTACGCCAGTATGACCAGATAAAAGCAACCATAACTGCGCATACCCCAAGCCAGGGAAAATTGTTTTTTTCAGGGTACTCTCCCGGCTGTATCCAACCAGGAATACTCTGATTCCGATTATTCTTCCGCAGTTGTATGAATGATTTGATCTGTTGAATTATCTTACGAATAAATTCGATGATTTTGGTAGTTATGCCTGGTGATATCGCGTTTCCTTTGACATGGACAAGCTCGTTTTCCAAAACCGACCTGTCACGTAGAATTGTATGATAATCCAGCAGGCATTTCTGAACTTCACAATTCGCACCAACACGTGCATTATCCCAGAGAATACTTTCAGATATCATAGCCCCCCGGCCAATAGAAACATTACGGCCGAGGATTGTCGGGCCTATAATCACAGCATTCTCCGCAATGACCGCCCTATCCATGATGATTACCGGACCATAAATCCGTACGGTTTCATCAATGTCAGCCTCAGGACTGATCCAGCTGTTTTTTCCGTCAGCGGATTTACGGACAGGCATATCAATCTCTGTTTTATCGGCACTTTCAAGCCAGGCAGAGACCGCACGCATATATCCATCCCAATCGCGAAAACCTTCCACTGATCGAGCAAGTCTTGTCATCGAAACTATCCTGCCGGCTCGCAAAAGAGACGGTACCAGAGTTTCCTTTATATCACAGTATCCTGTTTCAGGAATGAATTCTAAAACTGACGATTCACACAGGTAAACTCCCGCCGCTTCGCTATCCATATCCTCGGCGTTAATTTCCGGATGTAAGACCACTGTCATGTCTGCCTGAGCATATCGGTGCTCTTCCACTAATTTATCGATATTGGGCGGACATATCATGTTAGCATGAAGAACCAGGAGTAATGATCCATCATCGCCCTGTATCACATGCCGGATACTTCCCGCCGTGCCCAACGGTAACTGTTCCTCGACGAATTGCAACTGCATCCCATCCGGTGTGCCGATACTATCACGCAGTTGATCCATTTCACCATACAAACAACAAATAATCGCCTGCGTCATTCCCTGGTGGGACAACCTACGCAGCAGACGTTCCAGTACGGACTCGTTTTCAATCGGCCACCGTGCCGGAGGACGCTCTGCTGCCAGAGGACATCGGCCAAATTCCCGATTACCGGCAAGTATTATCACTTTGACTTTATCTTTGCTCATGATTTTTGCGGTACTCGATCAAGGCCCTATATCATAGAAGATTAAAATTACATAAGGTATAGATGTTTTTATGGTTTGTACTCCTGGGGATCAAATAATCATCAACCATCAATAACTAATTTCATCCACCGGCTCCACCAGAAGGGGCGGAGCATGCAAATATTTTGTAGTATTTCGTTTATTATCAATATCATGGAATACCCGTTCCACCTGATCCGCCGTCAGGTCCGCGGCGGCAGCGATCTCACTTATGGAAATTCCATTATTCTTGCCATACAGACAAAGGTCCATTTTATCATAGGGCACTGAGAAATAAAATTCCGTCTGACTTTGGGGCATGGAATAGGTATCGGTTGTAGGAGGACGGTTACATATTTCCTCAGGAACACCCAGATACTCCGCAATCTGATAAACCTGAGTCTTGTATAAATGGGCAACAGGTTTTATATCCGCTGCTCCATCACCCAGTTTGACAAAAAAGCCCTGATCATATTCCTGGCGGTTCGGCGTGCCGGTCACGGCATAATTTAGACAATCAGCATGATAATATTCCAGCATTTTTCTCACCCGCTGCTTAAAGTTTGTAGCGGCTACAATACCCAGATACGCGCTGGGTGTCAGTCGGGCTTTGGTAATCCTGCCGTCTGGAGCCTGCACGATGACCGAGAAAATCCTGTAAGTATCCTCATCCATGACGCCGGGCAAGACAATCTTGGATTTATAGGCCGAGGTATATTCAGGAACAACGCTGCGAATAGCCTCATCCCGGCGCCGATAGCAGCCTACCGCCTCGAGAATTTCCGAGATATCCTCATGAACTACTGATATCCCCAATGTATCGGCAAGATGACGGCTAATGCGCAGAGTGTCTGAGGAAGAATCTTTTTCCGGCATCAAAAGCCCAAAGACTTTATCCTTGCCTAAAGCATGTACACTTAAGGCTGCCACCGCGCTGCTATCGATACCACCCGACATGGCGACTACCACGCCCCGTTTCTTAAACTGTATGAGCGAATCACGCATCACTTTTGATATTTTTTCAACTTCCTGAGCATAATCCAGCTTTAGCGTATCCAGCGAAAAAGTCTGACTTGCCATTGATATTCCTTCCTGAAATTAACAAAAGTAAAATCTAATTGTACACATTTTCTTCTTTAAGTTGAGTTTTCATGATTTTTCCGGCCTCATTTTTTGGCAGTGAATCCCGGAAAACTATATATTTTGGGGTTTTATATTGAGGTAACAATGTTTTCAATGCCTTTTTAACTTCATCTTCAGTTAGTTGAACTCCGTCACGGAGAACAATAAAAGCCTTAATGGCTTCACCGAGTACCTGATCAACCACACCTACTACTGCAACTTCGTGTACTGCGTTAATGCTTAAAATAGCTTCTTCCACTTCCCTGGCACTGACGCGAAAACCACCGGCTTTGATAATATCCTTGGAACGGCCTATCACAAAGATATAACCATCTTCATCGGCCTGCCCTAAATCGCCGGTGAAATACAGGTTATTTTTCAATACCTGTGCCGTCCCGGCAGGATCGTTCCAATATCCTAACATGATATTTGAACCCCGGGCCACAATTTCACCTTTCTTATGGGGCGGCAGTTTATTCCCATCGCTATCAGCAACAAACAAATCCACGTTGGGAATCGCCCTGCCGATAGAGCCCCATTTCTGGCTGAGCATCTCCGGTTCTATGTAAGACAGCCTTGGTGATGCCTCAGTGGCACCGTACATTATATATAGTTTTGCCGGGGAGAAAACTTCTGCCACTTCCTTCTGGATCGTCGGCGCCATAGAACCACCGGCCTGGGTGACATAACGCAATGAATTAAACGTAAATTTACGCACCGCTGATTTATTTAACAATATTAAAAAGGTGGACGGCACACCGGCAAACCCCGTAACCCCGGTTTCCTGCATAGTCTGCAATATTACCTGAGGGAAAGTAAAACGGTTATCCAACACGACAGAGCCACCTACACAAAAATGCGTGTTAAGCAGTGATTTGCCATAAATATAGTAAAATGGCAAAACAACCATAATACGATCGTCTGACGTTAATTCCAGGTACTGCACTATCGACTTCGTATTGCTGACCATATTGAGATGCGACAGGGTTACGCCCTTGGGCTTACCGGTACTGCCGGACGTATAAACAATCGAGGCCACATCTATATCAATACATCTTACATCCGGATGACAATCCCGGCCCTGCTCATAAATCTCAGGCAGGCTAACAGAGTGACAATGCCCAATCTCCTTATAGTCATCCAGATTTTCCTGGTCAATAATGACATACTTCAAAGCCGGTGTCATCCTCAGGGCCGGTATCAGAAATCTCGAATATTTTTCTGTGGTTATTATGGCCCGAGCCCCGGAATCATTAAAAACATAGGTTAACGACTCAATAGTGGTATCGGTGTTAAGCGACACGGTGATAGCACCCGCTTTAAGAGCCGCGTAATAGGATATAACATAGTCAAAGGAATTTTCGTACAGAATAGCAACTCTGTCACCTCGAGCAATACCAACGTCTTTTAAATAATTGGCCAACCTGTTGGAGCGCAGATCTATCTCGCCGTAAGTCATCCAGTTGTTTTTATACCACAGCGCCTGCTTGTCAGAATATTTCTGGGCTGAATTTTCCAGGAAATGATTAATCAGCATAATTGTTTACCATTTTTTAAAGTATCTTAAGAAACATCTCCATCCAATGAGTAAGCCGGCACTCGCAAGTGGGCCGTGGCATGGTTCTTTGAAGCAAAGTCTTTAAACGCTCTTTTGACTGCTTCATCAGAGATATCCAGCACCTTTGAAGTCTGTTCTACCGGTACTTGATGTTCCCATGCATAAAGGAGAAAATCAAGCTTATCAAAAGGAATGCGGAAGAAGAATTCCTGGTCATTCACCGGAAGGCTGAAGGTGTCCGGGCTTGGCGCTCGATCAATAATCTCCGAAACCACAGCGAGATGGTCGGCAAGCTGATATATCTGGTTCTTATAAAGGTGTGCAAGTGCTTCTATGTCGGTACCACCATCACCATACTTGCAAAAATCACCCAGAATGAACTCAGTTCGATTGGTAGTGCCGGCAACAATCAGGTTGCGTCGTTCGGCTTCCGCGTATAAATGAATCATACGAGACCTGATCTTGATATTCGCAAAAGAAGTAATGGTTCGAAATTCTTCCAGGTTCAAGCGCTTCTTTTCCAGGGTGCCGTCAGGCAGCTTTACCTGGAGTACATAGAAATTAAAAGAAGCGCGATCAAGAAGGTCCGTGGGTAATGTTATATTATATTTGCATCCAGGAGTGTAACCCGGGATCAATTTCCTGATAAATTCGTCACGCTGACTGTAGGAAGCTACACTATCCACGGTAGGGGTAATATCGATTTCACGAAATTCTATCCCGAGTTCCTTCGCATGACTTACCGCATACTGACTGCTTACCGGATTCGATTCCCGCTCAGGCAGAATCAGGCCGACCACTTTATCCTTCCCTACCGCCTCCACCGCAAGAGCACACATGACCGCAGAGTCAATGCCGCCACTCAGTCCGACCACTACCCCTTTCCTCCGGTAACCCTTTGCCACCTGTTCAGTAACAAATTGGGTGACTCTTTTGGTTTCCTCAGCGCAATTAATCTTCAAGACATCGAGATTAAACTGCATAACTGGCCTCCCTGTCAATAAAAACATGCTCCCTGATTCTGTATCGAAAGTGATATAAAATTAACTTTTCCCTGCCTTATTCTTTTTTTTCGATTTCGTCCAGGTATCCATGGATAAATATACCCGCGTCTTATCAGGCCCACGACAACATAACCGGCCCATCATCTACCTTAAAGCGCATATCATTCGGTCCAACCAAACAGTTAATTGTGGCTACTTCATACACAGTCTAACCTTAAAATGAGATAAGCAGATATTATTTTCCCTCCTCTTTGGGAACGGACATACCATCGAGTTTCTTATCCAGAAACGCCGAGATATTCATGAGGCTATCAAGGTTTTCCGGAACCAGCTCATCGTCATCGATTTTAACTTTATAGTTTTCTTCGAGGAAAGTAATCATTTCCAGAATTCCCGTGGAATCAATAATGCCGTTTTCCAGGAACGACATTTCATCTGTAAGTTGCGCGCTGTCTCCAAAAAGAAAATTCTCAACCACAAATTCACGTATGGTATCGATATTACTCATTTAACACACACCCTCCACCAAAAAATAATCAGCAACTATGTCAATCAAAGCAAACATTACGATTTTATGGTATAGGAATAATAACAAAACGCACTATGAATTAATCAGCATTTTTTACACCGACATAATCCGTTTTATTTTTTCGATCAAAGATGACAGTCCTGGGCAGTTTATCAATAACATTTTCCGTTCGGGAGGAAAAATCATCTATATAATCTCTGGCTACCATCTGGCTGGACAAAATGCCAACCAGGGCCATATTATCCGTTTCACTGGCTTCCCCGCCATTGATTAATTTATTTTTCAATCGATTAACCTTTGCCGGATCAAACAGTCCGGCATTGCTTAACGATGTTTCCGAGAGCATATCATGGACGGATTCCAAAGCCTTGCCGCTAAACAAACTTTGTTCGATCGGAGCCCGATAAGGATGTTTGGCCCTGTTAACGATATCATCCGGCAGAATTCCCTGGAAAGATTTCTTCAAGATATGCTTTTCATTTAAACCCAGAATTTTCCATTTAGAGGGAACACGTCCCATAAATTCCATCAGACGAGGATCCAGATAGGGCAACCTGATTTCTATAGAGTTTGCCATCGCCACCCGATCCCCCTGTGATGAAAGCAGGTAATTACTTAAAAACAGGGATGTTTCCAGATATTGGGCCCTGGATAATGTATCCCAACCGGCATAGCCGTCAGGTAAGGACTCTTTAACCTGTTCGTATCCGTCATACGACCCGATGGCCGCCTTAAGCTCATCAGAAAAAAAGGTTTTGATTTTACCGGTATTTTCCCATCGAACAAGATGCGAAAATAACGGATCATCAAACTGATCCAATCCCATGCCAAAAAATGACTCCAACATCCGTTTGAGCCGGGGATTGTCAAATATATAAGGATAGAGCTGGCCAATCAGTCCCGGTCGCATCGTGGAATCCGGCTGGCGGGCCCAGAAACGCCTCACTTTGGTCTCCCGAAATATATTATATCCCCCAAATATTTCATCCGCACCTTCACCGGTCAGGACAACTTTGATGCCGCTCTGGCGGACCAGTTTTGAAAGCAAAAACAGCGGCACCGGCGCAGTTCTCAAAAGAGGTTTTTCACAATGCCAGATAACATTATTTAATGATTCGCCGATTTCGTCATTAGTTGCCATGATCTCTTTATGATTGGCCTTAAGGAAAAATACCATTCGATTCTGGTATTTACCTTCGTCAAAAGCATCCTCTTCAAAACGAATCCCAAAAGTGCGTACATCACTGTTAAAATTCTGCACGACCAGAGACGTCACCCCAGAGGAATCCAGCCCGCCACTTAAATAAGCACCCACCGGCACATCGGCCCGAAGCCGGATTCTCACGGCATCCAGCAGCAACTCATGGATCTTTTCGCTAATTTCTGCCGGCGATAAATCCACCTGCTCATGACGAGGATAAAAAGGAATATCCCAATATTTATTAATTGATACCTTGCCATGTGCCGCACGCAGATAATGACCAGGGGGCAATTCGCAGATATCCTTGAATATCGACACTCCCGGCAAAGTAGTCCAAAACGTAAATATCTGATCCATAGCAACAGGATCAATCTGGCGCGGAATCTCATCCACCATAAAAATTGATTTAACTTCCGAAGCAAAAATCAAGGTATCCTTATACCGGGTATAATACAAGGGCCTGATTCCGATCCGATCCCGGGCTAAAAATAATTCCCTTTTCTTGCTATCCCATATCGCCAAGGCAAATTGCCCATTTAAATCATCCAGGCAGGCAGGCCCTTTCTCCTCGTACAAGTGCAGAATCACCTCCGTATCACTGGTCGTATAAAATGTATGGCCCTTTTGTACGAGTTTTTCCCTCAGTTCAGGGTAATTATAGACTTCTCCATTGTAGATAATCCACATGGTTTTATCTTCATTGTGAATCGGCTGTGTCCCCGAACAAAGGTCAATAATACTCAGGCGCGCATGGCCCAGTCCGACAAACGAATCTATATAGATACCTGCTTCATCCGGACCACGGTACTGCATGACCGCCGTCATCCGTTTGAGGGTATCTAAAGACAGAGTATCAGAGCCATTAAACGAATAAATGCCGGTTATTCCACACATAATGTTATCCGATCAAAAAGCACGCCATTCATTCACCTGCTTTTGCCGGACCATCGCGGACGGCCCAGCTGCTTTGTGTTAACTCAATGGAATAACTCAGGTTAAATACAAATTGCCATACACCTAAATTATCCTACATGTCTTTCCTGAGAATCCGGCACCAGAGCCAGCTTATTTTCTACAAAAACAGCTATATTATTTATACTATCCAGATTCTCAGGAACTAGTTCATCATCCTGGATGGAAATACCATAGGTTTCCTCCAGGAAAGAGATCACTTCCAAAATCCCCGTGGAATCAATAATACCGTTTTCCAGAAACGACATATCATCCGTAAGCTGCTCGCCGTCTCCAAATAGAAAGTTCTCAACAACAAACCCACGAATTGTTTCGATATTACTCATCGATCAAAGACCCTCCAAAAAATAAATAGTTACTAAACACACTGGTTAAAGCAAATATTACGCTTTCACTGCACAGAAATGGCACAAAACATACATTAATCAATATTCGGTACATTAATCAATTTTAATGCTGTCATAAAATTCGTCGCATTGTCACGGGCAATGCCAAAGTCCAATGCATTAACAAAACGATCCCGGTTGAAATCATACTGATCGTCGATCAAAGCCGGACTGAGAAAATTCCGAGGATGGTCCCGCACTCCGCCGGTATCGAAAGCATTCACCTCGGCTTTCGATGGATCATTACCCGTCTCGCCAATGGCGTTACCAAAATAGAATACGTCATTTCCAGTCAATCCTGTGTTTTCGGTAGCCATAACCACAACCTGCAACCACTGCTTTTCAATAGCGTTATCCGCCCAGATGATGGTCACGCGATCTGAACCATCCACTCCTTCACCGGGTCGTACGATAATGTGTTGTGGGTAAGGTGCCATGGACCAGGAGTTTGGATCGTCATTGTTGCCAACACGGAACTCAAAGTCGCCATCGCCAAGGTTTCCCCTATCCGCTAAATTAGCCATATCCACTATAATCCCATTGATCCCCCGGCAATAACTGGTGTAATTCGCAAAGTGTGCTATCTGTCCTGGTAAAAGTGCCTGCTTGTCAATACCGATGGCATTATCGTCATCGGCATTGAAGTTTGGATCATTTCCGTCAAAATAAGAGTTATTATAAAAGATATAGCGGCCAACAACATCGCATTGCGGGCCGGTCACCAGTTCAATACCACTGCCAATACCAAGATTGCGGGAATATTGTTTATCAATGGGATTATTCCAATGTTCATGAACGCCGAGACTCTGCAATCTTGTACCATCTCCCTCTGGATCGTAAAACGTACCCGAAGGTGGATTATCGGCCAGAGCAGCTTCATGCAGATAATTATCAGCATTATCCCATAGAGACCACTCCATGCGTAAAAAATCCAAGCCCACCGAATCAATCGCCACCGGATCCTGGGAAACAAAAATACTCGAGGGCCAATCGTGATTGAAGGGAGGCGAATTCCATATTTGGGGAGGATTGTTAACACGATCACTTCCGTATAAACCATCAATAACATATAACATTGTTTTGGCTCCGATATTGTTACATCCTATTAAATCTACGGTGGGGTCATAACTGGCCATCCCTCTAACAAGGCACCGTATAGAGGGATGTAATTCGGAAGGCCCGTAGATAGTACCTAAATTATTTTTACCACAAAGACTTACTGCTGCTCGTATGTCATGTACTTTTAATATGGCTATATTTATCATATATTCTGCATCAAGTACATATTGGGGTACCCTGCGTGCATTAGAATCTGTAATTTCAGCAGAATAAGTAATACTGTCATTGACCCATTGTACACTGGGATTATAATTTACATTTGGAAAGTCCGGATAACAATAATCAGATACGAGTTCTATTGGTCTTATTGCATCATATATCGTAATTGCCTGTTGATTAATCCCTGCGTCCTGGACTAATTGCTTGAGAAAACCATATACCAGATGAGGCGTTGCATCAATCTCGCCTTCTTCGCCGCGATTATTCATATTAATTTTGATAACAATCTGTTCTCCTGACTGGTAACCGATATTTCCCTTTCCATTATTTTGATTATAATGCCTGAATAGTTCATCCCATGCTAAAGTATCTTCTGTTTGACCTGTCAGCCATCGCAGAGATTTTGATATCATAGCTTCGACCACGTTGGGATCTGTATTTGAATATTCATACCAATCGCCATTCAGGCCATCCCAGGACGTGGCGTCCGGATCATGGACCCAAACAACTCTGCCTGGATGAATCCCCCGGGCTACGCCGATGGGGGAATTATACGGATCCGATGGCACAAAATCTCCCCTGGCGGGTTTCTGCGCAATATGTATAGTAAGCCATGCAGTTGTCAATCCCAGAAAAACTAATACTGCTGCAATGACCGGATACGATTGTCTCATTTTTTTGTGTGCCAGACGAAACACCCATGCGGTCCCGAAAATTCCCGCTACATAGGATACAAAACTTGATGCGATCGGAAAAGCTGCCCGCTGGCATGGATACGCAGCTCGACTGGGCTTTGGAATCACACGGATAAGAAACCACAGTAATGCCAGCAAACCGGTGAAGATAAAGAAGAGCCTGGCGAGACAGTAATACAGCCGACTAATAGTATTCCCTGTTTTCATGAATAATCCCTCCTTTGCTGGAGATTGGATCTGATTTTCTGGATATTTTGACTCGTGTATGATACGTATGCCTCTGAAATCATCATTTAATCATCATTTTCTAACATAATCGAATCCCAAGTTAATCCACGTCACCAATGAATATCGATCAACTTCCATTCCACTTGAACGCTTCCTGACTGAGTAGAATACGGATTATTTTTCATAACATCGAAGCTGCCGGAATATATCGGTTTATTTCTCTTTACTATTCAATCGTCCCGCCTTTGTATCCGTATCAATAAGTTCAATATTTAAACCCTGTTTTGCATAAACAAAAGCAATATTGTTATCATTAAAAGCCTCACCGGGTTCAGGTCCATGAAGTTTTCGCATACCTAAACTCTGGAGCCGTTTGAGTTCAGACTCAATTTCATTACATTTGAAACATAAATGGTGCAAACCACCGCCCTTTTTCGCAAATATATAGATTGGAGAAGTGTCATCGACGGGCTCTATTAATTTAACAGTAAGCGACCCTTTTTTTTCTAAAAATACCACTTTTACCTTTTGCCTGGAGTTCTCAATGATATTTGTAATTTGCCGGTATCCGAAAGCCTTTTCCCAATGTTCAATACCTTTTTCTACGGATCTCACTACAATTCCAATATGATCTATTATCATTTAACCTTTTCCTGTCCGGATTTTACATTTTTCTTCTAATACTATACAGGCCTGCACAACAGGCAAGGAAGCAAATAAATCCTAAAGCGATTGTATTAATAAGGGGACTCCAATCAAATAAAAATATAAGGATTGCAGCGACAATAACAAATATGGAACTAAAAACTCCAGCAATGAAAGCTGACAAATACTCCGAAAATGTCAGGGCGATAAGTGTTCTCATCTGAATTACCTGAGATAACAATGTTATCAGGTTAGCAACAAGCAATACACCGGCGGCCCCCTCTATACTAAAATATTTAATTGCCGGGTATATAAGTAGCAGGGTTAGCAAGGCTCTCAGGCCTACAAATCGTCTGACATAATTGGGAAGTCCAAGAGACAACAAAATGGAAACAAAATAGAAGCTTTTTGTTCGAACAAGGATATAGAGAAAAAGCAGATCAAATGCAATATTAATAGATGCATAATCAGGCCCAAACGCAATCGACAGTATTTCCTTAGAACATGTCAGTACAAAAACAGCAACGGGAAATGAAATAATGGCCGTCGTCCTTGTCATTATTATCAATCCCTTGCATAAAGCGGCTTTGTCGTCCTGTTTTGCGGAAAAAGCGGGTAATAAAACCGGATTGATCACTTTTGAAAATAATTGCCGTGGTATTTGAGCCAAAAACTTGGCCTGAGAATACATACCGAACATAGCCGGAGCCACGAGTTTTCCCAAAATGATTCCATCCAGTTCCATTGCTATCATAGTCAATACCGGCATGCCGAGCATTCTTCGGGCAAAGGTAATTAATTCATTAAAGCTCTGTCGTTCGCAGTGAAGACTGGGCATGAACGGACATATTATAAAAGACAGAACACAGCGTATTACAGCTTCAACACTGAATCCAATAACCAGGGCCCAGATATTACATGATATTGTATAAGCGTAAATCAAGGTAATCACAGTTCCCATCAGAGCGCTGCCCTGCATAATAAGCATCAAACGCCCAAACTGGAAGTTTTTACGAAGAACGTGCGCTCCCGGACTCATAATTCCATTGAATGCAATAGCTAAAAATGATATTCTTATCAGAAGGATGAGTTCCTTCTTGTTATACAAATCAAGCATTTCCGGTTTATCATCAAAGTAAAATCCGCAAATCACAGGAGCAAGAGCATATGCCAATAAAAATAATCCCATGCCTCGTAGTGTCTGGAACCACCAGGCAACATTCATATATGCGAATTTGTCGCCTTTTTTGTTTTGGATTATTGATTGTTTGATACCTACTTCTGTTATTGCTTCACATACTGTCGATATGGCTAATATTATACCCCAAAGACCAAAGTCTTCCTTTAGCAATAACCGTGCCAGGATCATTCTGGCCACCAGCCTGAGGAATCGTTCAAAGACGGTACCCACACCAAGCAAGGTTACACCCCTAACGCATTTGGCCTTGGTGCTGCTGCTATTAAGAAAAGTGATCAGCTTGAAATAGAGTTGTCCGATAATGCTCATGACCTGATCAAAATATCCTGGAACCGATCATTTCAGGTATTTATTATTGAGAAACAATACAATTCCAAAAAAGGGAATATGTTATTAAAAAACATCCATATAAAATCGATCCACCGACGTGATATTTAAACGATCAATAAATGGAATATAATACAGATTAAATTGCTTTGGCGTTTTATAAAAACCCAAGGACTCAAAAAATTTACTGTCAAAATGCCCCAGGTCGGGAATACAAACGGTATCGATATCCTTCCAATAAGGATCCAGTAAAATTGTCTTCAGAAAAGACTGGATCTGAATATCAGTCATGCCATCAAAAGCGATTTTTTCCACATACGCATTAATGGTGTCCTTTTCACCCAGGAATGATTTCTGAATTATATTAAAAATACCCATAACCTTCGCGTCATTTCTGTATATCCATGTTTTTGTAAGAGGACGATCTTTAAAAACATAATCAATGTCAACTTCAGAAATAATTTCCGCCACATCCAATTGATGATTTGCTGAGTTAATAAGTTCCATGCATTGTTGTTTAAACTCAGAAGAATAGGAAAAGACATTCGGGTCTTCGTCCGCCTGAATACGCCTGCATACCATGCGAGGTAATGCAGCCATCTGTGAAAAATATTTAAGAAATCGAAAAGATTCCTTCAAACGTGAATATACAGACTTATTACTCCAGTCGGCAATAGAATTACGATGAGTAACTGTAAAAAGTCCGGCAAAATCCTTGTCTCTTGCTTTGCTTAATAAATCTTTATGAAGTTTCAGTGCAATTTCTCGACCCCTGAATTGTTTACTTGCCGTCCACCAGGTAGCGAACACCACCGGATATATTTCATCGTTGACGCTGACACGGTATGGGGCAAAATATTCATATCCTGCGAGCTGGTCGCCGCAATATACTCCCAGGCTTAGTGAAGGATCTCCGGAAGGCCTGTTAATATAACTACTAAGGACATCCGGCGTATAATCCCAGCGCGGTTTTCCCCAGGTATTTGACATTAAATCTGAAACTTCATCAAGGTCGGGATTATATACAAATTTTTCATCTGTCTCATTAGTTGACATTTCTTTGTTCTCCTAATTTACTATTCGACCCTAATGGTGCGTCCTGAAAACTATCATTAATGATTTGACTTTCCATGAGACGTACAGTCCCATTTTCAGCGATTAATTCAGGCGGCACGGGGTGACTGCGGAAGCCCAGAGGGCTGGCCGAACGAGCGTAAGCACCGGACTGGAAAAAAACAAGTATATCACCCGTTTCCACCGTCGGCAATTCTACCTCTCTGGCCAGTGTATCCAAAGCACTGCATTGACGCCCGGTAATATCGTACTTATGGGTTTTGTCCCCGACCAGACGGTTAGCAACAACTATGGGGAAATTACGTTTGATAACATGACCAAGATTCCCCGACGCAGCCAGGTGATGGTGCATTCCTCCGTCAACAATAATAAACTGCCTGCCATAACTGCTTTTTTGTCCGATTACACGTGTCACATACAAACCACCTTCTGAAAGAAGGTATCTGCCCGGCTCAATTACCAGCCTTGCCTGAGACAATCCTTCGTGTTTTTGTACCTGTTTAATAATCGGCCCTAACTGTTGCCCAAATTCATCAATTGCAAACTCTTTTTCATTTGAATAATAAGGAACTCCGAATCCACCACTAAAATCAATAGTTCTCAGTTTACACCCGCTCATGCTGACTAACTGTTTAGCCATCTCGAAGGCATACTCATAACACCCTAACAAGAGTTCTTTGTTCAGGATCTGCGTGCCGAAATAAACATGGATTCCGCATAATTCCAGGTTTTCCGAACAGATAATCTTTTGTGCCGCCTTTCCAAGGTCAGCCTCGTCAAATCCATAGGCAGCCGCTTTTTCTGCCATCACAATTTTTCCCTCTCTGCATACCTGTCCCGGATTTAATCGAATTGCCACCTGAACCTTTTCGTCATGCTTTTTTGCCAGAATCGATAATTTCTCGATTTCTTCAATCGATTCGACATGTATTTCACAAACACCGGTTACAATTCCGGCATCCAGTTCTTTCTCTGTTTTTCCGGCGCCTGCAAGTATGATTTTACCAGGCGGACAATTGCATTTACATGCAAGTATAAGCTCGCCTCTGGTAGCAACATTTAATCCGCAGCCTTCATCCATTATTATCTGAATAACATCCGGAGCAGGATTTGCCTTCACTGAATAATATATTTCAAATCCAGGTAACGCCCGGGTAACTTTCCTGATTTTCATCCTGAATACTTCCGGGCTATACAGATAAAATGGTGTTTCATGACGGCGTACTATTTCGGTTATTGGCAGTTTCCCAATAACAAGCTGACCATCGGAGACATCATAATATTCTTTTATTATCAGTTGAGCATGATTCATGAATTATTTCGCTTTTTTAATTCAGGATAATTAATTTTACCGGTTGCTGTTTTTGGCATCTCATCGATTATTTCAATAAAACGCGGAACCATATAACCGGGCATATGCTGCGAGCAGAAATCAATAATCATGGTTGTTAGTTCGTCTTCGCTGTGTTTCTGCTCATCTGCCCTTACAATGTAGACTTTGATGACCTGGCCTGCTATTTCATCCGGTATGCCTATCGCTGCCGCTTCTTTTACCAAATTCGTCTTGAATACTTCCTCTTCTATCTCGCTCGGACTTATGCGATTCCCTGAACACTTAATCATTCCATCATTACGACCGAGAAAATACAAAAAACCGTCTTCGTCAGTTTTCACTAAATCTCCGGAAAAGACTACTTTTTCATTGCAAATTTCAACACTTCCATCCCACGGATAGGGTTTAAATCGTTCGGCATTGTCTTTGGGACGCTTCCAATATCCCAATGACACGGTCGGGCCTCGATGTACCAGTTCACCAATTTCGTTAGGCCCACATAATTTTCCGTCAGATGAAACTACCATTATTTCTGTATTGGGAATTGCTTTGCCCATGGACGTTGGACGCTTGTCCAGTTCATGAGGAGGCAGATAGGTGGACCGAAATGCTTCGGTCAGTCCATACATTAAAACAATGTCCGTTTCAGGCAGATAGCGCTTCAACAGGTCTAAAACCGTCGTGGGAACAGCACCGCCGGAGTTCGAAATATAACGTAGATGCGGTAAGGGAGTGCGCGACAACGATGAACGAACCAGTATGGCCCATATCGGGGGAATTCCGGCAAAGCCGGTTATCTCATATTTCGAAAGGGCCTCCACAATTTCATTCGGGTACTTGAAAGTCAAAAACCGATAGGTTCCCCCCAGTGCCAACATGGTAATCAGCTGGTTTAAACCGTAATCGAACGACAAAGGCAATACTCCCAACAATCTGTCATTTTCTCGTAAATTGAGATATTCCGATATAATCCAACAACCTGCTGTTAAATTCTTATGAGATATCATTACGCCTTTGGGTAACCCACTGGAACCGGATGTGTACAGAATTGCCGCCAGATCGTTTTCAATAACATGACAGGTTCTCTCCAGATGCCGGGCGCCTTTCTGATCGTCAATCAACAACACCTCCGTAAGATCATCACACGTCTCCAGCACTTCATGTAATGTATCGTATCTGGATTTCGTGGTTATGAGCACCCGGGAATCTGAATCTCGAAGTATATGACCAACCTGTTCCGGAAATAATAAGGCATTTACCGGCACAAATGCTCCCCCCGCGGCGGAAATCCCCAATATCGACACGGCCTGATGGATGTTGTGATCCAAAAAGAATGCGACCCGGTCTCCAGGACGAACACCCGCTTGTGTCAGCCTCTCAGCAATAAATCCTGCTTTCTCTGAAAGCTGACTGTATGTCAACGTCGTTTCGTCGTCTGAAATCGCTTCCTTATCCGGAACGCGGTTCAGAGAATGAAAATATAAATGATGTAGTAAGTAGTCCATTTTCTAATACCTCACTGGTTATACTCCACCCATATAAAATACCCTATCGTTAGTGTCGTAAATAATTTTTTCATGACTTCAGAACTGGTCCAACAGGATAA
The DNA here is from genome assembly GCA_016930295.1 of Sedimentisphaerales bacterium. GTDB lineage: Bacteria > Planctomycetota > Phycisphaerae > Sedimentisphaerales > SM23-30 > JAFGHE01. The sequence goes on from JAFGHE010000043.1 coordinate 21,274, forward strand.
AACAGCGATCAATACGTATATCTGCTTTTGCCAAACAATAGCAGTTTCGATTTTATCAAACATCGGAAAAATCCATCTGATATCCACTTTCAAAACAAAAGGAGAGTTATTTAAATATTTTACTGCTTCTCCAGAGAACGATTGATAAAAGCGGAAATAGTATTAATAGTACTGAAGTTTTCATCTCCCACATCAGTATCAGATACAGTGATTCCATAGGTTGTCTCAATAAAATCTATAAGCGTAAGCAAATCCAGAGAATCAATAACCCCCCCCTCTAACAGCTTATCCGTCATCGAAAGTGATTTCTGACGGGCCCGGGGAAATGTGGTGCGGATAAATTCGTACATAGTGTCGGTCACGTTTTTCTGTTCAATCTCTTCCAAAATACTGTCTCCTTAAATATCATATCTGACGAAACATGAAACAATAATAATCAACGAATCTGATCGCTGCCATCCAGAGGCTTTTGAAAACTACTTAAATCAGTCTGTAATTCCTCAAACGTTTTTTCCCACCATCGTGACGCCAGCAACTCCTCAATTACCTCTTTGGAGAAGCGGTATCGCACCACGCGCGAGGGATTGCCCGTAACAACGGCATAAGGGGGCACGTCCTGATGCAATACCGTACCCGCCCCGATTATGGCACCATCTCCAATCGAGGATACAGATGACAATATTATAGCGTTATGGCCAATCCACACGTCATTACCAATTGTCAACTGGGTCCGATTAAGTAAATCCTTCTCCGCAAAACCCAGTTTGGGATTATAAAAAAACGCATGCGTGGATTTAGTATTCATGGGATGATTGGCATTAAAAGCGATTACCGTTTTATATATGGCGGTATATCTGCCAATTATGGTACCCGGTTTGAAATGACCAAGAACAAAACAACCTCTGCCTGAGTACATTCCTACCTCAATATCATGATACCGGGAAAATATCTTCCTTATCGTTACCGAAAAAACAGGACCGCCTTCCACTCGCAACACAAGATATCTGATGAGACGGCGTATGCTTCCCCGTTTAAAAATCCCATACAAATAAAACAGCAACTTCCCTAAAGCCCTGCATTCCTTTCCTTCTCGATTCTCATTCTGGGCGGCCATTTAAAAATTATCCTTCTCTGACTTACACATTACGAAAAACATCCATCCGGATTCCCAGGATTAAAGCGATTCCAGGAAATCGCGAATTCGTTCCGCAACCAACCGAACCTGATTGTCCCGGGGCCTGGGAATAAAAGAATGCAACTGCTCAATCTTATGCGGCAGTTCATCAGTACTATATGCCACCAGGATATGACCCAGCTGCTCAAATTTTTTTGCCGTTCCAAGCTGATGATCATTCACGTGTTCGCCATGCTTCTTTAATCTCGGCATGACCAACAATGGCTTATTATGGTCCAGTGCCATAATAATGGTACCCATGCCGGCATGTCCAATCAACGCTGTAGATCGCGCAAACAGATCGTCATATTCCTGCTTATCCAACACTTTCGCATATTTAATATTTCGAGGCTCATAATCACAAAAACCTATTTGTGCAAATATTTCTTCACCTTTCAGTTCGTTTATCGCCATTTCATCAATCGCCTGAATCATCCTGTTGAATTGCATCGGATAGGTACCAAGGGTCAATAGAATCATATAATTGCTCCGGCGTATTCCACCTTGTCATATTCTTCAGCCAGTTCAGGCCATTGCGTTAAAAATAAATCAGCAATATGTCGCATTAAACGACCACTCAAGGAAAATCGCTCTGTATTGGCAATACTGTCTATCCACACTACCTTCGTACCGAACAACTTCGACACTATACAGACCATGGCAATCGGCATTGAACCGGTCGTAATAACCACATCAGGGCGTTCCTTGAATATTATTTTAAATCCCCGAATTAATATCATCAGGGCCTTTAACGGGTGATGTCGATTACATTCGCCCACCACATAAACAGGGCCCTTCTTTTCAAGTTTACGTGCCAGTTCAGGCATTGTAGTAATATAGAATGCCGGCAACGAAGGCCAGGACTCGGCATGATTCAGCAATCGAAGCAACTGATTCATATGGCCACCCGCCGATGCACCGACACCTATTTTTATTTCCCTGTTTTTTTTCATCAAAAACTCAACTTACACAAAATTACAGCTATCCAATTCCAAACCAGGAATACGCCATCTGAATCTCACACAGTTTCTGTCTGGGCCGCGTATCACAACCTGATCTGAAATAAATTATACAGAATCATAATGCTCAATCAACTCCTTGGTATTTAGTATGTTCGTCCTTGACGAAGCCCCAAATACAATTGATTCTATTTTTAATCCACATACATATTCCAATGCTTCCGCAGGAGGTATGGCGCCAGAAGCAAAAACCGACATGGCAATAGGTCTGAACCTGCGCTGCTCAATAACCTTTTCATATGCTTCTCTTCCGCCACACATCCTGAATCCAATCTTGTTAATAGAACTGCATATTATCGGATTTTCTATCCCGCAATCTTCCAAAACATCTAATAACAACGGAAGATTCATGGTAAAAAAACCCGGTTCAGCATTATATTTCTCCCTGATATACCTGGCATACTCAATAAATATCTTTCGCAGATCAAGTCCTAATAATAAATCCACCAAAACATTCTGCAGGAATATCACATCCGTACTAAGACCTTCAAACATCTTCATTTCCGCATCAATAAGCAACTTCATAAGGCCTATAACATCTTGGGTGGCAATGGCTTTTCCTCCTTTGGCAATAGCGCCAAGCATACTTCCTGAAGTAAACTTCTTCAATGCTCCCAGGACGCCTTCTTCTGTCACGGCATTGGCATATTTATGTGCATAGGGCATGCCGGGATAAAATTTAAAATCCGCATAATGCGCCGGGTTACTCCTGACAATATTACATATTTCTTCAATACGATCATGGGTAGTACACATGAAGGTCCTGATCCCGGCGTCATTGGCAATATCAAGCACGTTCATTATTGACTGGACATCCTTGAACCGCATTGACTGCGATCTCGCTTTTTCCTCTGACATATGATTAACACCAAAAAACTGATTATCACCAAATAATATTCGATCCATTCCTTAAATCCCCTTCTAATACCGGGCATCTTCCAATAACATATCAATAATCATGTCCGTTTTATGCGCACTTTCAAATGAATTCACATTTTCCTCTCTTCCCTCGCTGATACACTTTATAAAATAATCAATTTGAGCTGAATACTCCTCACCTCTTAAATAAAACCATACTGGTTTTGTCAATTCCGTTGTATATAGAATATTCCATCCCTTTTCCAGACCATCATCACCGTTTTCCCTCAAAAATATCTTACACTCCTGCCTTTCAACCACGATTTTACCCTTTTTGCCAAATATGGTAATCTGGATCGACATTTTACGATAAGATTCATCGCTCCAGTTAATGGCCAGCTGGCCCGATATCCCCTGTGGAAACAATAACGTAGAATATACCGCATCCTCTACATCATGAGAATATATTTTTTTCAATATCGTCCCTGATACGGCTTCAGGCATACCCACATAATAAACTAATAGGTCAATCACATGAGAGGCATAATCATGCAGGCAGCCACCGCCCTCGGATTTTTTTGATCGCCAGGTTGATCCCTTTGGTTTTAATACCACCTGTCCATAAGCTTCGCCCGTAATATGATAAATCTCACCAATGGCATTTTTTTCTATGACCTCCCTGGCTTTATTGAATGCACCCACAAATTTATTATGAAACCCAACCTGATTTATAACCTTCTTTTCCAAAGCCAAATCAACCATCTCCCGGCCATCCGCAATATCAAGAGAAAATGGTTTTTCCACAAAAACATGCAGCCCTCTTTCCAGACAATCACATACAATTTTCTTGTGCGAAGAAGTTGGAGTTGCGATCATCACACAATCAAGCGAACAGGCATCAAGCATCTTCCGGTAATCATTATAATACCGGGCATCAGACAGTTTGCCCAGACATCCTAACATAAACTTGGAAGAATCACATACACCAACCACGTCGACATCAGGATGGGTGTTTAATATTGAATAATGGGAAATTCCCATTTTACCTAAACCAATTACTCCTGCTTTTATCATATTAATATCCTGTAATTATTCATTGACTTTATCGACATCAAGAACATGATTAAACCTCAATAAACGTCTAATCTGTTCCTTACGAATAAAATGTATTACGTCATCAGGTATTTGCCGTTTCTCCTGTAAACAAAAACCATACGAATACCCGATAATCCTTGCCATTCCACCAATTAGAAACGGCCGCTCCTTAAAGCACCTTCTCAATGATTTGACCAGCAAGAACAATGGATGCATTGCCAATCCGTACTCACTCAGGCCATGTCGGAAACGTATCTTCAGTAGGTTGGTAGCGTGCCCTGTCCCTACCGGCTTATTATGCACTACGCATAGATCAGGAAACGACCATGTCTTCCAGCCTTTCAACCGTGCCATAAAACAGGCACAGGTGTCCTCGCCACCATATTTCATAGGTACAAATCCACCAATCGCTTCGAAACACTCACGCCGAAACACCATGATCGCCTTGGGTGTTGATCGCCGGTCATTGAGAATCTTGCGCAACTTGCCATCGACCAGATCCATATAGACGCCGCTGGCAATCCCCAGCTTCTCTTCCCTGGCAAATCGGGAAAATATCTCCTCATAATAATCCTCAGGCAGCGTAATATCCGCGTCAAGAATAGCAAGAAAGTCAAACTGTTCCTTCTCTATTGTTTTGTATCCACGCTGTATCGCATAAACATTACTGCCGTAATAGGTCTGCCCCGGCTCCTTTTTACGATATAAATACTGTATCCAATTGTGTTTCCGGACATAATCCTGAATGATTTTTGCCGTCTCATCAGTAGAACCGTCATCCACTATTACCCACATCAACGGTTGAATTTTCTGGGCAATAACACTTTCTATCGTCTTGCTGATATAGGCCGCCTCATTGAAAGCAGGTGTGATAATCACATAAGAAATTGTTTTCATCTTTAACTTAATAACCTGTTTATGCCTGAAATCGCTTAGCAAACTTAAAGGCTTTTTCGCCACTGGTGACCAATATCCGTTTAAAACCATCTGGATAATACTCAAACGGACCCGGAACGGTAATATCTTCTCCCCCCATCCCTTTCTTGAAACTATAGACTCCCGGATTATTGTCGGGATCTATTCCTCCCAGGTCATACCATTGACACCCCTGTTCATGAGCCCGGAGGACACCGTTCCATTGTATCCGATAGGACACTCGGCTGGACAAGGCGGCTTTTGTATTAGCCCGAAATAAATTTACCGCCGTATCACCAAGAAGACTGGAAACATGTCCCGAAATCAATACACCATCGTGTTCACATAACGCCACAACCATCCTCTCGGACTCCGATAACATCCGCTGAACTTCAATATAAAATTTTGGATCCAATTCCACATCAAATTGCTTGTTTTCCCGAAACGTGTCATATAACCCGGAAAACCGAACAAGTGATTCCACAGAACAATCACTCTCGATAGGCTGGGTTCCAGCCTCTGATCTTTTTAAATTGTTGCGCCATTTTTGTGACAGGTTTTTACGAATATCATCCAGAGAACGATCCATATCAAGTAATAATGTCCGGTAGGGTTTGATTGTTTTTGATATTGAAAATCCGCAATCTCGAAATGTATCATGGATCATACTGTTCCATGACTCCATACCAATAGTGGGTTTGATTCTTAGTAATAAACCTTTTGTATGAACATATTGATTAACCAGGGCATTCAGACATGTCCTCAACCGGTCACGATCATCCTCTCTGCCTCGACGAATCAGCGGGCCACCGGTAATATAAGCAATACCCGTCTTGAAAAAAGGAACTAATTTAATGCGGACGTCCATCATTCCAGCAATTTCTGCTCCCTCATAAACAGCCATATGCTCACTGACTGCATCCAATCGGTTTGCACAGGCTATTCCAAAGTCCCATAACTGGCGGTAGTTATAATCTTTAAAGAGCGGAGCAAGCTGCTGCCACGCATCCCGATCAATAGGCTTTAAAGTCACTGGCACTTGAAATCATTTCCTGGATCGAATAATCAAGTTTCTAACTCGACGGATAAACCATCGCCACGGAGACAACCAGACATATGCCCCGGCACAGGTTAACATAAACTCATACTTCCAAACGTCCGGCGACATCGAAAATCGCCCCATGATCGTATCATTAGACTCAAAATCGACCGGCCTGGGATCAAGAGTATATATTCGTTTATATCCTACATCCTGTGCAATTGTCAACACATCGTCATTATATCGACCATGCGGCAAAGCAAGATCCTCAACCGGACAACCCAGCAGAGTTTCAAGTTGCCTTTTGGAATCCAATAATTCCGCTCTGACCTGATCACTTGAAATGGCGGTCAAATCCGGATGCGTTAACGTATGTGATCCAATACTCACCAGAGAATTCCTGCTTAACGTTACCAGTTGATCTGAGGTCATTATAGATTCAGATGCCTCCGGATGCTCCGGTGAAATCGCCCATCCAGGCCTTCGACCAAGGTTCCCGGGAACCGCAAAGATAACCGCAGGAATCTGATAACGATCCAGAACCGGCACGGCATTTTCCAGCAAATTTTCAAATGCATCATCAAAAGTAATGCGGACAGAAGGGAATGCCCAGAATTTAGACCCTTTTTTCAGCCGCTTCCCTAATCGGATCATCTGCTCTTGAAACCGTCCTGCCTGATCGGAGGCAATCCCATGATAACACAAAATAATTGTTTTACGAGAAAATAACGAACTGATTTCAATCAATAACCATGAAATCCACGCGCATAAAAAATATGATATTCTCACGAGAATACCGTGCCGGGCATAGGGACCTCTTGTTACACTGGAATTCATACCGCTCACGTTATATGTAATTTCTGTATGTTTCCATACGATTGACAATACTCATGATATTAGGCCGCCTGGCGTTTGCATCGATTCCAAAGAATCCAGACATGCTCAAATAAAACCATACGAACTGCTTTTCCGACTGGAATAAATCCTGCCTTCTGAATCCCGCGAATAGAGGCTGTATTCCAGGATTTACAGTCAATATACACATTGCAGATTTGATCCCGGCTTAACAATGTATTGACCATCGTCTCAAGCATGCTTGGATAAATCTTCCTTCCCCGAAAGACCGGCAATACAAAACAACTCAGAATTGTGGCATCGCTTTCTTCCAAAGGGACAAAATAATCACTCCTCTTTTTACGACTGCAGGACCAGCAGATCCCTGCCAACTTGCCATCCAGTTGTCCCATCCACAACTCACATCCCCTTGAAAACAATTTATTTACTTCCCGAACCATTTCGTCGCCTCGGGTCATTTTAAGAATATCGTATACTTCCATATCGACTTCCGCTTGAGATGAATATCTTTCTACCGTCAAGCCGGGAACTTTACAGAAATTTGATTTTGCATTCTTTGTATAAACCAAACTGACATGAACTGGAAACTTGGAACGAAAAACATGTCGAATCAGACCCATCGTTCCATGTTCCTGCCAGGCTCTGCAGATTCTTCGAAGATTCATTCAGTAAGACCTTGTATTCAGCAACAGGAATATTAACGACCAAAAGAAAATGAAGTCTTTAACGCCTGACGTACTTTTTGAGCACTGATCATACGCGTCTCTCCGAAGCTAAAAATCCAACGGCATCCCCAGTATCCTAAACGCACTAATCCACTAACAAAAAATAAATATCGGGCAATATACATGGCAAAAAGTCCCTGCCGCTTCTTGATAAAGTACAAAAAGCTCTTTTGCTGTGCTGCTCGCATCTCAACAGGATTTTGGGCAGCGGACATCCCGCCATAATGAATAATCCTGGCGTCGGGATAATATAAAATCTTCCAGCCCGCCTTCTTAAACCGCCAGCACCAGTCCATCTCTTCGCCGTACATGAAGTACGCCTCATCCATCATACCTGCCCGGTCAATCGCTTCACGCCGTACCAGCATACAACAGCCGGCTACGACATCCACTTCTCGAACCGACTGATAATCCCACCATAATAAACGTTCCCGTCCAAAAAAACGACTTTGGGGAAACAATCGGTGTAAACCCAAACTGGATATTATCAGATTCTGGACACTGGCAAATTGAAAACAGTTTTTTATTAGCCTGCCGCCCGGCCGGTCATTGCGTATCCCGATCACCGCCACTTTGGGATGCTGCTCGGCAAAAATAACTGTCTTCTGTATCGCTCCCTCCAGTACGATTGTATCGGGATTTAAGAGTAACACATATCGCCCCCGGGCAATCTCCAATCCCTGGTTATTCCCCGCCGCAAATCCGCGATTATCTGCATTCTCAATCAAGATGATCTGCGGAAATTCTGTTCTGATCATCTGCACCGAATTATCGGCGGAAGCATTGTCAACCACTATCACTTCAAACGTAATGTTACGGGTCTGCGCATAAATCGACTTTAAGCAATCCCGCAGGATATCCCGTGTGTTCCAGTTAACAATAATTATTGTTACATCCATATATTCAGCATTTCACTCCGATTAATCTCTTGCGATTGCCCGGCAAGTAACTGCTGCTTAATGCAAATAATATAAAAAGAAAATTGCATGCCTGACCAAATAAAGAAACTGAATTCATCGCAAAAAATAATCCGAGCAGAGTAGCCCCCATGCACCATCGTTGCCAGATCTCAATTCTGTTGGTCAGAGAAGGCATATCATTATAAATATTTTTCAACGAATACCAGATCAATCCCATGAAAGGAATAAATCCCAAAAGTCCAAATTGGCACAAAACCAATAAATAATGATTGACCATGTCGGTATGATCGCGACCATCAATTTTATCACACCACATGGGATCGTTACCATACCCATATCCAAATAACCAGTGATCCGACATGCCGCCTTCAAAAAAAGCCACTTCAATAAGCCGGGTTCGATACCAGGCTGTCTGTGAATTGAGGGCAAATCTATCAATCACATTATAAAAATGCCTGTTACTAAGCACCTCCACTACCAAACACATTGCCAGCGCCCCCACCAGCATTTGCTTCCAGTAATTTCGTATTTTATAAAGACATATAATACTCATTATGGTAATAACACATAACCAGCCCCCACTGGACAAACTGGCAAAAATACCGGATAATATCACTAATATACAAAAACTACTGATTACTTTTGGAAGTCTGGGCCAAATGGACATCCCCACCCCAAATATCATTGACAAAAAAACTCCAAAATATATGGGATGATCAAAACTGGCCCTGGCTCTCTTGAGTCCCCAACGTGGAGCTATTTCAGCGACATTCCTTCCAAAAAGAAGGCAATTGTAATCCGTAATCATCTCAACCAGGCCGAAAGCCGCCAAAGGAGTCGTTATAAACACTACCGCTTTTAAAAATCTTTCCAAAGAATGCCTGTTCGTTATCAAAACTCGAATAAGTATAAAAGGCATAAAAACATCGAAGAAAAAACCGGACCGGTTTATAATAAGAGTCATAAAATCAGTAGTAAATATACCTGATATTATCTGACAGACAAAATAAGCTATCATGAACTTATCCAGAGGAATAATCGTATATCCCCGCATAAGTTTTTTGTTCATTAACACCCGGATAAACAGAACACAGCACACTATCCTCGATACTGAAAAATCAAGGGTGGCAACTTGTACCGTATTGCTCGACGGATACCATATAAGCGAGGCATAATATATTATCAGTGCATGAAATGGTTTTAACAACACACAAAGTAATGAACATATTGAAGCAATTGCCAGAGTCATCTAACTGATAGTGAGTGGCTTATACCACCTCCTCATTAATATTCGCTTAATGGTAGATAATATCGCTTTATTTTTTTCTTTGATAGTCAGTTGTTTCCAATTATTCTTAAGGTTAAATCCTTTATAACCCGGAACGGGAATACAAAATAGTTTCATAATCAATAGCCGCCCCCTCAATTGTCGGCGACGTTGAAGAACTGATTTTTGTGATTTTGGCAGCACCTCTGAACCAGCATCTTCCAGTGAGGCAAAACCGGTTTCTATCGCTCTCAACAGATACTCCATACCTTGAGGAGTTCGTACTAGCACCAAAGAGAGACCCTTTTCACCCGGTGTCACTTCCCTGTGCCAGGGATCACCACAGGAGATGTCTGCAAACTCCCCGGTTGGATCGGGACACAAACGACAACGCAACTGGCCATACTTGCTTAAAATGCCGCCCCAGGTCTCTGCGTAAGTCAATTCAAACGTTTTATCACTATGTAACAACTGAGCCTTTGCCATGCCGGGCCAGCCATTCCCTCGATAATTGAATGATTTGACTTCAGATTCATCTTCCACCCCCATTGCCTTAAGCACCGCCAGTGTACCCGCTGTGCTCGGAGTGCCGGCACAGAAGATGCTAACCGCCAGACCTACGTTACTATCCAGTTTCGGATCCATCTTTTGAGCTTTTCGCAGGGCCGCTACATCGCATGGCTTACCGATGAACATGCAGGGACCGGATGCCTGTTTAATATGCTCAAACGCCTGACATGGAGATGCCGGTGCGTATCTTGATCCTGTCGTCTGCTCTAACTCATCACGGCAGGTACTGAACGTCGGAATGTTCTGGAGTGGATTATCAGGATCGGCCTTTATATGCAGAACACCCGAATAACCAGCCTGTTCAACAGCATACAATGCCAGGGCCGTTGCAATCCCTCCGGAAGATCCGGAAAACCGTATTTCTTCATCGCCGGCATATCCCTCATATAAAGCCGATATGGGTCCCCAGGACTGCTTCAAAGCCTGATCGATATCTTCTGGAAAATGGCCATGTTCAAGCTTAATACCAGGACAAATCTCAACACACTTGCTACACTGCTCACATTTATTTTCATCTATTATCGGGCGAATACCGGTATCAACAATGTTCTTCAGCGATATTGCAGCATTCGGACATGCCCATTTGCATGCACCACACCCCATGCAAAGCCGCCAGGCGGCAACTTGATCGGCACGGTCCATTTTTTTAGATTTCGATGCCATCAAATAATGATAAAACTTTCTCGTTTGTTAACGGAATTATTTTATTTAATCCGGCCTTTATCGCATGCCTTTTATTAAAGATGTTTTTTATCTGTTCTAACAACTCGGCATTAGAGGTGTTTCTCATATCTACTACATAATCTGGAATACCAACAGACTCAAACACTCCGATAAACTTTTTACTGTATGCCATTCCAATAGCTGGGATGCACTGTGATATCGCAGCAATGCAGGAATGCATACGTGCACCCATAAAAAAATCACATTGTCCTATTATATATTTTATCTCACACTGGTCAAATACTCCAGATGGCAGAATAACACTCCTTTTGACCTCCGGAGAAAGACCGTCACATATTTTTGCACATGCATAAGGGTCACTTTCCACAGCCAGTCTATCATCCGGAAAAACATGAGGTACCAACATAACATATGTATTTGTCTGGGAAGAAAAGTGTTGAATAATATCCCTTACAAGTTCTGGATAATCTGTTTTCAATTTAAATTCATTTTTACCGGTATATCCACCATTATACAATAATCCGCTGACATTGAGACCGATCACGCTTTGACCCTGTTGTTTTACTGCATGCAACTTTTCGGTAACAGGATTGTCCGGCTTACGGGAACCAAGTGCAAACGCTATATCAGGCGACAGTCTGGTTTTCTCGTTTTTTCCGATAAGCATTTCCACAACCAGCAAGCTTTCCCTGTCACGCGAATATATTTCATCGGAATATCGAAGAATTCGCCCGGCCATCATTTTTGAAAGTTTACTTTTAAATGGTCCATATGTCTGAGGAAGCATAATAAATGGCCTGCCATTCAATTGACATAATCTTTTTTTCAGATATCCACGTATAAAACGTTTCATCCCATATATATCACTGAAACTATCACCCCCAGTAATATCAGCAATAAGATCGGCCCTGCACAAAACTCCAATTGTGTCATTTCTTAAACCTAGTTTACGCTTAATAATATCACTATTAAATATCCTTAACATCACCATAATAAACAACAATTTAATATAATGGTTTTTCACAAAAATATTCGGACACACTCGTATCGGAAAGGACTTAACCAAAAATGGCCTACCCTCAATATCTATTACGGTCTCCGACTGTGAACGGCCTGCCCCGATTATTACTATCTCAGCATCCGGCCAACTATGCAAAATACATCTTATACTGGATTCCGCTAAAGCACTAACACCCAGGTTACCAGTATCAAAAGAAGCCCCCATCAACCCGATTGTAATAGACCTGGATTTATCTGGCCGCTCTTTAAATATCGTCAATCTCTATCTCTCTCACTGATATATGAATATCTATATAAAAGGTCAATTCTGACTCTTTCATATACATTATCAATATCAGCGCCCTAGCTTCCACGTAGTGTTAAATCTAAATGGAGGACTGGACGTAACTATGCTTGTCTATATGTTGATCCTTACTGCTTCTGAAATTGATCCCGGCCTTACCGAATGCCATGCCCGGTCCCAATTGCACAACAAAACGAATGGTCCGGGTACACCTTTGAATACTCCCTTGATCCGAAAAAACAACCCGGACCGACCATCATTCAAATCCTGCTAATGTTGGCTAATTGGTTCCGCCCAGATATTACATCATGATTCGTGATCATTAGCGCAATTCATGGCAAGATTATTTTCTGTCCAGACACACTCCGTCCCCGTGGGTTACATCGTAATTTTCATGTAATCTCTTTAATCAAAAATACTTAACTACAAAAAGCTTAAAGCACAAAGTAGTTAATATTTCTGTTAAATATCATCGATTTAAATTATTAGACTACTTATATTTTTTATAAAGTTTAGTTGCTATAAACTTCATTCCGTCCATCCGGTCATCTTGTCAAAATTCATTTTCCTCTCCAGATTTTCCAAGTTCAGCCGCTTTGACAATGCCGTTCTGGTCCGGTAAATAATCAAGAATTAAATTACTAAAATCCCTGGTAGCCGAACGGACTGAATTTTCTGAGACGGAGCTTAACTGGACCTGGGCCACATACCGGGCCGGATCGCCGGCTATATTAGGAGTACGCCAGCCTACCCCGGAAAATACACTCTCATCATCTGTTAACCTGCCGTTAACTATATAAAAATTTAGTACTACCAGCTCTTCGTATTCAGGTACTGGCAGATGGAAACGGTGTAGAAGGCATGGTATCTCCAAGCCACTATTGGAAAACTCCACCGCCTGGTCGGTCCTATTTAATATCCACCCTTGGGCCGGATAACATATCTGGGGCTGATGGCCTATCATAGTCCGCGGCCGGGCAGTAAAGGCAATGTATATATTGATCCATTGGTTGGTTCCCCTCTTTATATATATGCGACTTAAAAAATCATCATTTTTGGCAACCTCCTGAATATTTATAGGTATCGGAACTTCCTTACCGATCCATTGGCCTATCTCCATAGGAAACTCATTCAATGCCATAGGCAAGGTTATAATATTTTCGTTAATGCCTTGCAGATAGCCGGCTACTGAGCGATAGGTAGCGCCTGAAAATATCAATAACAGGACCACAACCGGCCATATCCATTTACCAGATTTCGGTGGATCTGTTTCTAAAGCCATATTGGTAAAATTTTCCATAATATCTATATTTAACCTAAACCATAAATTTTTTTATTTGTTAGTTACCAGCCCCGAAGGGTACACTTGAATCGCTTTAAATAAATCAGATACTGACATATCAGTACCAGAATTATTATCTATATTCACTATTTTTTCTATAAATAGTATGCCTCTATACTTACCTGTTTGTTTTAAGTCTTTTCCAAAAATATATTTATAATTAAACCTTTTACATATATACCCTATCAGAATTCTAATCTGTTAATATATAATGAATTACAAAATCATCATATCAACTCATATATCCTGATGAATTACTACCATTATAAACTTTTTACTCAATATAATTGTATGCATGTAATCATACAGCAGGGGCCAAAATATAATAAATTGAGGTCGCTAAATCAATATAAATGGCCATATAAAGAATAATCGCCTCTTTATTATATCTTCTTGATGCCAACCCGCATTTTTCTTGGGGACCTGTGACACACTGTGGCAAGGACCAAAACCAAATATGTTAACCTTCCGATAATAAAAAGGTTAAAACTTGATAGGAATTTCAGTCTTTTCATATTATTTGAATTATACAACTAAATTTCACTGAAACTATAGCCGCCGATAACCTTGCCAAGTATAATCACTATAATATGATATATCCTACTAATCAACCATCAATAACCCCGAAGTGCCCTACACAGCCATCGGCCGCAACCTAAAAATTAATCATAAATTTAAAATTAGAAAACAGTTAAACCAGAGAAATGCATGTAATCCATGGTTCAAAAAGAAGTTATAACAAATAGCTATTTTGTATAAACATAACTTTTGGAAATATTAACATAAACACAAAAAAGCCTTTTTTATTGCAATTATCACTAAATATTTCGATCAACATAGTCCGATAAGATTTATTTTAAATTAGCATTCCTAACAATTTTATTATATCCAGACCTGTTTATAATTTATTTATTAATTCAAATTTATCTAAACTATGTAAAATAACAAGCTTAACTCTAAATTCCTCTTAGGTCCACAATTAGTATATTGTCATGAATTTCTGGATAGGTATTTTCTCTTTGAGTGATTAGTGGCTGACATAATCACCTAATATATTGTAAAAATTGGAGTTATTGATAATTTAATGTTATCCCGGATAAAAAAAAACGAGTCAATCCATGATAAAAAATAAACAATCGAATTTGCCAACACATGATTTGTATGTTAAATTGGATAAGTGAAGTAATATAGGAAATTATGGGTACCCGAAGAATATTTCTTTATTTGAAACAGTAATACTAATTTCACTGAGATTTATACAATCTCAACCTAACATCGTATCTACTGTTTAAAATAAGTTACAACTATGAAATAAAGTCCGTCAAAAATGGAGACAAGAAATGCATCCCGTCCAAAATAAGTTTCCACGTCAGACCACTATTCTATTTCTGATATCACTTGTTATCTCATTATTGTTTACCCAGCAGCTTTTAAGCGAAGTTGGAAGTAATTATATAGAACAATTTGGTATTACCTGGACTTTCAACAAAAATATCACAACAGATGGTAGTGGGGATACCTATCAATATGGAACATTTGTAAATGGCGACTACTGGGTTGTTGGACCCGTAGTTCTTATAGATATTAGTCCAAATTCAACTATGCAAGAGACATATGATAGAGTTATAAATGGATCCATGATTAATCCTGATCCATTAGATCAGAGTTCACAAGGCTATGACAGTGAAATGTATGCCTGGGCTAGTACAACTACTAGAAATCATCCTGAATGGAGAAGTTATAGTGAAGCAAAAAATGTAGCCAGAAAAAATAATGCTCCAATTAATGCAACCAATCCATTAATAATTCAACAAAATTCTTCCCTTGTTTCCGCAATAAGCAAAACTAATCCCGATAGAGCCATTCTGCAAACAGCAGCAATTCTTACGATTCTTGAATCTGTTCCACCTGATAATAGCTTTCGTCCTTCTTACTCCAGTACCGATAAATCAATTCCACATACACTCTCCGATATCAATTATTCAGCTCTCAGAACCTTAACTCCGACGGCACATGCCATGTCTTTCGCAACGGCTGAAAGGCATATTGAACGACCCTGGATTGATCATATACCTGATTTTCGCGCCCGTTATCATCACCCAGAAGATAATATGGAGGATTATTCCAGAGATTTCTCTCAGGTCGCTGGAGATATTGCTTTATTATTGAATCTAAATTATTCAAATGCACAGAAACAAACTCTATTGATTAGGTTCCTCCAATTAGGAATAGATAATTATGCTGTAAGTCTAGCAGGAGCATCATTATCTGGAGGGCAATGGCCAGGACGTGAAGGGCAAAATATGGGTAGAAAACTGCCCATAGTTTTCGCGGGAAAAGTCTTTAATGATACTGATATGCTCAACATTGGGACATGGAAACAACAGGGAGATCCTACATTTCAGGAAGATGTGCAATTCTGGGTCGTATCTCAAAGTGATGTCGGAAGAAATCTTGTTGGGGTAAATACAAGTAATCCTGTTGAATACACAGCAGACCTTGTCGGATTCCCTGAGTGGGGGTCAAGACATCTGGGACCCGATGCTGACATCTCCCGTGATAATGCTGATATAAATGCCAGTTATCGAGATATTTGTGCCGTAGGATTAAATGCTCACGCATTAGTTGCACTGATAATGGACTTTAAGGAAGAATGGGACAACGACACATTTTTCGATTACATGGACAGATGGTACGGATGGACACATGGAGTCGGGGGTACTCAAGTATCAACTGTTTTTACCAGAGAAATGTGGGACCAATATCGTGCGGATTATGGTCCTGTTTGGCCTGATACAACCTATTCTCCACCCTCACTGAATATCACCATAAATGGAAACGGGTCCGTTACTAAAAATCCCGACCAATCTGAATATAATCCTGGAGATAATGTTACCATTGAAGCACTTCCCGAGCAAGGTTATATTTTCAGTTCATGGAGTGGAGATCTATTCAGTAACAACAATCCCGTAACTCTGACTATGAATTCGACCATGAATATTACGGCAAGCTTTGTAGCTCAAACAACTGATTCCTTAGTCGGGCACTGGCCTCTCGATGAAACAACCGGAACGGTTGCAGCTGATCTTTCTGAGTCAAATAACCACGGCATCCTCCTGAATGGAGCTGGCTTTGATGGAACCCCGGGTATAATTAATAACGCATTACGTTTTGATGGCAATAATGATGCCGTACAAATTTCAACAGTAAATTGGAATCTTTACAGAGGTACCATCTCCTTGTGGGCCTATGCCGATAACCTGACGGGTACTCTGTATCTTTTTGGCCATACCATAGGTTCCTGGAGCAACAGATTACAGCTTTATATGGATGATGGACATCTGGGCCTGGGACTCGGTGACTCACACACTACTGCTACAGATATATTCAACATGGTAACTCATCAATGGGTCCACATCGCTTTGGTGTGGAACGGTACGAATTATATCGTTTATGTTAACGGAACGGCCCGCGCTAATGGTACGTATACCGGTTTAACAAGTTTTGAAAGCTATGCCGATATCGGAAATAACGGGAATAATACCGACCGTGCCCAGGCTTTCAACGGCCTTATAGATGAAGTGCGAATTTATAACCATGTTCTGGATAACAGTGAAATCCTGGCTCTTTACGAGCAGGGGTCATCAACGACCACCTATACCATATCCGCGTCTGCCGGACAGGACGGCTCGATATCACCCTCCGGCACGATGTCGGTAACAGCAGGTGAAGATAGAACGTTTACCTTTACACCCGATACGGGTTATCATATTGAGAATGTTGTCGTAGATAATGATCCCCAGGGTGCTATATCCAGTTATACCTTCAATAATATTAATGCTAATCACACAATTTCTGTCACGTTTGCAATCAATACGTATAGCATCACAACCACTGCCGACGCCGGCGGAATTTTCTTCCCCAACGGTGACATCGTCGTTGACCATGGAAGTAATCAGCCCTTTACCATTATTCTGGACGATGGTTATTATATCACCGATGTGCAGGTGGATGGTGTCTCACAGGGAACCATTAGTAATTATACATTCTACAACGTTACTGCCGATCATACGATTTCCGCAACGTTTGCCAGCGCATCTTACACGATTGCCGCCTCCGCCGGTAATGGAGGAAGCATCGATCCAAGCGGCGAAATAAATATTGCGCATGGAGCTAATCAGCCCTTTACCATTGCCGCTGAAAACGGTTATTATATCGAAGAAGTAAAGGTAGATAATATTCCACTTGACACAGTTCCTCAAAATGCGACAGGCTTTGACTATATATTTACTAATGTCACGGCCGGACATACGATTACAGCCACCTTTGAAGCGGTTACATTTACAATCACACCGCTGATCAATACCGGGGGTACGACAAGTCCGTCCGATGCCATATCGGTAAACGCCGGAAATGATTTCACCTTTACCTTTACACCTGATACCGGGTATTATATTACCGAGGTTTTAATCGATGGGGTATCGCAGGGGCTTCTAAGCAGCTATACCTTCAATAATGTCAATTCCAATCATACGATTGAAGCCCGTTTTTCTAACATGCATACTATCCGAACCATGCAGGATAATGGAGTCAGTATATCACCCGCCGGTATCATAAATGTAAGTGCCGGCTCCAGTGAAACATTTACTATCGAAGCAAATCCGGGCTATCGCATCAGCGACGTTCTGGTTGATGGTCAGTCACAGGGACCTGTCTCCGGCTATACATTTGACAATATAAACGAAAATCATATTATCCGGGCTATATCTGCCGAGGCGAGCTATACGATTTCTGCCACTGCCGAGGTAGGTGGCAATATTGATCCTGCAGGTCAGGTTCCGGTTAATGCCGGCTATAATATACCTTTTACTATTACTCCAAATACAGGTTATGATATTGACAACGTATCGGTTGATGGAGTCTCACAGGGCGCTATATCCAGTTATACATTTAATAATGTCAACGAAAATCATACGATTACAGCCGACTTTACTATCAGGAAATATACTATTACCCCCCATAGCGACGGGAATGGAACCATCTATCCCAATAGCGCCGTTGAAGTAAATCACGGGGGCTCTCGGGCATTCACTATTGCTCCTAATACCGGCTATCGTGTTGACGACGTAAAGGTTGACGGCGTTTCTCAGGGAAGCATAACCAGCTATACCTTCAATAATGTTACTGCCAATCACACCATTTCAGTAACATTTACCTTAAAAACCGTGACTATTATCGCCAGCGCCGGCAACGGGGGATCGATTGATCCCAGCGGCTCGATAGAAGTACCGTACGGCTCCCCGTATACATTTACTATTAGTCCCGACACAGGACAATCGATTGTAAAAGTAGAGGTAAATGGTGTCTCGGTCGGTAATGTGTCAACCTATACGTTTGAGAATATTATCGAAAATCAGACCATTACCGCCTTCTTTGATAATAATACGTATACTATCTCTGCCCAGGCTGAGGTGGGAGGCAGTATCACCCCGGCCGGCTCTGTATTCGTTACCCACGGCGAAGATAAGACGTTTAATATTAATCCGGAAAACGGCTTTAAAATCGCTAATGTCAGAGTAGACGGTACTGCTCAAGGCGCCGTTAGCAGTTACACGTTCAATGATGTCACGGCCAGTCATACCATCCTGGCATTGTTCACACCGGACACCTATTCCATATCCGCCAGCGCCGGTGCCGGAGGATCGATTTCTCCTGAAGGGACAATCCAAAGCGAGAGCGGCTCTAACCGATCTTTCAGCATAACACCGGATAATGGTTATCATATTGAGAATGTTGTCGTAGATGGTATTTCTCAGGGAACTCTGACGAGTTATACCTTTAATAACATTAATGAAAATCATACTATTACTGTCAGTTTTGCCAAAAATACCTATACTCTTACCTCAATTGCCAGCGATGGTGGTACGATCTCACCTTATCCCACGATCGTAGTGGATCATGGAGTAAATCAAACCTTTACCTTCGCAGCATACAACGGCTATCATATCTCGGATGTAAAAGTGAACGGTATCTCACACGGTACCATCACTACCGGCACGTATACATTTTACAATATTACGAATAATCAAACTATCGAAGTCCATTTTGCCAAGAATGTTTACACTATTAACGCTAATGCCGGTGATGGTGGAATGATCAGTCCCAGCGGGACACTGGAAGTCCTGTATGATACCGATAAAGCCTTTACTATTACACCGGATTCTGATAGAAATATTCTGGATGTAAAGGTTGATGGCGTATCCCAGGGAATTATCACCTCGTATACCTTCAGTAATATCTCTGAAGATCACACCATTACAGCTATATTTGAACTGCAAAGCTATATCATTGACGCTCACGCTTCCTCGGGCGGAACTATAACACCGGCCGGTTCCGTACCCGTCAGCCACGGTACCGATCAGTCATTCAATATTACTCCAAATACGGGACACCATATTACCGATGTTATTATTGACGGGAACTCCCAGGGAGCTATCAGTAGTTATACCTTCAACGACGTAACTATAGATCATACCATTGAAGCCGAATTTACTATTGATACGTACACGATTACCGTCTCCAGCAATGATGGTGGTCACATTTCAGAGGAGGGTTCCATACAAGTGGAATACGGAGCCAGCCCGACGTATACCATTATCCCTGTTGACGGATACTTCATTAGTGATGTCTTAATCGATGGAGTCTCTCAGGGTGCTATAAACATCTATAGCTTTAGTAATATCAGTGATAATCACTCACTGGCGGCATCTTTTGCTGTGAATCAGTATACGATTAATGCCCAGGTGAATCCCTTGGGTGCCGGCTCTATTGATCCCAGCGGTGAGACTCTCGTCGATTACGGCCAGAGTCAAACATATACGATCTCTCCTGCGGCGGGGAGTATCCTCCTTGATGTTCAAATCGATGGTACTTCCGCGGGACCCGTTAGTCAATACACCTTCTCAAATGTGAAGGCGCCCCATGATATTGTTGCTATATTTACACAAAACACGTACAGTATTTCTGCAAATGCCGGGCAGGGAGGAACTATCTCTCCCAGCGGCGTTGTATCGGTCGTCCCCGGTGAAAGCCAGGTCTTTAATATCACAGCCGAACCCGGCAAACAGATTGTCGATGTCCTGGTTGACGGCGTTTCCGTGGGACCGGTTAACAGTCATAGTTTTAACCATGTCAACAGCAACCATACTATTTCAGTCTTTTTTACCAGTGATTCCTATAACATAACGGCCAATGCCTCTCCCGGAGGTAAAATTGCACCGGCCGGAGTGGTTCAGGTTGAATCGGGCTCACAGCGGATCTTTACCATAACACCCGATACCGGATATCAAATCAAACAGGTATGGGTGGATACTACCGATCAGGGTAATGGCTCTACTTATACGTTTACTAATATCACTGCTAATCATACAATTTCGGTTATCTTTGAATCCATCCCGGTAGAACCCCAGGACCTGACCGCTCCGGAAATTGAAACTACCGTACCCAAACCGGATGCCATTCAGGTGCCGTTGAATTCTCTGCTGGTCGTGGACCTGACAGACTCTGAATCCGGTATTGATCCTGCTACCGTCGTCATTTCTCTGGATGACAATGTTATTTATCAGGGAGACCTCCCTGAATGCTTGACCGAATGGGGTACCTGCCGACGGACTGGTAATAATAATAATTACACCTATACCTTCCAGGCACTTCAGTCGTTTAAATACGATCAAAAAATATCTTTGACTGTTACAGCCGCAGACCTGGAATCCAACCAGATGACTCCATATACCTTTACCTTTACCACCGAGATGTACTCCTTTGGCTTCCCTCGAATAATAGACACCGGTAATATCGATCCGGACAGCGAGATCGTCAGCGTCCAGGACACCGAAGGTAACCTCTGGATCGCCTGGGCCGAGGGAGACGCAGGTCAAAGAGATATTTATATCACCAGAAAATCCGCAGATACCGGATTATTCGATACACCCATCAATATAACCAATGATGCTGATACGGATCAGTGCTGCCCGGATATAGCTATGGACGCTCAGGGTACATTACTCCTGACCTGGCAGTCGCAGGATAACAGCGAAGGTAACTGGGAAATTTATTTTGCCACTTCAACCGACGGAACCCATTGGTCTCAAACCCAGGTTGATGTTGACAACCAGGACGCCAATCAAACCAATCCTGTTATAGTTGTGGACAACAACTCGCCGGCACAGGTTTATATTGCCTGGGAAGATGATCGCTCCGGAAACCAGGATATTTTCCTGGCATCATCGAACAATAATTTCCTCACGCAGACCATTATCCCGGTCACGAACAACTCTGCCGATCAAACCGATCCGGTCATGGCCGTTGATTCCGTCAATGGCGGCGTATATCTGGCCTGGACGGACACGCGTAATGGTAATCTGGATATCTATGGCGCCGCTTCCAGTGACCTGTGGCAAAATATACCTCTGGTCACCAAGCCCGGCGACCAATTTGAGCCGGACCTGGCATACTCCCCGCTGGAGAACACCCTGCATATGGTCTGGGTGGATAATTCCAATGGCAATAACGATATCTTCTATGGAACCGGCAGCGGCGGCCTGCCCGCCGCCCCTATCCAGGGAATCAATATCGTAGACGATAGCTCCGATGCCGACCAGACAGCCCCGGCAATCGTTCTGGCCGGAACAGAAAACGACACCAGTGTCTTCGTGGCCTGGCAAGATGACAGAAATGTACCTTTTAGTGGGGATAGTGACATCTATATGGTCAACCCCACTTCCGACACCAACACGAATATCCTGGTAACCAATGATCCCTCCCATAATAATCAGACGTGTCCGGTTATCGGAACCAATGAAGAAAATCAACCTTATCTCATCTGGATTGATGAACAAGATGGAACCGAAAATATTTCTTATACCGAAACGGCCGGCCGGGAAGGTACGCTTATCGCGTCCAATAATATTACAGCTACCCAGGGGGGAATCGTCGGAGCCGAAACTATAACCGGTGTTGATGATGTTCGTGTGGAAGTACCCGCCGGAGCGTTCTGGACGGATGTAACCCTGACTATTACAAAAGTGGATAATCCCCCAACATCACCCGCGTCGGCACTGGAATTCATCTCTTCTTATGAATTCGGACCCAGCAGCGAACAGGAATTCTCCAAACCGATTACAATCACTATACCTTATGAAGTGGATGAATCTGCTGATGGCACCTCTATTTACTGGTACGATCCTCAAACCGGAGATTTCAGTCAATACGGAATCTCTAATGTGGAGCATGTCGTGATAACTCCGACATTACATGCCATTCGCTTCCAAACCACCCACTTTACCCAATACCTGATTAGTAAAGAACCTCAAGTTAATACAAAAAAATCGCCACCTGGCTTAAACAAGGAGAAACCGCCAAAAAATCCCAAGGACCGATAAACTTATTGGGTAGCTTCAAAGGAACGGGGCCCGTAAAGAATATTAAAGCACTGAAGTTGTAACAAAAAAATGGTCAATCATATCATATATGACTGACATATAATTACTTATTTAAATCGATAACGATGAAATCATCCGAAAAGGCCTCGTAGGGACTATATGGTTTTTAAGATTGTTTTTATCTTCCAATCTCTCGTCCTTCAACTTAAACAAACAATACTGATAAGAAACTTTTTATCGGTCGCTACTGTAAAAATACCGGTTTTATCTCTGGTAATATAAGAAAACAACGGTATTCAATGCAACATTAACCTAAGTTCCATAGATATAGTAATTAAACTATTCGACAACCCATGGAATCCCTCTCAAGTCGGCTTTAACACAAGGCGATAATTTTCATATAGATATGTTATATCCAGACGAATCGGAGTCATTATATTGGATAAACGAAAATTATTATTAGCCGGCAACTTGTCTTTGATTTTGATAGCCATCCTGGTGACTGTTAAAATCCTTGTTCTCATTTCTACAGATAATTATACGGACTTCCCCTTATCCGCTCAGGCCGATAGTTCTCCCCCTGATTCCGGCCCTGTCAATGTCTCCTCTGATAATAAAGATTATACGGACATCCTCAAAAAAAATAATATATTCGACCATTCTTACGGCCCTGGTGGAAGTGATGGAGATCTCTATCCGGAGTATCTTAACAACGAAAACGCCTCTTCGCCTGCCTGGTCCGAACTTGAAATAGAATTACAGGGAACCATTGCCGGCCCGACAACGATTGCACGCGCCATTATCAAAGACCTGGCCACCGATACGACGAATACCTATAAAATCAATGATCCGGTCAAATTCGCTCGATTGGCCGAGATTAATAAAACCTCCGTATGTCTTACCATGAACGGATACCGTCATATCTTAAGACTAAACAGCAAGGGACAGGATACCTCAAAAAATCAAGTGCCGGCACCATCTTCCCCAACCCGAAATAATCAAAACAGTTCTCCAGAAAATATCGCTCCCGTCGATAACGCGGTAAAATTATTCGATACCATTCTCAGTCGGGCTGAAGTTATCACTGCCAATAGTGAACAGGAACCCGAGGGTTTGCGCCTTGCCAACCTGGAAGAACTCGGTATATCTCCGCTTACAGGCTTGAAAAATGGAGACATCATACAGGTAGTAAACGGCCAGAAACTGACCTCCAGGCAGAAAGCGTATCAGGTTTTCCAAAAAGCAAAAACACAGCCCCGCCTGGAAATCGAAGTATTGAGAAATAATAATATAATAACTATAACCTTATCCCAAAACGTAATTGCTGATAATTATTCTGAATAGCCAAAATGATTAATAACTATAAAAATTGCCTGTCATTCACGATGATAAAATGTCTCATACTCATAGTCTGCCTGGCAGCCCTGCTCCATGCCGGCTGCCAATCACAACCTCAATCCGCTACAGCCCCTGACCACAAGGACCTGACTGTATATACTCCGGAAAACTCCCAAACCAGAATCATTGATGAGGAAACGGCCCGTATCCTTAAACGCCATTCAGTTGAATATAAGGACTGGCGCTCACAGACCTCTGAATCTTCTGATGAGACCATGACCCCCGACGATACCCTTATGCCCGACACCAATCCTCAGATAACGGACGAGAATCTTAACGGCCCGAAAATTACACAGGCCACCGATACACCCGTCTTCACCGAGAATATTGTCTCGTCCGCCCTGGCCCAACCGGATGAATCTTCTCTCCGTCAAGACCAGGACACACCAGATCGCTTGTTTCAGGACGTTACCACTGCCGTTCCGGCCTTAAGTGATCCGCAAACCGCCGATCAACTCATTTCCGTAAATTTCGACCAGGCGGATATCCGCTCGGTCATTAAAACCATAAGTGAAATAACCGGAATCAACTTCATTGTGGATGAATCCATCAAAGGCACGGTTACCGTCTTGTCGCCCACCGAATTACGACTGGGAGAAATTTACCATTTCCTGGAATCCATACTTACGGTGAAGGGATTTGCCGCCGTGCCGGCCGGGGACCATGTCAAAATCGTGCCCCGTACCGAAGTCAATAAACACAATCTGAGAATACGAATCGGTTGTAATCCGGCTGATATCCCTCAGGATGATTCTATTGTAACCCAGATCATGCCCCTGAAATATGCAAACGTGGATGAAATAAGCCGCATCATTAACTCTCGATTATCTGCGGGAGCCAATTTGGCCACCTACGAATCGACCAATACACTTCTCCTTACCGATACCTCGGCCAATATTTATCATATTGCCAAAATCATATTTCAACTGGATGTACCGGGGTCTAAAGAAGAACTCACGGTCATCCCCCTACAATACGCCTCCGCGCAAATGCTCGCTCGGCAAATTACGGACATCCTGGAGAATGAGGAATCCTCCACCTTGCGCTCACGACGGACCGGACAACAAATGAAAATTTCCTCAAAACTCCAGATCCAGCCCAATGAAAGAACCAACTCATTGATCGTTATAGCCAACCAGGATGATACCCGCCTGATTAGAGACCTGGTCCGCCAACTGGATGTTGAACGACCGACCGGCGCCTACGATGTACATGTTGTACCGCTCAAAAACGCTCAAGCCGAAAGTATCGCAAAATCTCTATCCCAGGCTCTGGCAAACCGAAAAGCGTTCGACGAATCGGGCAATCAGCTCCCGATTCAAATTACTCCCGACCCGGGTACGAATGCTCTTATTATTCATGCCTCTAGCCAGGATTTTAAAGTCATCTCTGATATCATTGAAAAACTCGATATCGCTCGGGAGATGGTCCTGGTCGAACTACTGATTATAGAAATATCCGAAGAAAACCTGCGCGAAATTGGCGTGGACTGGGCCACCCTGGACCAGGCCGTTTCGGATAGTATTCGTGTTTTCGGTAACACCAATTTCGGCGTCAGAGTCGATTATATCAATGGTGATACTTCCGGACTAAGTGTCGGAGCCTTCAAAGATATAGGCGGCGACGTGAAAATCGGCTCCATCCTCAATGCCCTGGAAAACGTCTCCGGGGTCAATATCCTCTCCACGCCGCATATTCTCACCTCCAATCACAGTGAAGCCAACATCCTGGTGGGTGACAATATCCCCTATGTGGTCCAGTCAAAAATTACTGAAACCGATCCCGCTACTCCCACCGTGATTAAAACGGTCGATTATAAGGATGTGGGGGTCAGCCTGAAAATTACACCCCATATCAGCCAGAGCGGTATAGTGCGCCTGGCTATCTATAGTGAGTTCACTAAACTGATTGAAAGTGTAACCGGACTCTCGTCCGATACACCCACCACCGCCAAACGTCAGATCGAAACTGAGATCGCCATGGCCGACGGCGCCACCGTGGTCATCGGAGGCCTCATTCGCGATGATAAAATTACTATCGAAAACAAGATCCCGCTCTTAGGTGACCTGCCCCTGATCGGCGGCCTGTTCAAATTACAACGCGACCGCCTGCAGAAAACCAACTTACTGCTTTTCATCACGCCCTACGTACTCAAAGACCAGCCTGATATGGCTAGGATAACACAGAAAAAACGCGAAGAAATCGCCCCTGAACTGGGCCAACGGACCAAAGATGAAAACCTGGAAAATATCGATATCCTGGAATCCATCTGGCGCTGAATATCATGCAAACGGAATCGATCGGACAAATATTATTACGCGATACCAGCCTGACACCGGAACAACTGGATTCGGCGCTCCGCCTCCAGCAGACACGCCGACCCTGTCCCGAACTGGGCCAGATCCTTATCGAAAAAGGATATATCAGTCCCGATCAACTCTGTCACGCTCTGGCCCAACAGTGGAATATTCCCTACCTGGACACCATTACCCCGCAACAGCTTAAACACAACAGTGTACGAAAACTTCCTCTCGACTTTCTAAAAAAACAACAGCTTCTGCCAATCATCGATCAAAATCAACACCTGATGATTGCCATGGCCGACCCCTTAAACATCGAAGCCTATGATGCCGTACTCAATATCCTCCGGACGTACTGTCCACGCATACTATGCCCACCAACAGAAATTGATAAGGCAATCAGCCGGTGTTATTATCAAGAACTCGGCGGGGCGGACCAAAAAAATCACAATAATAATCCTGAGACAGACTCCCCCACTCCGAAAGACCCGCATGAGGACCTGCTCAATATCTCCGGACATGCCCCCATCGTCAAACTGGTTAACACCATCCTGTTCAAGGCCATTAACAGCCGGGCCAGCGATATCCATATCGAACCCTATGAACAGGAAGTAAAGGTTCGCTATCGGATCGACGGTGTCCTCCATGACAATACCTCTTTGCCGCCGGACCATGTGGCTCCGCTGATTTCACGATTGAAAATCATGGCCAATCTCAATATCGCTGAAAGACGCCTGCCCCAGGACGGCCAAAGCCGTATCAAAATCGGTGATAAGGAACTGGATATCAGGGTATCCATTATCCCCATCTCAGGAGGTGAACGTGTAGTGCTCCGCCTGCTCGACAAAGGCGGCCCGGACTTGAATATGAAAAAATTAGGATTCGCCGACGATTGCATGAATCAATTCCATCAACTCATTCATTCTCCACATGGCATCATCCTGCTCACCGGCCCGACCGGCAGCGGGAAAACCACCACCCTGTATTGCGCTATTAATGAACTCAACCGTAACGAATGCAATATCCTCACGGTGGAAGACCCGATTGAATATCAACTGCCCGGCGTCGGGCAAATGCAGGTAAAACCAAAAATAAATCTCACCTTTGCCAATTGCCTGCGACATATCCTCCGCCAGGACCCGGACGTTATCATGATCGGCGAAATCCGCGATGTCGAAACCGCCGAAATCGCCATTCATGCCTCACTGACCGGCCATCTGGTGTTCAGCACCCTGCATACCAACGATTCAGCGTCCGCCATTACCCGACTGATCGATATGGCTATCGAGCCCTACCTGATTTCTTCATCGCTCACGGCTGTCATGGCCCAGAGACTGCTGAGAGTTATATGTCCCCACTGTAAAACCCCCTGCCGGACAGAGTATAATATAAGCGAACTTGCCGATTATGCCACCCGCCAAAGTCCCTGGGAGGGTCAGGTATTTATCGGCTCCGGATGTAACCAGTGCAGCCATACCGGCTATTGGGGCAGAACCGCCATCGCGGAATTACTCATCATCGATGACACCATCAGGGAATTGATCATTAAAAGAAGCCCGGCCCATAGCATCAAGGAGCAGGCCGTAAGTCACGGCATGAGAACCCTGCGCCAGGATGGACTGCGCCAGGCATTGACCGGTCAAACAACCATTGAGGAAGTTCTGCGGGTCACCCAGGACTGTATCCCTGTTAATACTACCAATAAAGAAAATGTGGAAATCTAAGCAAACAACCGGAAAAGACCTGGAAGAGATATCGTCAACACCGGGTGATACCTATAACTACCCTGACAGTGACACGGATTCTCTGATAGCTGCGCCACCGGCCGATTATGACGACCCGACGCACAACAGTAATCCTCACACACCCGCATCATCAGACAAAAAAAAGAATTCCGATTATATTCTTCATATAAAACCTTCCGATCTCTGCACTGCAACCCGCCAGTTGGCAACTCTAATCCGGGCCGGCATGCCGCTCCTGGAGGCTCTGGCCGCCTTAGCGGAGCAGTTCCAGAAGCATCCGCTCGCTGAGGCCTTCTCGGATATTCACGAACAGGTAAAAACCGGACACAGCCTCGCCGCTGCTTTAAGTAATTATCCCACGGTCTTCTCGAATTTATATGTCAATATGGTCAAGGCCGGCCAGGAAAGCGGCACGCTCGAAGATATCCTCTTTAAACTGGCTCAATATCTCTACCGACGATCCCGCCTTACCAGTAAAATCAAGGCCGCACTGACCTATCCCCTCTTTATGAGTATCGCGGCCCTAAGCGTGATTATATTCCTCATGACCTTTGTCATCCCCGGCATTACCCGGATATTCCTGGATATGAATCACCAGTTGCCCTGGCCGACCACCTTACTGATCACTATCAGTGATTTTTGCAGCTCACATTTCCTCTTTATCATCATAGCACTGGGCGCCGCCATTGTTTCAGCCTCATTCTACCTGAAATCAGAATCCGGAAAAATCAACTGGGACCGATTCTCTCTCAAACTGCCCTTGTTCGGCAGCCTGATGCTCAAAACCGAAATGATCCGATTCTGCCGGACTCTCGGTATCCTGCTCTCCAGCGGTATTACCATGACCAGGGCCATCCTGATTGTCAGGGCCGTTATACAAAATACGTTTATTGCCGATAAAATCAGCCTGATAACCGAAGATATTAACAAAGGACTGAACCTGTCATCAGCCATAAAAAAACTCGGCCTGTTTCCCCCTATTCTTTATCATACTCTCTCCATCGGGGAAAAAAGCGGAAACCTCGAAGAACAACTCAGTAACTTCGCCGAGTCCTGTGACGAAGAAATAGAAATCCAGATCCGCGCAATCACGTCACTGATTGAACCGGTCATCTTATTATGTATGGGTTTTATTATCGGATTTATCGTTCTGGCGCTGCTACTTCCCATTTTTGAAATCAATCAGATGCTTTAAGGGAGAATAATCATGAAAAAAACTCAAAATTACAAAGGATTTACCCTATTGGAACTTATGATCGTTATCGTTATCCTCGGACTCCTGGCCACTATTATCATGCCCAAAATCCTGGGCCGGCCCGAACAGGCCCGGCGCGCCGTCGCTGAAATCGAAATTAAAAACCTGGAAGCGACCCTGGCTCTCTTCAAAACTGACACCGGCCGGTTCCCTACCACCTCCGAAGGACTGGGTGTCCTGGTCAATAATCCCGGTATCTCCGGTTATGCACCCGATGGCTACCTGGATAAAACACCCAAAGACCCCTGGGGTAATAACTATATCTATATCTGCCCCTCAGTGCAGGGTAAATACTTTGACCTGGAATCCTATGGAAAAGACGGCGAAGACGGCGGCACCGGCGAGGACGCCGACATCGAAAGCTGGAATATCGAATAAATACCCCATGAAAAAGCACCCCTCAAAAAAAAAGGCTTTCACCTTCATCGAAGTGCTGGCCGCTCTGGCTATTGTAGCCATGGCCCTGGTGGCCCTGATCCGATTGCAGTTGGTAAGTATCGACATCACCGATAAAACCGACCTGGCCAATCACGCGGCGTTGCTGGCCGATGAAAAAATCTCCCAGTTCCTGACTCATAACATTCTTGAACCGGGAACCACCCGTGGCTCCACGAATTATAAAGAACACGATTTTCATTGGCAAACGGAAGTCTCCAGTGTCATTCCATCTGAAATGGATCCAGACGACATGGACCGGCTCCACCGCCTGCGCGTGGATGTCAACTGGCAGCAGGGACGCCATAAAAAATATTTCAACCTGACAACATACACCCTGAACCATAATACCCATGAAATCAAAACCCGGAAATAATGCCTTTACTCTCCTGGAGATTCTGGCCGCCCTGGCCATCATGATGATCGTTATATCGATCGTCTATGGTACCTTTAAGGCGGCCTCACACTCGGCCCAACAGGGTAAAACAATTATTTCCGATATCCGACAGGGACAATCTCTTTTGGAGAAAATGACCCGGCAAATTCGCTGTGCTTACGCCGACTCCATACCCATAGAAACCGAACCTCACTCAGCCGGGGACGAAATACAACAGCAATCGCCTGTATTTTTCTACGCCAATAACCGTGCCCCGGACGACGTGGTGTTGAAATTTATCACCACCGCCCCTTTATTCAATGACCCTGAATTACCCCGAGGGCTCTTTAAAGTCGCTTATCGATACCAGAAGGATAAAGAGGGCGGCTCCTTATATTATGCCCAGCAGCCCTGTTTCGAGCTCTCAGAGGATAATCCCCGGCAGGACACCTGGCACCCTCTGGCGCAAAATATTTACGCTTTGCAATTAAGTTTCTTCGATGAAAATAACTGGCACGATACCTGGCCCGATAAAAATCAGAGACTCCTGCCCCATGCCGTAAAAATCAGCTTAGAGCTGGGGCCCGACAATACGACAACCCGGACTTATAACACAATTGTCACCACAAATTGCTATCATAATCCACATGAAAATTAAAATAAAATATCATCCGGCCAAAGGATTCGTCCTGATAACTGTCCTGTTCATCATTGCCCTGCTGACGGCACTGCTGGTAGAGTTCAATTACGCCTCTCGTACCAGTGTCCATCAGGCGGACAACTTTCGTGCACGCCTCCAGGCCCTCTATTGCGCCCGGGCCGGCCTGCAAATCGCCATCGCCGTCATCAATCAGAATCCGGATATCCAAACCAATGAAACACTCCGGAAAATGCTCTCTGATAATAAACAGATCGATATCGACTCCGGACAATGCCACATTACTATTCTTGATGAAAACGGCAAACTAAATCTGAACCACCTCAAAACCGGCGTCAATCAGTTCGACAAAATACGCGTGGACCAGGTCCTCCGACTCCTGGATCATCTCAATAGCCAATACTCTACCGAGGTTCCCTTCAGCTATTCTCTGGTACCGGCCGTCATCGACTGGACCGATAAGGATGATCTTATTACCATGTTACCTCATGTCAGCCATCATAATATGGGCGTCGAGTCCGCCTGGTATGAAAATGAATCCAGAATCGGCTTTTGTAAAAACAAACCCCTGCAGACCGTGAATGAACTGCTGCTGGTAAAAGACGTAACCCCTTTCCATCTCTATGGCGATTCCATGTCTAACCATAACAGACCGGACCCACGCCCCGGACTGGAACAATTTGTAACCGTGTACGGCAACGGCTTGATCAATATCAATACCGCACCCAGACTCGTTATCCAAAGTCTGGCCGATTTCATGGACCCGGCCCTGACGGAAATCATTTTAAACAGACGCCAACTGCAACCCTTCGCTTCCCTGGATGAACTGGTCCGACTGCCCGGCCTGTCATTAGCACGGATTTCAATCCTCAAACAATATCTCACGACCAAACCCGACGAATACTATTATAAAATCACGGCCCGGGGCAAGGTCGACTCCGGAATCATAACCATTGAAGCTGTTATTAAAAAAACCTTAAACCGTGAAGCGGAAATAATACTCTATCACGAAATATAAACACCCGGAACGGGAACCCCGGCCAGACCCATACCGGAATCCTGCTTAAAGTGATTATAGAAATGTCCGATATATATAATAAACAAGGATTTACACTAAAAGAACCTTTTGCGAAAAGATCGCCGAGAGTTCAAAGGTTACCCCTTTGCAGAAAGGGGCTTTAGCGTGTTATAAAATCTAATGTCTGATAATGTCATAGATTCTTTTATTCGCAATCCTCTACGCATAATATAAAAAGGAACGTATCGGATGACCAAACGAGCAATTGGTATTGATATAAATTCTGATAAAATGATTGCCGTGCAGATGGCCCGGCGGGGTGATACCCTCTGCCTGGAAAAAACCTGCACCCGCCCCTCACGCAGGGAAGAAGACACTCCTTCGGAATTTATAGCCAACCTGTTCACCCAACACGGGTTTGACCGGAGGGCCGCTGCCGCTCTGGCTATGCCCCATAACCAGATATTTTTCAAAACCACAGACTCATCCGCTCCCGAACAAGATAAAATCAGCGATAACCCGGACTCTCCATATCAGAACGATTTTCCCGTATTATCAGACCAACGATTACTCGATTTCGGCTCTGACCGGCAACTCGATAATAAACATAAATCGCTGGTTACCGCCACCAGCCAATCCTCCCTCAAAGAGCTTCTGGAAACAACACGAGTCAGTGGGTTTCGCTACGAACTCATCGAGGCCCCTGTTTTCGCCCTGGTCGCTGCGGTCAAAACCAATCATCCCGATATCACCGCTGATTATGCCATCATTATTTTCAGTGATTCTTCCCATGTTATCATTACTATTACTCATAAAAACGAGATTATCACAGTTAGAAATATACCCCAATGGGATACCCCGCCCGCCGAAAACCAGAATGAACACAACAATTATGATAACCTTATACGCGAAATCGAAATGACCTGGCGCTCGGAAATGGGCCGTAAAATCCCCGATAACACTCCGTTAGTACTCGCCGGCCAACATACAACCTCTCCTCAACTCCGGAATATCCTGAGGGATAACCTGAATTGCCAAATCATTCTGTATGATCCGCTGGTACACATTCAATGTAATGATAACAAACATATCGAACCGGAAATCTGCATCGCTCAGGGACTGTCCCTGCGCTACTTACATCCGGAAAAATATCCCGGCGCTAATTTTATCCATACCCTCAAAAAAGACAGCCGAAAATGTGTTAATGCCAAAACTCAGAAATATCTAGGACTGTTCCTCATAACCACAATAGCCCTGGTCTATCTCACCGGATTACTCATCCAAAAAAATCGGCTGGAGGGCCAATATCAGAAAATTAAAAACGAAATAAAACAAACGTTCCACCAGGCCCTGCCGCAGGAGAAGAATATTGTTAACGAACTGGCCCAACTCGATGCCGCCCTGGCCAGTCAGCGCAAGGCATTCGACCTGTTCGAAGCCTCTGCCATAAATTCCGTAAAACCGCTGGATATCCTGCATACGATCTCTGCCCATACTCCGGAACAGCTTAATCTCAGGATCAACAATATTCTTATCACTCAGCAGGCAGCTCAGTTATCCGGACAATGTGCCTCGTCAACCATCGCTTACAAATGGCAAAGGATATTACAGGAAATCCCCGGCTTCGATAATGTTAATGTGTCCGGACTCGAAAAACTACCTGACTCGGATGAAGTACAGTTTTCCGTTTCCCTTACCCTGAAGTCAACGTATTAAGAGACTCACGTTAAAAGGTGATATATACAGCTAAAAACATTGCTTCTGACCCGGAATCAACGGTCTATAACACCTTTGACGCCGGCGTCAAAATAATCAGGAATTATCCATGAGAAAAATTACCCGCAGAGAACATCGTATCATAGTGTTTCTGGCAGTCCTTGTCTGTCTCTGGTCACTCTATGGATTTCTGATCAGCCCTGTCCGCACCCGAATTGAAACATTAAACCGGGTCATCCCCGAAAAAATCCAGGCCCTGGACAAACTCAAAAGCCAGACAAAACAATACCTGGACCTGGAAAATCAATTCAGCCAAATCCACGCAAAAATAGCCTCTCAGCCGGCTGATTTCGACCTGATGCCCTTTCTGGAAAACCTTACCGCCAATTCCCGGCTCGCACCGCCGCCCATGACCCAGCAAAGTCATGATTTAAACGATAACTACACCGAGACCGTGGTTTCCATGGAGTTAAAAAACATCACCTGGGAGCAGCTTATCCAATTCCTGCTCCCCCTGAACTCGGCCCAGGCCTTCATTAATATCAAGTCCATGAATATCCAGAAAAACATGGAAAATCCCGACCTCCTCAATGTCAGCCTGCATATAGCCCACATCAAAAAAACCATCTAAAACGGGTGGCATGCCTACACGAGCGCAGCGAGTTTAGGCATGTTTGGCTCACACCTCTCTTTGTCCTGTTATTGAAACGCCGCCAGCACCCCCCTCACATAGCCTACTGATTCCGCCAATCCTGCCAAAGGATCTTTCGGGTCTTTTTCATATTCGAACGATGCAACCCCCTTATACTTAATATCTAATAATGTCCGCAAAAATAGGGGAATATCGATTACCCCCCGTCCGATCTCCACGGTCTGACCCTCTGCCCTGGCCGCCGAGACATCCTTGATATGAATATCCAGCAGCCGGTCGGCATACTTTCGTGCCGCGTCCGATGGGTTCACCCCGGCCCGTTGCGTATGCCCGATGTCAATACATAAACCCATCCGCTTATCCAGGTCCTTTATCTTTTCATAAGCACTCCCGGGCGTAGGATATAATGCATCGCCCGGCCCGTGGTTATGAATGGCAACCTTAATATCCGTCTCCTGTACCTTCTGCTCAACCAGCTTCAGCAGGTCAGGGTGTGGAACCCCGATGATGACCTCCATCCCCGCGGTCCGGGCATACTCAAAGGCCTGCTGCACTTCCTTCTCCGTACTCATATAAATCACCCCCCCGCCATAGAGTTCCAGCCCGGCTTTATGCACTTTATCCACAACCGATCTGATGGTATCAGGAGAACTGTCCAGCGGTAGATGAAAACTCTTGAACACGATATACTTCAAACCCAGACGTTGCGTCATGGACAGGGTCTCGTCCAGATCGAATTCCTTAAAGGTGTATGACGCTAATCCCAGACGTATATTACTTTTAAGAGGTTTGCTATCCTCTGCCGTGCCGGCCTGAGCCAGGGATAACCCGGCGCCTGTAAAAGATCCCGCTGCCGTGCCTAAACAGGCCAATTTAACGAATTCTCTCCGCGTTTGATGTTCCATAGTCAATTTCCAAATAAAATACTCGTATAGATATCTATAAAAAAGGCGACCCCAACGGGTCGCCCCATACTTTCATCCTTTTCTTAGATTAAAAGGGGGTTATTGCAATTCTCTGAACCGATGGCAGATACTATCAACATTATCCAGACCCAGCCACAGTTCCAGGAACAGGTTATCGACTGCCAGTTTGTAATCCAGGCTCACCGGCAAATTGGCATTATGGAAGTTCTGTGCCTCCCGGATGAACAGTGTGGCCACCTCGTGGGGGATATCCATGGCTGAGTTCAGCGCTTCCGGAGTCAGAAGGTCACTGCGCACCGGAAGTCCACCGCCCACCTGGGCGACGATCTGCTGGGTTTTTCCGCTTAACAGGGCACGTAACATATCATCCACCGGCTGGAGGCTTTCCAGCCCCTGCATGGCCAGCAGAGCCAGTCCACTACTGATCCGGCCGCCAATCGCATCGCCGGGCAGCCGCGTCACTCCCAGATCATCACCTAACTTGCTACGATAGTTATTATACATCTCAAATCCGTCCATGGCCATGGCACAGCGACGCTGTGCAAACAGATTAATCTGATCCGCTTTCGCCAGTACCGGTGAAATCCGCCGATTGTAAAGCATATCATGGATAAACCGAACCGTCCATTCAAACGATTCGGCAGTCTGGGCCGCGAGCTTGCCGTCGTGCAGATACAACTCATTGCCACGCCGTGACATAATGCTGGAAAGATGACTGAACGTCGGCCGGAATTGAAAACCATACGTTCCTACATGAGGAAAATGCCCGGCATTATCGATCAATTGGTCCCAGTTCCATCCTTCATGGGGATGTTCCCGCTGGTGCTCTGAGAACATGGCTTTATTGTAATAAAGCACCATCGGAGAAACACTTAACGGCACCGCCTGACATCTGCCCTCCGCACCATAAAATTGAACCAGGCTTTCGTGCATACTCGCATCCGTGGCCAGATGCTGGTCCACGCCACAAAATACATTCGACTGATTTTTTAGACAATTGACATGCTCCAGGTCACATATAAATACATCCGCACTGCTGGCCGGCTGGCCTATAATCTGGGACATCACCCCATCTTGTTGCAAATCAAGCATTTGCAACTGGCACCGAGGCGGCAAAAGCTGCATGTCCGCCATACGACGGAACAGGCTCAACACCCGCTGTGAACCGCAGGCAATCCGCAGATAAGGAGTTATATCACGTCGAATAGTCACTACCGCACTGCGACGGTCACGCCGGGTTATCAAACCGGCCTGTTCCAAATGCTGCAATGCCGTGCGTACTGTAGCCCGCGACGCACTGTATCGCTGGGCGATACGACGTTCCGAGGGTAACTTCTGACCGGGCTTTAGCTCTCCTGCTGTCACCTGATTAGTCAAATTCTCCGCAATCTTTCTGTGCAGAGGCATTTGCGCTACATCTGTTCCTGGATTATGATTGCTCTCTATATGTTCACTCATGGCCATCTCCTTTCGGAAGAACGTATTTGTATGATAATTATAATTGCTTCTTTATAGGCACAATTGTAATGCCTTTTCAAATAATTTCAATTCAAATGGGATATTTA